>NZ_JBGSOZ010000132.1:0-46965 GCF_041738905.1 Aestuariivirga sp.
TGGTGGTGGCGGGCGGTGTCTGGTCCAGCCTGTTCTGCCGCAGCGTGGGCGTGCGCTTCCAGCAGCTCAAGGTGCTCGCCTCGGTGCTGCGGACGGCGCCGATGGATGGCGGGCCTGATACGGCGGCCTGGGGGCCTGGACTTGCGCTGCGAAAAAGGCTCGATGGCGGATACACGGTGGCGAGCGGAGGCGTGGTGGCCGACATCGAGCCCGACAATTTCCGCTTCCTCACGGATTTCATTCCTGTGCTGAAACAGGAGTGGGGTGGCATCGCATTCCGCTTCGGCAAGTCCTTCTTCGCCCAGCAGAGGTTGCTGGACGGCTGGAGCAGCGGCACCACGTCGCCCTTCGAGAAAATGCGCATTCTCGATCCGCAGCCGTCAGACGCCGAGAACAGACGCGCCCGCGCCAATCTCGAAACGACTTTTCCGGCCTTCAAGGGCGTGCCCACCGCCGCAAGCTGGGGCGGCATGATCGATGCCACGCCCGATCTTGTTCCGGTCATCTCCGAGGTCGACAGTATTCCGGGTCTTGTTCTCTCGTCGGGTTATTCGGGCCACGGCTTTGGCATCGGTCCGGGGGCGGGGCGGCTGACGGCGGAGATCGCGGCGGGGAAAACACCCGTTGTCGATCCAAGGCCGTTCCGGTTCTCCCGCTACACCGATGGCAGCAGGCCGCGCCCGCTCACTGGCTTCTGAGGCCGATTACATCAGGCCGTTTGCGCGAAAGCTGAAATGGCCCTTGCGGCCCACGATCACATGATCGTGGACGATGACGTTGAGGCGCTGGCCGGCGTCCACGATCTTCTTGGTCATCTCGATATCGGCCATCGACGGCGTCGGATCGCCCGAGGGATGGTTGTGAACGAGCACGACGGCCGAGGCGGCGAGTTCCAGTGCGCGCTTCACCACTTCGCGCGTGTAGACCGGCGTGTGGTCGACGGTGCCTTCCTGCTGCACTTCGTCCGCAATCAACTGGTTCTTCTTGTCGAGGAAGAGAATGCGGAACTGCTCGATCTCGTTGAAGGCCATCGCCGCGCGGATGTATTCGAGGATGGCGTTCCAGGTGTTGAGCAGGGGCCGGTTGATGACCTGGCCTCGCGCCAGCCTCAGGGCCGCAGCGTGGACGATCTTGAGTTCCGTCGCCACGGCCTCGCCCACGCCCTTCACTTCCATGAGGCGCTCGGGCTCGGCACTCAGCACTTCCGCGAAGGTGCCGAAGCGGGCGAGCAGGTGCTTGGCAATGGGTTTGGTATCGCCACGGCGGATGGCGCGGAACAGGACCATCTCGAGCAACTCGTAGTCCGGCATGGCATCCGGGCCACCTTCGCGGAAACGGTCCTTCAGGCGGTCGCGATGGCCGAGGAAATGCGGCGGCGGGGGCTTGGCACCGGCATCGTCAAACCCCGCCATGGACTAAACCGCGTAGGGCGGATGATGGAAGCCCTTGGGCGAGAGCGTGAAGATCTCGACGCCTGTCTCGGTCACGGCCACGGTATGCTCGAACTGCGCCGAGAGCGACCGGTCGCGGGTGACGGCGGTCCAGCCATCACCGAGGATTTTCACATGCGGGCGGCCGAGATTGATCATCGGCTCGATCGTGAAGAACATGCCGGGCTTCAGTTCCACGCCTTCGCCCATGCGGCCATAGTGCAGCACGTTGGGATGATCGTGGAACACGCGGCCCAGGCCATGGCCGCAAAAGTCGCGGACGACGGAGCAGCGCTCGGCTTCGGCATAGGTCTGGATGGCGTGGCCGATGTCGCCCAGGTGGGCTCCGGGCCTTACCATGGCGATGCCGCGCATGAGGCATTCGTAGGTGACCTCGACGAGGCGCTCGGCCTTGCGGTTCACTTCGCCCACCATGTACATGCGGCTTGAATCGCCGTGCCAGCCATCGACGATGAGCGTCACGTCGATGTTGACGATGTCGCCGTCGCGGAGAGGCTTGTCGTTGGGAATGCCATGGCAGACGACGTGGTTGATCGAGGTGCAGATCGACTTGGGGTAGCCCCGGTAATTATAGGGCGCCGGGATAGCGTTGTGTGCGCGGGCGAAGTCCACGATGAGGCTGTCGAGTTCGTCGGTGGTGACACCGGGCTTCACATGCGGCACCAGCAGGTCTAGAGCTTCGGCAGTCAGGCGCCCGGCCTTGCGCATGCCCTCGAAATCGGCGGGGCCATGAAGCTTGATGCGGCTGGAGCGGGGCGAGTCGGTGTCTTCGGCGGCGTGGGTCATGCGATGTCCAGAACCGGGATCGCCCGGCCGGCTGGGATTTGAATTGCGCGTCAAGTTTACAGGAAAGGGCAGAAGCCTCAACCGCTGCTTTCCGCATATGCGTCCAGCCCCACATAATGAGGCAAGACCTTGATCGCAAGGCAAAAGGGCGCTTTGACACGGAGCATCCCGGCTGCCACACCCTCCGGTGAACAAGGATCAAGCGCCATGACCGCCCCACAACCCACAGCCGCCGTCCTCCTGATCGGAGATGAAATCCTCTCCGGCCGCACCAAGGACAAGAATCTCGGGTTTCTCGCGGACTACCTGACGGCGATCGGCATCGACCTCAAGGAAGCCCGCGTCGTGTCGGACGTGGAGGAGGAGATCGTGGCGGCGGTGAATGCCTTGCGGGCGCGCTACACCTATGTCTTCACCACCGGCGGCATCGGCCCCACGCATGACGACATCACAGCGGATGCCGTTGCCAGGGCCTTCGGCGTGCCGATCGAACATAATCAGCAGGCGGTCGAGATCCTGCTCGCCTATTTCAAGGAAATGGGCCGGGAGCCGAACGAGGCGCGGATGCGAATGGCAAGGATGCCGGTGGGAGCGACCCTCATCGACAATCCGGTGTCGAAGGCGCCGGGCTTCCAGATGGGCAATGTCTTCGTGATGGCGGGCGTGCCGAAGATCATGAATGCCATGATGGACGATGTTGCGACACGGCTGACGAAGGGCGTTCCCATGAAGTCGCGCACGGTGGAGTTCCGGGGCGGCGAGGGCGATGCGGCCAAGCCCCTGGGCGAGGTCCAGAAGGCGTTCCCGGCGGTGGTGATCGGTTCCTATCCCTTCCAGGCGCCAGATGGCTTTGCCACGAACCTGGTGCTTCGCTCACGCGATGAAGCCCTTCTCGAACAGGCCCTCGCAGCCGTGCGCAAGATGGCGGACGAACTTGTCGCCGCCGGGAAGGCGCGCGGCTGGAGCTGAGGCTTAAGCCGCCAGCGCGCGCTTCACCTTTTCGGTGAGGTCGTTGCGGGTGAAGGGCTTGTTCACGAGGTCGATGGCGTTGGGAAGCTCCTGCTGCATCTGGCGGAGCGAACCCGGCGCGTAGCCCGACATGAACAGTACCTTGAGCTCCGGCCTGACGGAGAGCGCGCGCTGGGCCATCTCGGGCCCGTTCATACCGCCCGCCATGATGACATCCGAAAGGACGAGGTTGATCTCCGGTCGGTCCTCGATGGCCTGAAGCCCCTCGGCTCCGCTCGACGCGATGATGACGTCGTAGCCCATGTCCTCGATCATTGCGGCTGCGACATCGCGAACCGATGGATTGTCCTCGACCACGAGCACGGTGGGCCTGCGGACCGAAACTGCGGCTGGCATGGGCTCAGGTGCGGCCGTGGCCGCTGCCGAAGGCTGGATCTGCGTAGCGGCCTCGGGCATTGACACCGTCGCTTCATCGGCCGCCGTCCTGAGGCGCGGCAAGTAGATCCGCATGGTGGTGCCGTGGCCGAGTTCCGAATAGATCTTGATGTGGCCGCCCGATTGCTTGACGAAGCCATAGATCATGGAGAGGCCAAGGCCGGATCCGGCCTCCGGGCCCTTGGTGGTGAAGAAGGGCTGGAACACCTTCTCGATGTTCTCGGCCGGAATGCCGCAGCCCGTATCGGTGACGGCGATCTCGACATAGTCGCCCGGCGGCACGTCTTCCATGTCGGCGGCGGCGGCTTCATCGAGCGTGCGGTTGAAGGTCTCGACGGTCAGGTCACCGCCCTTGGGCTTCATGGCGTCCCGGGCATTGATGCAGAGATTGAGGATGGCCGTCTCCAGCATCGTGGCGTCGGCACGGATGGGCCAGAGTTCGTCGGCGGGGATGATCGACAGGTTCACCGTGGCGCCAACGGCGTGGCCCAGGATGCCGTGCATGCGGGTGAGCAGGGTGTTGACGTCGAGATTGCGGTTCTGGAGCGTCTGCTGGCGCGAGAAAGCGAGCATGCGCTTGGTCAGCTCGGAGCCGCGCTCTGCCGCTTCATAGGCGGCATTGATGCGCTTCAGCACGCGCTCATCATCCTTCACGAGCTGCTCGACAAGCTGCAGGTTGCCCAGCACGACCATGAGCAGGTTGTTGAAGTCATGCGCCACGCCGCCCGTCAGCTGGCCCACGGCTTCCATCTTCTGCGCCTGCATGAACTTGCGTTCCAGCAGCTTGCGCTCGGTGATGCACTGGCAGGTGCCGAAAATCTGGTCGACCAGGTTGTGGCTGTTGCGGTCGGCCTCGATCTTCACCTCGAAATAGTTCAGTTCGCCCTCGACGAGGGTCTTGTAGCCGATCTCGAAGACCGGGCTGTTCTGGCCGTGCTTTGCGAGTTCGATGGCCTCGCGGAACTTCTCGCGGTCGGCGGGCTCGATCATCTTTTCGAAGACCACAAGATTCGGCTGGACGATGGCGTCCTCCATGCCGATCAAGGCGATCATCTCGGTGGAGAGCCGCGAGTGCCCGGTCTCGACGTTGACGGTGAAGCTGCCGAGCCTTGCCGCGCGCTGAGAACGCTTCAGGATGCGCTCCGAGGCCTGCATCTTTTCGAGCGCCGCCATCTGCTCGCTGATGTTGCGCGAGAGGCCGACGCATTTGACCGGCTTGCCATCGACCGGGCTGCGGATGACGCCAGCGATCGATTCAAGCCAGACATAGTTGCCCTGCGCGTTCTTCACCCTGTAGCGGGTTTGGAACATGTCCGAGCCAAAGGGCGCGGACTTGATCTGGTCATCCAGAGTTCTGTCGCGGTCGTCAGGGTGGACCAGATCGTTGAAGGTGTTGAAGGTGAGGTGACTCATGCCGCGTTCGAATCCGAGGAGATCGTAGAGCTCCGGTGAATTGTAGGATTCGCTGGTGCGGTAGTCGTGATCCCAGGCGGCATAGCCGCCGGAGCGGAGCGCCAGGCTCAGGCGGCGCTCGTTCTGGATGGCCTCTTCAGCTTCCTCGAGGCTTGCATGCTGGCCGATGAGCATGACCACGTTCTGGCCGTCGTCGGTGAGGTTCTGCGGCGTGAAGCGGATCGAGCGCGTGGTGCCGAGCGGCGGCACATAGGTGACTTCAACCTTCTGGACCGGACCATAGGGCGTGTCCTCGGTCAGGTGGCGGGCCGACAGGGGGCCGGTGCCGAACTTTACCAGCTGCTTGCCGACAAGTTCCTCGCGGGTGCAATTCCACTTGCGCATGACAGCGCTGGTGGCGGCAATCACGCGCGCCTCCGGCAGGCCGATGGCGAACATCTCGACGTTTGCCGTCTCGAACGCCTTCGTCATCTCGGCGACGATGCCTGCCGCTTGACTCATACGAAAAACTCCTCACACCTGACAGAACGGAAACCCCGACTTTCACGTCAAAACATGAATACACCGTTGATGGTTAATGGCGGATTGCGTGAAATGTGCGCCGCAGGCATAACAGGCGAAAGTCTTCGGGGGAGGAACCATGGACGAGAAGTGGCAGAAGAGTTTCCCGGTGTCGTGGGACCAGTTCCACCGCGATGCCCGGGCGCTGGCCTGGCGGCTGTCGGCCGCCGGACCGTTCTCGGCTGTCGTGGCTGTCACGCGTGGCGGGCTTGTGCCTGCTGCTGTGGTGGCGCGTGAACTCGGCATCCGCGTGATCGAGACGGTCTGCGTTGCCTCCTATGACTACGACAAGCAGGGCCATATCCAGGTGCTGAAGAGCATCGGTGCCTCGGTGGCCGGCACCGAAGGGGGGACCGGCGTCCTGATCGTCGACGATCTGGTCGATACCGGCGCCACGGCGCGCGTCGTTCGCGAGATGCTGCCCAAGGCGCATTTCGCAACCGTCTATGCGAAGCCAGCGGGCCGCCCTCTGGTCGATACCTTCGTCACAGAAGTCAGCCAGGACACCTGGATCTATCTGCCCTGGGACATGGGCCTGCAGTTCACCCCGCCCATCGGGGACAAGGCCACCGTCTGAGCGTCATGGAGAACGCGACTGCCCTCGGCATCCTGTTTCTGCTGCTGTTGCTGCAGATCAAGCACGCTGTTTGCGACGGACCCCTGCAGACGCTGTGGATGCTGCGGGAAAAGGGCTTCTATGGCAGGCCCGGCGGCCTCGCGCATGCGGGCATACATGGATTGGGCAGCCTTGCTGCGTTCCTCGTCTTCGGCATGGCTGCCCTCCCTTCGCTCGCGCTGGCGCTCGCTGACAGCGTCGTCCATTATCATGTGGACTTCACCAAGGAGACGGTGGTGCGCCGGAACAGGTGGTCGGCCGACAAGCCCTATTTCTGGTGGGCGCTGACGGTGGACCAGCTGGTCCATCAGTTCACCTATGTCGCCCTCGCCGCCGCCGTCATCATCTGGGTCTGAACATGCAAGAACATCTCTCTTCGCCCGCCACCGAAGCCGCACTTCACGATGCCATGGCCGCCTTTGCCGCGGCGCGACCGATGACCAAGGCGCTGCATGACCGCGCGACGGAGGTCATGCCCGGCGGCAACACCCGCACGGTGCTGTTCACCGCGCCATTTCCGGTGAGGGTCGAGAAGGCTCAGGGTTCGCAACTGACCGATGTTGACGGGCACAGCTACCTCGACCTGCTGGGCGAATATTCCGCAGGCATCTACGGGCATTCGCATCCGCGCATCCTGTCGGCGGCACATGCCGCGCTGGCGAAAGGCCTCAATCTCGGCGCCCATCACGAGGAAGAGGTGAAGCTCGCCGAAGTGGTGACGAAACGCTTCAATCTCGATCTCGTGCGCTTCACCAACTCGGGGACCGAGGCCAACATGATGGCGCTGGCGGCGGCGCGCTGCTTCACCGGCCGAAAGAAGATCATGCCCATGCATGGCGGCTATCATGGCGGCACGCTCTATTTCAGCCATGGGGCTTCGCCCGTGAACGCGCCCTTCGATTGCGTGATGGGCCACTACAACGATGTGGAAGGCACGCGCGCGCTGATCGCCGAACATGCAGACGACCTCGCAGCGATCATCCTCGAGCCGATGCTCGGCGGCGGCGGCTGCATTCCGGCCAGCATGGAATTCCTCACGATGCTGCGCGATGAGACGGCGAAGCGTGGCATCGTGCTGATCTTCGACGAGGTGATGACGTCAAGGCTGCATCCCGGCGGGCTGTCGGCCAAGCTGGGGATCGAGCCAGACCTCAAGGCGCTGGGCAAATATGTCGGCGGTGGCATGAGTTTCGGCGCCTTTGGCGGCAAACGCGTCATCATGGACCTGTTCGACCCGACGAAGCCCAACGCGCTGCCACACGCGGGCACGTTCAACAACAACACGCTGACCATGACGGTGGGCAACGTGGCGATGACCGAAATCTACACACCAGAGGCCTGCGTCGAACTCAATGCGCGAGGCGACCGGCTGCGCAACGCGCTCAATGACCTGTTCATGCTCTATCAGGTGAAGATGAAGGCCATGGGGCAGGGCTCGATGCTCACGATCCATCCCATGAGCGGTGACGTCACTTCACCCGACGACGTAGAACATACCGACAAGAACCTGAAACAATTGCTGTTTCTCGATCTGCTGGAGCAAGGCGTCTATATCGCCGAGCGCGGCTTCATGGCGCTGTCGCTGATGGTGACGGATGCCGATTGCGACCGGGTGGTGGGCGCTGTCGAACAGCACATCAACAAGCGCCGCGAACTGCTGGTCTGACGGTTCATACGATGGCCGGCATGACGATGCGGGCCATGAGCTTCGCCGGCATCTTCCACTGGTCGGCGGTGTTGTAGTTGCCCGCGAAGATGACGACGACCAGCTTGAGGCTGGGGATCACGATCATGCGCTGGCCGCCATTGCCATAGGCTGCAAACCACGGCTTCGCGTTCGAGACGAGATTGCCCAGCCACCAATGATAGGCATAGCGGAGGCCCGGCTCTGCCCAGGCGCGCGGCTTGAGAGACGACACGATCCAGCTCGCGGGCACCACGCGGCTTCCGTTCCAGATGCCTTTGTCCAGCACCATCTGGCCGATGCGCGCGAGACTCCGCGCCGTCATCCTGAGGCCCGAGGATGCCGCCGGCCGC
Source organism: Aestuariivirga sp. (assembly GCF_041738905.1). Taxonomy (GTDB): domain Bacteria; phylum Pseudomonadota; class Alphaproteobacteria; order Rhizobiales; family Aestuariivirgaceae; genus Aestuariivirga. The sequence continues at coordinate 8,269 of NZ_JBGSOZ010000132.1, forward strand.
CCATCCGGCCAGCGTGCCCAGGTGGCATCGTCAATTCCCAATGGCCCGAAGAGCCGCTGCGCCGCGAAATCTTCCAGCCGCTGGCCGGTGCCGCGCTCTATGAGGTGGCCGATCAACACGGTGGCTCCGCCGCAATAGACCCAGCGGCGGCCAGGCGGCTCCGCCATCGGCAGCCCAAGCACATGGCGGATGCGGTCCGTGGCTTCCCCCATGAGCCGCTCGCCGTTCATCGGGTCGGAGTAGGCTAGGTCTTCTTCCCATGCGAGCCCCATGCGCATGGACAGGACATGCCCGATGGTGATCCGCCGCTTCAGGGGATTGCCCAGAAGATCGGCGTGCTCGGGCAGGGCATCCATGAGCCTTGTGGCCACAGGTGGTACAAGCCCCGCGCCAAGGGCGATGCCGTAGAGCAGGCTGACGATCGATTTGGTGATGGAGCGGAGATCGTGCGGCAAGTCCGCGTGATGATTGACGGTGCCGAGGCCTTTGCCCCAGGTTTCATCGGCGCCGGGAAAATGGCGTTCGAAGCCCAGTTTCCCGTTCCGCACGATCAGCAGACCATGCAAGCCAGGGTAGGAGCCGGCATTGAAGGCCTTTTCCAGCGCGTGTTCCAAGTTTGATGGCAGTCCGGCGTCCTGCGGCCGGGCCTCAATCCAGGTCTTGAAGGCGTGGTGCGGTGCTCCGATTCCCATGGCCCAAGTCTATCCTCCGCGGTGCCTGCACGCGAGTTTTGCGCGAGGGGGTTGGCGGAATGCCCTCGGATGTGATATTGAATGCGCGTTCAATATGAATTCCGAAGGGAGAACCAATCGTGCTTCAACAGGTTAGCAACCGTTTCAACGCCCAGGAACTCTGGCAGCAGGACCACGACCATGTCCTGCACCCCTATACGCATTTCGACAGTTTCAAGAAGGACGGTTCGCTCGTCCTCGTCGAGGGCGAGGACTGTTACGTCACCGATGCAAGTGGCCGCCGTTACTTCGATGGCATTGGCGGCATGTGGTGCGTGAACGCCGGTTATGGCCGGAAGGAAATCGCCGAGGCCATGGCCGAGCAGGCGATGCAGCTCTGCTACACGACGACATTCGTCGATGTCACCAACGCGCCCGCATCCCGGCTCGCGGCGAAGCTCGCGCAACTGGCGCCCGGCAACCTCAATCACGTGGCCTATGCCACCTCGGGCTCATGTGCCGTCGATACGGCGATCCGGCTTGCCCATTTCTATCAGTCGCGCAAGGGCGAGCGCTCGCGCCGCTATGTGATCTCGCGGAAGAACTCCTATCATGGCTCGACCTATCTCGGCATGACCGTGGGGCTTCGCGACGGCGACCAGTCGGAGCATTTCCGCTACGTGCCCGATCTGGTCCACCATCTCTCCGCACCCTATCCCTACCGCCGTCCCGAGGACATGAGCCTCGAAGCCTTCAGCGACTTCCTCGTGGCCGAGTTCGAACAGAAGATCGCGGAGCTTGGCGCGGAGAATATCGCCTGCTTCATTGCGGAGCCCGCGCAGGCTTCAGGTGGCGTGTGCATTCCGCCTCCCAACTACCTGCCGCGCATGCGCGAGTTGTGCACGAAGAATGGCATCCTGTTCATCGCCGACGAAATCGTGACGGCCTTCGGCCGGCTCGGCCACTTCTTCGCGTCCTACGATGAGTATGGCGTTGTGCCGGACATGATCCTTTGCGCCAAGGGCCTCACCTCGGGCTACATTCCGCTCTCGGCTGTCATCTATTCCGACGACATCCACGAGACGATTTCGGCGGCGGACCCCGATGCATGGTTCACCCATGGCTATACGTATTCCGGCCATCCGGTCGCCTGCGCCGTGGCGCTCAAGAATATCGAGATCATCGAGCGCGAAGACCTTTGCGGCAATGCCGCGCGGGTGGGCGATTACCTCGAAAAGCGCCTGGGCGAACTCCGCGATATCGAAATCGTGGGCGACGTGCGCGGCCGCCGCCTGATGATGTGCGTGGAATATGTGAAGGACAAGAAGACCCGCGAGAAGCTGCCCGACAGCTGCAACATCTCGAAGCGCATCTCCAACGAGTGCGAGGCGAACGGGTTGCTGGTGCGTCCCATCGGACACCTCGACGTGCTCTCGCCGCCGCTCATCATCACGAAGGAACAAGTGGACTTCGTGGTCGACACGTTGCGCGGCGCTATCGAGAAGGCCACGCGCGACCTCAAGGCCGAGGGTGTGATTTAGAGGCGCGCGAGGAAGACTTCTTCGAGGCCATCAATGTCATCGATCTGGGTGCCGATCTTTTCGGCACCCAGTTTCTTTGCCAAGGCCTGGGAGGCTTCGTTGTCCGGCGAGATCGACAGGCGCAGGAAGCGCACGCCCTTGGCTCGCGCGACACCTGCAAGGCCAAGTATGGCTTCGTGGGCGATGCCCTGGCGGCGGTATGGTTCGAAAATGGAATAACCCATCTCGATCATCTGCCCGGACTCTCCCTCGTGCTCGAAGGCTTGCGGCTTGTCGTGGCAGTTGATGCTGCCCACGACATCTCCCGTGTCTTTCAGAATGATGGAGCGGATCGACCAGGGCGCATAGTCCGGATCATCCTTCCACTGGTTGAGGCGCATCTCGTAGACCCACGCATGCTCGAACCATTCGCTGGGCAGGTTTCGTCCAATCAGACGGCGGCAGGCTTCTGCATCCTTGGTAGCAGTTGCGGCGAGCCCGGCCAGCGGCACAAGGCGCAGCATCAGGCGATCTGTCTCGATGTCGATCACAGGGCCTGCCTCAACGCGCGGGCGAGGTTTCCCTTCGCTCCTGCTTCAACACCCGAAAGCCCCAGCCACAACGCCATGAGCTTCAGTTCGGCTGCCAGTGCTTCGGCAGTCTCGCCGGGTTCGGCATGGGACTCGTGATGGATGGCGTTGGCGCGCAACACGCCGGCTTGCCGGTCGGCCTTGAGGCAGACGCGGCCCGCGATCCGGTCATGGTGCAGGAAGGGGAGCACGTAGTAGCCGAATTTTCGTTTTTCGGCAGGGGTATAGATCTCGATCCTGTAGTGGAAGTCGAAGAGCCGCTCGGCCCGCGAGCGTTCCCACACCATGGGGTCGAAGGGCGACAAAAGAGCCGAGCCCCCCGCCTTGCGCGGCAGCTTCGCGTCCTTGTGAAGGTAGGCCTGCTGCTTCCAGCCTGCGACGGTCACGGGCAGCAGAGTGCCGTCCTCCACCAGTTCGGCGAGAGCCGTTTTCGTCTCGGCGACGGGGAGGCGGAAATAGTCGCGGAGGTCGATCTCGGTGCCGATGCCATGGGCGCGGCCCGAGAGGTCGAGCAGGCGGCGGATAGAATCGGCTTCCGATGGCGTTTCGAGCGCCAGAATGTCCGGCGGAATCACCCGCTCGGGAATGTCGTAGAGCCGCTCAAAGCCTTGCCGTGTGGCGGTGGTGACGAGCCCCTGGTCGAAGAGGGTTTCCAGCGCCATCTTGCCGCGCGACCAGCCCCACCAGCCGCCTTCGGCCTTGCCGCCGCCCGGCACCTCGCTCGCCACCGCCGGACCATTGCGGGTGACGAAGTCGAGCACGTCCTTGAGATAGGCTCGTTCCTCGAGGCCGAAGCGGTCCATCGAACTGTAGGTGCCGTTGCCTGACCGCGCCCGGGCCATGCGCCAGCGCATGAGGGGGTGAAGATCAAAAGGGAGCAGGCTTGCCTCATGCGCCCAGCATTCGAAGAACGCGCGTTTCTTGCTGCCGAAGGTGCGTTCATCCAGCGCGGAATGAGCATAGGCGCCGAGGCGCGAGAAGAGGGGCAGGTAATGCGAGCGGACCAGAACGTTGACGCTATCGATCTGCAGCAGGTTCAGCTGCCGCGTCATGCGGTCCATGTGGGACCATGTGACTTTCTTCGTGCGGTCGGGTTGCGTGAAGCCCTGCGCGGCCAGCGCCACGCGGCGGGCCTGGGCGATGGACAGGGAAGCTCTCACATCAGTTTCTTTTCCAGGGTCAGGAAGAGTTCTTCCATGCCAAGATTTGAGTAGAACTTGCGGGCCGAATGATTGCCAGCAAGAACATCGAGACGCAGCCACTTTTCGCCCGCAGCCGTTGCCCGCCGCTCGCATTCTGCCATCAGGGCTTGCCCGATGCCGTTGCCTCGATACGCCGTGCCGACACAGAGATCCGAGACATGTGCGAAAGTATAGGGGACTTCCTCAGGCTCATCAGCGGAGGAGAGCCCGATCAGCAAGTTCGCATAGCCCGCTATACCGTTGCCGTTTGCGGCGACCAGAAGCACGCCGCCATGCGTTTGCACTTCCTTGAGGAGGCCATCAACGTACCAACGCCCTATGGATTCTGGAGGTTTCAGCCGATCAAAAACCCGGCCCTCATGTTCCTGCAGTTCCCGCGCGAGTGCAACGACAGCCTCCGCGTCGGCTTCTGTGTAGGCGCGGATGGTGAAGTTGTCAGGCAGCTTCTTCGTGCCAGGCGGCCTGGGCGGGAATCGAATCGGTCTCCGCCAGCTTCGGATTGTGCTTGTAGAGCGTCGAGCAATAGGGGCAGACGGTCTCAGTATCGGCACCCATATCGATGAAGATATGCGGGTGGTCGAAGGGCGGCAGCGAACCGATGCACATGAATTCGCGGGCGCCAACTTCGATCGCAGCCAGCCCCATCTGATTGTGGAAATGCGGAGTTGCGCCCGATGCCATGTGGTCCTCAAAGACTTGTTTCGAGGGCGGATTAGCATATGTTCGCGCCCATGCACAAATTCAATTCGGACGGCGTCGAGATCGCCTATGAGGTCGCGGGCGAGGGGCCCCCCGTGCTGCTCATCCATGGCTTTGCGTCAACGGGCCGTGTCAACTGGTGGGACACGGGCTGGGTGAAGACGCTGGTGAACGCGGGCCACAAGGTCATCACCTTCGATCACCGGGGGCATGGCGCGAGCGAGAAACTCTATGATTCCGAACGCTATCCGGCGATCGCCATGGCCGGGGACGCGCGCCGCCTGCTCGATCATCTGGGAATCGCCCAAGCTGACGTGATGGGATACTCGATGGGGGCTCGCGTGGCGGCTCTGCTCGCTATTCACCATCCGGAGCGGGTGCGCCGCGCAGTCTTCGCGGGGCTGGCGTCGCGCATGATCACCGGCGTCGGCGGGTCGGAGGCCATCGCGAATGCGCTTGAGGCACCGAGCCGCGATGACGTTGCCGATGCCGGCGCGCGCGGCTTCCGGGTGTTCGCCGAGCAAACCAAGAGCGACCTGAAAGCGCTCGCCGCCTGCATCCGGTCCTCGCGGGTGAAGATCACCGCGGAGGAACTGGGCCGCATCAACGTGCCTGTTCTCGTGGTGGCAGGCGAAAAGGACGATGTGGCGGGCGACGTCGAGACGCTGGTCAAGGCTATTCCGGGATCAAGAGGCGTGACGCTGCCCGGCCGCAACCACATGAATGCGGTGGGCGACCGTGGATACAAGGTGGCGGTGCTGGCCTTCCTGAAGGGCGGCGCAGACGCTTGAATGCCGGGCATCATCGTCCCCTGAACACCGGTTTGCGCTTCTCCGCAAATGCCGCTCTGCCTTCCGTGTAGTCCTCGCTGTCGAAGCAGCGGGCAGCCAGTTTGGCAATGTCTTCTTCCTGCACATGACCGGCACGGATGGCGACAGCGTCAAGAGCTCGCTTGGCATGGAGGATGGTCAAAGGCGCGCCCGTGGCGATCTCGGCGCAGAGTGATTTCGCATCTCCTTCGATGTCCACAAAAAGCCTGTCGATCAGTCCCAGACGATAGGCTTCCTCCGCCTTGAGGCGGCGGGCGGTGAAGATCATGTCCTTGGCGGCGGGCAAGCCGATGGTGGTGACCAGATCGCGAAGCCCGTCGAGCGGATAGGCCAGCCCCAGCCGTGCGGGCGGCAATGCGAAGAGGGCGCTGGCGTCGGCGATGCGAAGGTCACAGGCGAGGGCGAGTGCTAGTCCGCCACCGATACAGAAGCCCTGGATCATGGCAACGACGGGCTTTGCACTTTGCCGGATCGAGGCGAAGGCTGCGCCGTTCAGTTCCTCGTAGGCCCTGGCGGCACCCGCGTCGCTCCGCGTTTCGCCGAACTCCGAAATGTCGGCCCCCGCCGCGAAGGCCTCGGCGCCAGCGCCCCGCATCACGATCACCCTCACATCAGGGTGATCATCAAGAGATTTCATCAGTGGCGGGATGGCGGCCCACATGGCGGCGTTCAGCGCATTGCGGCGCTCTGGTCGGTTCAGCACCAGCCAACCAGTTGATCCGTCAACGAAAGCCTGGATATGGGGAGAAGGCGAGGGAAGCTGGGTCATGCTCCGGTTTCTAGAATGAAGTGGCACCCTTCACAATCCTGCGATGGGATACCCATATGTGTCGGATTACGTTATATTGGCAGTCCCTGCCGCTATGTCGCGGCGCCTCCCGCGAGAGGATGTTGATTGGGAAATGGGAGTTGAAGATGCGTCAGGCCACACAGACCCAATCCATCGAGAAGCTCGATCCGGTGTGGAATCGCATCCGCGACGAGGCCGAGGAGATTGCGCGGCACGAACCTGCCTTGGGCGGCTTCATTTTCTCGCTTGTGCTGAACCACGACACGTTCGAGGAGGCGCTGACGCATCGGCTGGCGCAGCGGCTCGGCAATGCCGACATCGGCGCCGACCTCATCGTCCATGCCTTCAACGACGCCATCGATGCCGAACCCGAGATCGGGCATGCAGCGCGCGCCGACATCATCGCCACCTTCGACCGTGACCCGGCCTGCCACCGCTACATCGACCCTTTGCTTTATTTCAAGGGCTACCAGTCGATCCAAACCCACCGCATGGCCCACCGGCTGTGGAACATGGGGCGGAAGGATTTCGCCTACTACCTGCAGAGCCGGCTTTCGGTTATCGCGGCCATGGACATTCACCCGGCGGCGCAGATCGGCAAGGGCATCATGGTCGACCACGGCCATGACATCGTGATCGGCGAGACGACCGTCATCGAGGATAATGTTTCCATCATGCAGGGTGTGACGCTCGGCGGCACCGGCAAGGAGGCGGGCGACCGCCACCCGAAGATCCGCCGCGGCGTGCTGGTGGGAGCCGGCGCCAAGATTCTTGGCAACATCGAGATCGGCCATTGCTCGCGTGTTGCGGCCTGCTCGGTCGTCCTTCACGACGTTCCTGCCAACACCACGGTGGCGGGCGTTCCCGCCAAGGTGGTTGGCTATGCCGGCTGCACCGAGCCTGCACGCGCCATGGACCACAATGTGGAGCAGGTTGCGGCCTCCCCGGAATAGGGCTAGAGGGGCGGCCATCCCCAAACTGGAGTTTTCGCCTTGAAGCCCGACGAAATTGCGAAACTGACGAAATTCCTGCGCGCCAAGTTCGAGCTTCCCTCGATTGCGGTGAAGAAGCGCCCGCAGAAGGACGACTCGGCCGAGGTCTATATCGGTGAGGAATTCGTCGGCGTGATCTTCCGCGACGAGGAAGATGGCGAACTCTCCTACAATTTCTCGATGGCGATTCTCGATTTCGATCTCGAAGACGAAGATTGAGACATTAACCACTTCTTAACCATGCGCTGGCCCGCGGGCCTCGTTCTTGCTTCCTTGCTACTTCGTAAACGGACTGTCCCATTCGGGGACGGACGGAGGTGGCGATGGAACTTTATCATTTCGTCTGGGTCATGGCTGGAATCACCGGCCTGACGGTTGCGGGCCTCATCGGCAATGGCTGGGCCATGCTGACGGGCGAAGAACCAAAACTCTGGATGCTCTCGGAGTACAGCTTGATCACGCCAGTCCGCGCCCTGGCGCTCGTTGCCTATGCGCCTTTGGCTGTCACCAAGGCTGGACTGTCCGATATCGACCACAACCCGGCCTTCGGACTGCTCCTGCTCGCGACAGGTTTGCTCTGGAGCTTCTTCCAGGGGGTGTTTATCCTGACAACGCTCTTCGGACTCACCTGACAGGATTCCCACATGACCCTTTATGCGCTCGACGGCATCTCTCCTGAATTGCCGGAGGAGGGCGCGTGCTGGATTGCGCCCGGAGCCGTTCTTATCGGCAAGGTGAAGCTCGAGCGCATGGCGAGCGTGTGGTTCGGTGCCGTGCTGCGCGGCGACAATGAACTGATCACCGTTGGCGAAAACTCAAATGTGCAGGACGGATGCGTGCTGCATACCGATCCCGGCCTCGAGCTTGTCATCGGGCGGAACTGCACCATCGGCCACAAGGCAATTCTGCATGGCTGCACCATCGGCGACAACACGCTGATCGGCATGGGCGCCGTCATCCTCAACCGCGCGAGGATCGGCTCCAACTGCCTCATCGGCGCCAATGCGCTGGTCACCGAGGGCAAGGTGATCCCGGACAATTCGCTGGTGATGGGTGCGCCCGCCAAGGTCGTGCGCGAGCTTGACGCCGAAGCAATCGCGAACCTGCCGAAATCGGCCGCTGGTTATGTCAGGAACTGGCAGCGCTATGCGGCGGGGCTGAAGGTTCTTTGACTTCGGCGTTGATCGGCTTGCCGATCACGTTGTCGGTGTCGTCGAGCAGAACGAACATGGCCTTGCGCGCTGCCTCCGCATCCTGCGCGGCAATCGCCCTCACGACGTCATCATGCATCGGCACGACCTGTCCCGGCTTGGCGTTGTGGCGCGTGGTGAACGCGAAGAGGTTGGCTAGCGCCTGCTCGATGATGATGCCGAAGGGTGCCAGCAATTCGTTGTTGGCGCAGGCCAGCAGCGCGAGATGAAAGCGCACGTCGGGCTCGACCATGGCCTCAGCGTCGGCGGCATTGCGCATCCCCTCCAGTGCCGCTTCCAGTTCGGCCAGCTGTTGAGGCGTGCGGCGGCTTGCTGCAAGCACAGCCGCGCCTGGTTCCAGGATACGGCGCACCTCCTGCAAAGAGATCAGGAAAGCAGTCTTGTCCATCGCGGCGCAGTGCCAGGCCATCACGTCGCGGTCGAGTAGGTTCCAGCGCTCGCGCGGCTCCACGCGTGAGCCGATCTTGGGACGCGACACGAGCAGGCCCTTGCCGTTCAGCGTCTTGATCGCTTCGCGGACGGCGGTGCGGCTGGCGTGGAACATCTGGCCCCACTCGGCTTCATTTGGGAGCAGGGTGCCCGGTGGGTAAGTCCCGTCAAGAATGCGCGTGCCGATGCCGGCCGCAAGCTCGGCGTGAATCCTGCTGCCCGCCCGCCGTGGAGGCGAACGGACCGGTTTCTTTCCGCGCTGACGCATCTGTTGCAATCTCCCGAATGCGGCAATCTTATTTGTCATACAAAATCCCGTTGCCTGCCGAAAGGTGTTATTCTAATGATCGCCCATTGGCAACGAGCAGCAACCACCACTCCAAGCTCGGCCAAGACACATCAGGGAGGAACTACTCTTGATCAATCGCAGACATCTCATCGCCTCGGCCGCTGGCCTGGCTACCATTCTCGCCGCCGGCATCGCGCCCGCCATGGCTGAGGGCAAGGGCCTCGTCGGCATCTCCATGCCTACCAAGTCCTCGACCCGCTGGATCTCGGACGGCGAGTCGATGGTGAAGGAATTCACAGCACTCGGTTATGAAACCGATCTGCAGTATGGCGAAGACGACATTCCGAACCAACTCGCACAGATCGAGAACATGGTGACCAAGGGCGCCAAGGTCCTGATCATCGCCGCCATCGACGGCTCGACGCTGTCGGACATTCTCGCCAAGGCCCACGAAGCCGGCGCCAAGGTGTTCGCCTATGACCGCCTCATCACCAAGACGGGCAACGTCGACTACTACACGACCTTTGACAATTTTGGCGTGGGCGTGCTGCAGGGCAACTCGCTGATCACCGGCCTGAAGGAACGTTTCGCCGGTGTGAAGCCGTGGAACGTGGAACTGTTCGGCGGATCGCCCGACGATACCAACGCGTTCTATTTCTATGACGGCGCCATGAGCGTCATCCAGCCGCTGATCGACTCGGGCGACATCGCCATCGTGTCGGGCCAGATGGGCATGGACAAGGTCGGCACGCTCCGCTGGGACGGCGCTGTCGCGCAGGCCCGCATGGATAACCTGCTGTCGGCCAACTACACCGACAAGAAGGTGCACGGCGTTCTGGCCCCTTACGATGGCCTGTCGCGCGGCATCATCTCGTCGCTGAAGGGCGTTGGTTATGCGCCGGGCCCCGAAATGCCGATCGTGACCGGACAGGACGCCGAAGTGCCGTCGGTCAAGGCCATGATGGCGGGCGAGCAGTATTCGACCGTGTTCAAGGACACCCGCGAACTCGCCAAGGTGACCGCAACGATGGTGGATGCGGTGATGCAGGGCAAGGAGCCCGAGATCAACGACACCAAGACCTACAACAACGAAGTGAAGGTCGTTCCGTCCTACCTGCTGACGCCGCATTCCGTCGGCAAGGATGACATCACCAAGATGCTGGTCGACTCGGGCTACATCAAGGCTGAAGACCTTCAGTAAGACGCGGATTGGGGGCGGGCCTTGCAAGTTGACTTGCAGGGCCCGCCCTTTTTTGCCTAAATCAGACGAAAGATGGCTGGGGCCAACCGGCTGCGAGTCCCAAGAGACTCTATTGTGGGGAGACGATGCAGCCCATCCTTGAAATGCGGGGGATCACCAAGACGTTTCCGGGCGTGAAAGCGCTGACGGAGGTCAAGCTTTCCGTCATGCCCGGCGAGATCCACGCGGTCGTCGGCGAGAATGGCGCAGGCAAGTCGACGCTGATGAAGGTGCTGTCAGGCGTCTATCCGCATGGGAGCTACGACGGGCAGATCCTCTTCGAAGGCACGGAGCGGAAGTTTGGCTCCATCAAGGACAGCGAAGACACCGGCATCATCATCATCCACCAGGAACTGGCTCTCGTTCCTCTGCTCTCCATTGCCGAGAACATCTTCCTTGGCCACGAGACGGCCAAGCATGGGGTGATCGACTGGTTCGTGGCGTTCCGGCGCACGCAGGAACTGTTGAAGAAGGTGGGCCTCAAGGACCATCCCAATACACTGATCACCAACATCGGCACCGGCAAGCAGCAGTTGGTTGAAATCGCCAAGGCGCTGAACAAGAAGGTGAAGCTGCTGATCCTCGACGAGCCGACGTCGAGCCTCAACGAAACGGATTCGAATGCGCTGCTGGAACTGCTGAAGGGCTTCCGCGAACAGGGCATTTCCTCCATCCTCATCACCCACAAGCTGAACGAGGTGATGAAGGTTGCGGACCGCATCACCGTGATCCGCGACGGCAAGACCGTCGACATGCTCGACGTGACGACGGGCGAAGTGGACGAGGACCGCATCATCAAGGCGATGGTGGGCCGCGAGTTGACCGACCGCTATCCGCCGCGCCACGCAAAGGTGCTGGACACGATCTTCGAGGTGAAGGACTGGAACGTCTATCATCCGCTCCATGCCGAGCGGCAGATGATCAAGAACGTGAGCTTTCACGTGAAGAAGGGCGAGGTCGTCGGCATCGCCGGGCTGATGGGCGCCGGACGAACCGAGCTTGCCATGTCGATCTTCGGGCGCGCCTATGGGCAGAAAATTTCCGGCGAGGTGAAGCTGCACGGCAAGACGGTCGATGTCTCCACCATCCCCAAGGCGATGGATGCGGGGCTGGCCTATGCCACGGAAGACCGCAAGACCTATGGCCTCGTGCTGATCGACCATATCAAGCACAATGTGACACTGGCGAATCTCGAAGGCGTTTCGAGCCGTGGCGTGGTGAACGACTTGAATGAACTTACGGTCGCCAACAAGTATCGCAAGGACCTTGCCATCCGCTGTTCGGGCGTGTTCCAGACGACGGTCAATCTCTCCGGCGGGAATCAGCAGAAGGTGGTGCTGTCGAAGTGGCTGTTCTCCGGCCCGGAAGTCCTGATCCTCGATGAGCCGACGCGCGGCATCGACGTGGGCGCCAAGTATGAGATCTACGGCATCATCAACAAGCTGGCGGAGGAGGGGAAGGCGGTGATCGTCATTTCCTCCGAAATGCCAGAACTGCTCGGCATCTCGGACCGCATCTACGTGATGAACGACGGCCGCTTCGTGGCCGAGATGCCGGCGAAAGAGGCCAGCCAAGAAAAGATCATGCGGGCCATCATGAAATCCTGGGAAAGCTGAAGATGACCGACACCACTGTCCAGACCGCCGCCAAGCCGGACCTCATGCGGTTCCTCAAGGCCAATGTCCGCGACTATGCGCTGCTGCTGTCGCTGCTGGCGATCATGATCTTCTTCCAGTTCACCACGGGCGGAACGCTGTTCAAGCCCATCAACATGACCAACCTGATCCTGCAGAACAGCTACATCGTCATCATGGCGCTGGGCATGCTGCTGATCATCGTGGCGGGCCACATCGATCTTTCTGTGGGCTCGGTATCGGGATTTGTGGGCGCGGTTGCCGCCGTGATGATGGTGAATTGGAAGGTTGACCCGTTCATCTCGGTCATCGCCTGCCTGGTGCTGGGCGGCATTATCGGTGGAGCCCAAGGCTATCTTGTCGCCTACTACAAGATACCGGCCTTCATCGTGACGCTTGCCGGCATGCTGGTGTTCAAGGGGCTGGCGCTCACCGTGCTGGGCGGCGCATCGGTCGGGCCATTTCCCAAGGAATTCCAGCTGCTGAGTTCGGGCTTCGTGCCGGATTTCACCGGAGGCACATTCAACTGGCTGGCGATTGTCATTGGAAGCGCCGTCACGGCGGCGATCATCTATTTCAACTTCAAGGAACGGCGAAACCAGCAGGAGCATGGGCTGGCGGAAGAGCCCGACGTGATCTTCTACGGGCGAAATCTCTTGATCGCGGTCGCCTTCCTTGGCTTCTCCTACCTGATGGCAAGCTACAAGGGCCTGCCGAACGTGCTGATCGTCATGTTCACGCTGATAGCGCTTTTCGTCTTCATCACCACCCGCACGACATTTGGCCGCCGCGTCTATGCGATGGGCGGCAACGAGAAGGCCGCCAAGCTTTCCGGCATCAACACCGAACGGATGACCTTCCTGATCTTTGCGATCATGGGAACGCTGGCAGCGCTGGCAGGGCTGATCTTTGCTGCCCGGCTCAACGTGGCGACTCCAAAGGCCGGACTCGGCTTTGAGCTGGAAGTGATCGCCGCCTGCTTCATCGGCGGCGCGGCCGTGACAGGCGGCGTCGGCAAGATCATCGGGGCCGTCATCGGCGCCTTCATCATCGGCGTGATGAACAACGGGATGTCGATCCTCGGCGTGGGCATCGACCTGCAGCAGGTGATCAAGGGCGCCGTTCTGATGCTCGCCGTGTTCCTCGACGTCTATTACAAGAACAAGGGGTAGGGTCGAGCCGATCAGCCGAGCGGCTCGTCGCCAAATCTCTCCCACAGTCGCGGATAGCGCCTGGACAGATGCGCCGGGGTTTCCTTCACGGGCGTTCCCGCGAGCTTTGCTGGCCCCTTGCGGCCGGGATTGAGGGGGCCCGACGGATCGTCCAGCGGGTCGTTCCCAGTCTTCCGCGCCCAGACATCGGTGGCGACCAGGCTGAACTCCTCGAACTCGCAGGGCTCGTCCGTTCCTTCCGGGATGATGTCGGCCAGTTCATCGGCGTCGGTCAGGACGAACTCGAACACGTCGCGGCCCCTGGAGATCAGCCAGCGCTGGAAATACTCGAAACCCTCTTCGACCGAGCCGCCATGGATGACGGCATAGGCGCCCCACAGATCCCAGGTTCGCGTCCGCGCAAGCTCATGCTGGAATGCCCGCTCGAAGTCCCCGATCCCGTCAGGCGGCAGGCGATCGAGCAAGCTGTCGAGAGCCTCGAGCTGTCCGTCCTGATCCTTGAAGGACGTCGTTCGGTCGATGAGCGACCAGAATTGTGCCGTGTCCATGATGTTCGCCGCCTGTTTGGGAAGACACAGGTTTCGCGAAGCCGGTGGCTTGGTCAAGGCCTTGCCTTGTGCGTCCGCAAAAAAGGGTGGAGCCGGCACAGGGTGGGGCTGTGCCGGCTCCTAGAAGCCCGGTCTGGTGGGGGATGGGGAGGGGACGCCGACCGGGCCAAACTCTCCTGAACTCTTTGCTCCGGGCGCGGTCGCCCGGCCCTTGTTACCTGTCCGTGCCGCCGGCCAGAATGCCGTTTGCGATCGTCTTGTCCTTGACCAGCGATACCCAGGCGCGCGGATCGCGCGGGGACTGCCGCTTCAGGAACGTGTAGTCGAGATCGCGCCAGCGGCGGATTTCGTTGCGGCGGTTGTCGAGAACGAAGTCGCCCTCATCCGTCGTCACCGTCAGCACGGCATGGCCTTCGTTCTTCTCGTCCAGCACCACCGTGATCAGCAGCGCCGCGCGGGCAAAGCCAAGTCCCTCGAGGAAGCGCTGCTTCATCAGCACGTAGTCCTCGCAGTCGCCCGCATCGGTGGGGTAAGCCCAGAACTCGGGCTCACCGTAGAGATCCTCGTCGCTCACCGGAGCAACCTTGCCGTTCACGTAGGTGTTGACCTGGTAGATCAGGTTCCAGCGCTCCGGCGACATCGCCAGCTTCACTGCGCGGCTGGGGCCGCCCGTCTTGCAGTTCTCAGGGTTCCGCGCGCAGAAGTTCACGAAACCGACCGGCGGAAGTGCCTTGCCATAGGTCGTGGCGAATTGGGTCCTCGGCTCCTTGTTGCGAACCTCGCCGGAGTTGCCGGTGGCACCTGCCACCTGCGATCCCAGCAGAAGTCCGAGAAGTGCCGCCCCCACAGCGGTCCTGATCTTCATGTTACGCCCCATCCGATTTCTTATTATGGCCACAATAGCTAAGAGGCTTTGAGACGGGGTTCAGGCGCACCCCCAAAATGGCGGGGTTCGGTTAGCAATGGATTCACCATGCCGGGCTCGAAAAGAGCCTCTCCAAGGGGGTTGATTAATGGGGGAACGCCTGTTAGACACCGCGCCACCAATGAAATGGCGTGCGGCCATGGCGGAATTGGTAGACGCACTACCTTGAGGTGGTAGCGAGTAACATCGTGGAGGTTCGAGTCCTCTTGGCCGCACCAATCCTCCGGATAGTTATCAGTTCAAGAACGGGCAGCAGGTCAGACTGGCTGCCTTTTTGTTGTCATGAATTGCGGCGGAAGGCGACGTGGCTGTGGCACGCTTGGGCCGCTGCGTGTAGACACGTCTGGCGGCTCGCGGGCGTGGCGGAATGGTAGACGCAACGGACTTAAAATCCGTTTTCCGTATGGAAGTGTGGGTTCGAGTCCCACCGCCCGCACCAGTTCCTCGGCGTCGCCGCCGTCCTGGTCAGGCGTGTCTGGAGAACAGCCTCACCAGGCCTCGACTCGCCTCGCGGGATCGAGCCACATCGGGTCGCCTTCCTTGATTCCGAAAGCCTCGTAGAACGCATCAAGATGCAGGAGCGGGGCCACGGCGCGATAGGCATTGGGCGGATGGGCATCGCGGGCGACCTGCGACCGCAAGAGCTCGTCCTTGCCCTTCCAGGCCCAGATCTGTGTCCAGGCCAGAAAGCACCTTTGGTCCTGTGTCAGGCCATCGATCACGACATCTTCGTCGGGGTGCTTTGCGAGATAGGTGCGGAGCGCGGCACGGGCGAGGGTGATTCCGCCCAGATCGGCCATGTTCTCGCCGACCTGCTGCGCGCCGCTGCCGTTCATGAAGCCGGGCAACACCTCATACTGGTTTGCCTGCGTGATGAGCTTCTGCGCCAGAGCATCGAAGGCTTCGCCATCCGAGGGCTGCCACCAGTTCTTCATGTTTCCGTCTTGGTCGAATTGCTTGCCCGTCCAGTCGAAGCCGTGAGTCATCTCATGGCCCAGAACAGCGCCCATGCGGCAGAAATTGAGGGCGGGGTCCAGCGCGGCGTCGAACATGGGGGCCTGAATGATGGCCGCGGGGACCTCGAAGCCATTGACCAGCGGATTGTACCCGGCATTGACGACCATGGGCAGGGTATCCGGCGTATTGAAATACTCGTGCTCCGCCGGCTGGCCGAACTTCTTGCGTTGGCGCTCGGTGTTGAAGCGTGAGATCGCGGCCACGGTGGCGACCAGATCATCCGTCACGTCGACTTGCGAGTAGTCGACCCACTCCTCGGGAGAACCGATCTTGTAGGACAGCTTGTCGAGTTTCTCGATGGCCGCAGCGCGCGTCTGGTCCGAGAGCCAGGCCCGCCCGGGCATGCGCTCGGCGAAGGCGCCCTTGATCAGGCCAACCATCTCGGCGGCCTTCTGCCGCGTTTCCCCGCTGAAGAAGTTGTCGACGTAAAGCCTGCTGACGGGCTGCCCAAGCGCCGCCTTGATCTGGTCGAGGGCGCGCTCCTCCATGGGAGGCAGGACGCCGACGCCGACCAGCGCCTGGCTGAGGATCATGAGCGGCTTGTCGAAGCCCGTGCCGAGATAGGATGAGAATGCCAGAATGACCCGCAGCCTTGCGTAGTCACGGATGTCCTTGATCGAACGCTCGGCCAGAAGGCCAGAGAGGACCGGCAGATATCGGGGTTCCGTGAGGATGACCCGATCGGGCACGGGGAAGTCCAGCGTCTTCAGCAGGAGTTGCAGGTCGAGCTGCGGGATCTGGGTCTGCAGCGCAGGAAGCGTTGTCTGGTTATAGGCGACGCTCGGGTCGTTGGCCTCGACAGGGGGCAGCTTGGCTGCGTGAAGCTTGCGATCGATCGCGATCGACAGATCGGCGATGCGGGCGGCTTCGGCGTCCGGCGTGCCGGCCACCTTCAAGGTCTCGATCAGGAACGTGCGGTAGCCGGAAATCCGTGGGCTGCCGTCGGGTTCTTCGAAGACGTCTTCCATGATGTTGGAAAGGCCCAGCGCGCCCCCGCCGATGAACATGACATTTCTGGTGTTATCCATGAAATCGACATCGGGCCCGACATTGAGGAAGAGGGTCGGGCCACCGACCTCGGCCATCTGCGCCATGAATCGCACAAGACCATTTATGTCCTGAATGGCCGAGGCGCTTTCCAGATAGGGCTTGATCGGCGCCAGTCCGGCGGCGTTCCGCGCATCCACATTCATGTAGGCATTATAGAACGTGCCGACCTGTTGCGCGGGGCTTCCCTTGGATGCGGTCTTTGCGTCCATGGCGGCCTGCTTCAATACCTGCCGCATCTGCTCCTCGACCCGATCTGCCACGATTTCAAAGAAGCCGTAACTGCCGTGACGCTCGGGCCGTTTGACCCGGTCCAGCCAGCCGCCTGCGGCATACCTGTAGAAATCCCGAGCGGGGGAGACGTTCGGATCCATGTTCTCGCGGCTGAAGGCCATCTGGTCGGAGCCGACAACGGCTAATCCGACCGCCTCCTGCGCAATGGCCTGGTGCCCGATACCAAGTGCAAGAGCAGCCGTCGCAGCCCTGAGTGCCCACCATCTCGGTACACGCGGAGATATTCCCTCTTTGGCAATCCCAAACATGATGCTCTCCTTGACGCCGCGTTCCGAAGATTGGGCGCACACCGGAAAGTTGTCCGTTGCGCTGGCCTACCTCTCGCACCACTGTCAGTCATGGCGTTTTGATGCCTCGGGAGGCAACAAGAGATTTTTTTTAGAAGACGGCGGGAACCATAGCCAGAGTCATGCGTTTCGCGCTGGCATAGCTTGCAGTTCGGGGAGGGCGTGCCAGATGCAGAGCGGACGGACGCCGGCCAGTTCAAGGCCAGTCTTCAATTTGCAGGTGCTCACGACAATCAGCATTACCGGCAGAAATGAGAGGCGCTGTGCCCGGGGCACGCCGCTCAGGCGGTCCCGAAAGGAAGTCTCGTGCAGACAGGTACGGTGAAGTGGTTCAACGCCCAGAAGGGCTATGGTTTCATCCAGCCCTCGGCGGGTGGACCCGATGTGTTCGTCCATATCAGCGCAGTCGAACGCGCAGGGCTCGCAGGCCTGAAGGACGGACAGAAGGTCTCCTATGAGATTGTGACTGACCGGCGGAGCGGCAAGGCCTCCGCCGACCAGCTCCGCGCGGAATAGCAGACAGTCCAGCGCTTGCGGGCCGTCCCCGGACTGGGCCGGCGCCGCCAGGCGGTGAGCAGACGACGAGAGGGCCGCGTCCTTGCGCCAGGGGCGCGGCGTTCTGCTTCATGCAGGCGCGCCGTTTCCGGACAGGATTTGAGCCGCTCCGCCGACGGCATTGCGGAATGCGGCATCGAAGTTCACGCCACCGATTCCCCAGCTGTGTTCCTTGCCGCCCGCCGCCATCCGCCACCCGGCAACCCAGCCGAGCAGGTCCCGATCCCAGCTCAGCGTCCCGGCGAGAGGAATCTGGCCAACCGATGAGTCGACGAGCTTCGCGAGGTCCTTGAGCGGTGTCTGGGGAAGGTTGCCGAAAGTGAGTTCCGCCCGGTCCAGCGTCGCGCGTGAGGGAATGACCACATCCATGGCGTATTTCCACGATGCATCCGCGAAGGATTCGCGCTGCAGCGTGCCCATGTCGATGACGGAGTCGAGGATGTAGCTGCTCCCGATGTGCCTGGCCGCCAGGAAGACCACGAGCCGCGCCCTGTCGGCAAGCCAGGGTCTTGAACCCAATGATGCCAGCATCATGTCGATCTTCGCAGGGTCGTATTCGGCGGTCATCTCGTAGGGGCGGTCGCGCGTGCCCTGTTCGTCTCGGATCGGACGGAAGGCGTAGAGGTCGCGGTAATAGAGATGTGTGACCGCGGCTTCTGGCGTTCTTGCCAACTCAGTCACATCAGGATGGCCGGCGACACGCTGGTCGCCGGAGACACGGACGAGCACCTCCTCAATGCATCGCTCCAGTCCCGGTATCCGCGTCTCGGCACGCTGGCCGGTCACGATCGTGCGCGCCTGGTAGAGAGCTTTCGTGGACGAGACGGCGAAAGCAGCGCGAGGCGCAAGAAGTGCTGCACCGGCGGCGAGCAATGACCTTCGGCTGAGCCTGGCTACCAACATGGGCGCTGTCTCCGTTCACCCAATCCCACGGTGAAATCTAAAGCCAAAGGAGTTCTCGGTGAAGGGCCAGCCAAACGCTTTCGCCTTGCGCAACTGGCTGGAATGCGTTTGAGAGACAGCATGAGCGAGCCAGGAGACGCGGTCAGAACGCATGACGAATGGGGTGTGGTGAACCCCGACTTCATCGCACGCGTTGTTTCGGCTCTCGACGGGGGCGAGCCCAAG
This sequence comes from Aestuariivirga sp., assembly GCF_041738905.1. Taxonomy (GTDB): domain Bacteria; phylum Pseudomonadota; class Alphaproteobacteria; order Rhizobiales; family Aestuariivirgaceae; genus Aestuariivirga. Next base: position 27,339 of record NZ_JBGSOZ010000132.1, read on the forward strand.
GCATTGCGCGCGCTTACCCGCGATCTTCACGCGGCGGACCTTGCCGATGTCATCGAAAATCTGGATCAGGCCGACCGCGTCCGGCTCATATCGTCGCTGGGGCGCTCCTTCAATCCCGAAGCGCTGGCGGAACTGGACGAGGATGTCCGCGACGAGCTGATGGAGGCATTGCCGAACGACGTCATCGCGTCGGCCATCAAGAAGCTCGATACCGACGACGCGCTGTACCTGATCGAGGATCTTGAGGACGAGGACCAGCGCGAGATCCTGTCGAAGGTGCCGAAGGAGGAGCGCGCCGCGCTCGCCCGTGGACTCGAGTATCCTGAATACACGGCCGGCCGCCTGATGAAGACGGAGTTCGTCGCCGTTCCGAATGTGTGGACAGTGGGCGAAGCCACCGATTTCATCCGCAGTGAGAAGGGCCTTCCGGACGAATTCATTGAAGTCTATGTCGTCGATCCCGGCTTCCATCTCGTCGGCACGGTGCCGGTGTCGCGCCTGATGCGCTCGGCGCGCGAGAAGAAGATCGGCGGCATCATGGACGCCGAGCAGACCGTGTTCCGGGCGACCGACGAGCAGGCCGACGTCGCTTGGAAATTCGAGAAATATAATCTCGTGTCGGCGGCAGTCATCGACGAGAGCGGCCGCCTTCTTGGTACCCTCATGGCTGACGACATCGTGGAAGTGATTTCTGAGGAGGCCGAGGAAACCATGCTGCATCTGGGCGGCGTCGGCTCGGAGGAGACGATTTCCGGCAATGTCTTCGATACAACGAAATCCCGTTTCGCGTGGCTCTTCATCAATCTTCTGACCGCCATCCTCGCCTCGTGGGTCATCTCCCTGTTCGGCGCAACGCTGGAACAGATGGTGGCGCTGGCGATCCTGATGCCCATCGTGGCCTCGATGGGCGGCAATGCGGGAACGCAGACGATGACGGTGGCGGTCCGGGCCCTTGCCACGCGCAGCCTCAGCCCGCTCAACGCCTTTCGCGTGTCGATGCGCGAATGCACGGTCGGTCTTATCAACGGGCTTCTCTTCGCCATCATCATGGGCGTCTTCGCATGGGCATGGTTCGGGTCCGACCGCCTCGGCCTCGTCATCGGTGCGGCGATGATCATCAACCTGCTGGCAGCTGCACTGGCCGGCATCCTTGTGCCGATCACGCTCGACCATTTCGATATCGATCCAGCGATATCTTCCGGAACTTTCGTCACCACGGTCACCGATGTCGTGGGTTTCTTTTCGTTTCTGGGACTGGCGGCCATATGGCTGGTGAACTGAGCGTCCGGCTGGCCACGGAGGCGGACCGCGTGGCTTGGTCGGCTTTGTGGCAAAACTGGCAGCGGCACATGGGCGGGCAGGTTCCCGCAGATGTCACCATGCGGAGCTGGACAAACATGGTGACACCGGCAAGCGGCATCGAATGCCTTCTCGCTTTCGATGGCGACGCGGCACTGGGCTTCGGCATCGTCAGCCGAACCTTCTTTGCGTGGACGGGCGAGGACATTCTCTACCTGCAAGACCTGTTCGTGATGCCGGACGCACGAGGTCGCGGCGCGGGATCAGCGCTTGTCGAGGGAATCTTTGCCCATGCCGACGCCGTCAACGCCTCCCAGGTGTTCTGGATGGTGGATACTGATGATCCCGGGTTGCAGGGCTTTTACGACAGGCGCGCCACGCGTTCGCCCTATCTCCGCTACTTGCGGCGGCCCTGGTCCTGGTGAAGCGCCGCGATCTCCGCGATGGCTTCCGCCGATTGTTCGATGAAGTCCCGGAACGCCCGGCGGGCTGGAGGGTTGGCAATGGCAGGGTCGAAGACATTGTAGGGCGTCGGTGAAAGATCGGCTTCCGTGAAAACGTCAGCCCAATCCTTTGACCAATGCAGCCGCGCGACTTCCGCATTCGATTTCGCAAAGGACCGTTCGATCATGGTGTGCACCGCAGTCGAGATGCCGCCATATTTCTCGGCGTTCCAACCCAGCGCACCGGCAGCGCGGAGCAGGGGCCAGGTCAGCGGAGCAAGGGCTTCACGCGAAAGGTCCGGGTGGTCCCTGTTGATCCTCCGGCGCAGGCGCTCGAAGGCGGCGACGGTCATGGGCCCGGGTGAAGCGTTCTTGTCCTCCTCGGCGGCGACCAGTGTTTCACCCGTCATGTCCAGCCCCATGACCGCGCAGATGTCGACTGTGAGGCCGCGCTTCAAGACCGCCCGGCTGAAGGGACGGAGCGTGACGTCGGCCTCCTTCAGGTTTCGCAACGCAGCGAAGTGATGGAGATAGTCATGGCGGCCAGACTGGATTTCCCTGGTGACGAAGGCGTCGATGGGCGGTACCGGCCGCCAGCTCTTCACGTTCTGGGTATAGAGCGAATTGAGCAATGCCGCGTGCGGCCTCGCATAGGCGATGACATGGAGCCGGTAGCCAAGATTGCTGCAGAAGCCGGTGAGGGCGGCGAGATAACCAGGGTCCGAAAGCCGGTGGGAAAAATGCTCGGCTGAGATGAAGACGCGCTCCGGACGGCCATGGGCTTCGATTTCCTGTGACAGCCGGGCAAGGAGAGGCCGGGTGCTTGAGCCGGGCCGGAAGGCCTCCACCAGATCGAAATGATAATGGCTTCGATGCTCTGTTCCGGTGAGAGGGCGGAACAGCCCGTGACGGGCGAAGACTGCGGCATTGTCGCGGAAGAATTCCTGAATCGCCGTCGAGCCGGTCTTGGGCGGTCCTGCATGGAGGAAGAATGTCTTTGCCATGGCAGGCTCGCTAGCATCCCGGCCGTCAGAATGCCAGCCAGCGCGGGGTTCGCGCGGCATAGTCGTCCCACGCTTTTCCAAAGCGAGCGCTTAGGTGGCGTTCCTCCCGCTCGATTGCGAGCTTCTGGGTGGTGAAGGCGGCGGCGAAAGCAGCGGGAATGAGCCAGGCGGCTCCCATGAGAAGGCCTGCGCCCAACACCAGCAGCGTGTTTCCGACATAGATCGGGTTTCGCGATCGGGCGAATGGTCCATCGGTGATGAGGGCGGTTGCGCCCCTGTGCGGGAGGATCGTGGTGCGATGGCGCCGGAAGGTGAGGGCGGTGACCAGTTCCAGCGCCAGCCCGCCGCAGACAAGGCAGAGACCTATCGCCGCCAATACCATGCGGAGTAGACCTTCAGGCCAGCCGAGCGGCAACAGTTGATGCAAGATTACGCCCGCACCTGCGAAGCCCAGGTAAATGAGGGGCGGCCATGGAATGGTATTGGGGCGTTCGGTTGCAGAAGTCATTCGCAAGTCATAGCCTTAAAACATTGCCTTGTGGACTTTCCAGCCTTGGCCAAACGGGAAAATAGAAAGTGATCCGCCAACATGGACCGGGATCAGGTATTGCCGATTTGTCAAGGCCGGGCTTGATTTGGCCGTAAAATCCTTCTAAGAACCCGAAATTCCCGTCAATTCAAGAGGAGTGCACGAGCCCCATGGCGCGCGTCACCGTTGAAGACTGCATCGACAAGCTCCCTAACCGGTTTGAACTGGTCCTGCTGGCCGCCCATCGCGCCCGCATGGTCTCGCAGGGCGCTCCCATCACCGTGGACCGGGACAACGACAAGAACCCCGTCGTTGCGCTCCGCGAGATCGCCGACGAGACCATCGTTCCGGAAGACCTCCGCGAGGAATACATCCACTCCATGCAGAAGCATGTCGAGGTGGACGAGCCGGAAGCGACGGAAGTGCCACTCATCCAGCAGTCGGGTGACATGGTCATGGTCAATGACCAGGCCTCCGACGAGGATGCTCCCGAAATGGAACGCATGACCGAGGAAGACCTTCTCCGTGGTCTCGAAGGAATGCCCCCGGCCGAGAGCCCCGGAAGCCAGCGCAACGGCTACTGAGCCGTTTTGCATCAACAATTTTCAGGCCGGACTTCTAGAGTCCGGTCTTTTTTGTCGTAAGCTGCCTGCATGATGCGCCAATACGAGCTTGTGGAACGGGTCACCAAGTATGATCCGGATGCGGATGAGGACCTCCTCAACCGCGCCTATGTCTATGCCATGAAGGCGCACGGCAGCCAGACGCGGGCGAGCGGAGAGGCCTATTTCAACCACCCCCTCGAAGTGGCCGCCATCCTCACGGAAATGAAGCTCGATTCGGCCACCATCGCCGCAGCCTTGCTTCACGATACTGTGGAGGACACCGAGGCAACCCACCAGGAAATCGAGGAAAAATTCGGTCCCGAGATTGCCTCTCTGGTCGACGGGCTCACCAAGATCGCCAAGCTCGACCTTGTCACCAAGGAGGCTGCGCAGGCTGAAAACCTCCGGAAACTTCTGCTCGCCATGTCGAAGGATGTGCGGGTCCTGCTGGTGAAGCTGGCGGACCGGCTCCACAACATGCGCACGCTCCATCATGTGAAGCCCGAGAAGCGCGTGCGCATCGCACAGGAGACGATGGATATCTATGCCCCGCTCGCGGGCCGCATGGGCATGCAGGCGGTGAGGGACGAACTGGAGGACATCGCCTTCCAGGTGCTGAACCCGGAAGCCAACAAGATCATCCTCGACCGGCTCGCCAAGCTTCATGCCGAGAGTGGCGGCATCCTGAAGTCCATCGAACAGGAACTCACCCAGAAACTGGCCGAGAACGGCATCAAGGCCGAGGTTCATGGCCGCGAGAAGCGGCCCTTCTCGATCTTCCGCAAGATGGAGCGGAAGCTGCTCTCGCTCGGGCAACTCTCCGACATCTTCGGTTTTCGCGTCATCGTCGGCACGGTGGACCAGTGCTACCGCGCACTCGGCATCGTCCACCGCACCTACCGGGCCGTGCCGGGACGGTTCAAGGACTATATCTCGACACCGAAGCAGAATGACTACCGCTCGATCCATACGACCGTCATCGGGCCCCACCACATGCGGGTCGAAATGCAGATCCGCACCCGGCTGATGCACGAGATCGCCGAGCGGGGTGTCGCCGCCCACGCCATCTACAAGGACGCGCCAGACGCCAAGGAGGCGCTCGACGGGTTCAAGGCTCCTGCCGCGGAATCCAATGCCTACAGATGGTTGCGCCATCTCGTTGAGATGCTGCAGGAGGGCGAGAGCCCCCGCGAGTTCCTGGAGCATACCAAGCTGGAGCTGTTCCACGACCAGGTGTTCTGCTTCACGCCCAAGGGCAAGCTGATCGCGCTGCCGAGAGGAGCGACGCCCATCGATTTTGCCTATGCGGTCCACACGTCCGTTGGCGACAGTTGCGTGGGCGCCAAGGTCAATGGCAGCCATGCGCCGCTCGTAACCGAACTGCAGAACGGCGACGAGGTCGACATTATCCGTTCCGAAGCGCAGACCCCGCCGGCGGCTTGGGAAGGGCTTGCGGTGACAGGCAAGGCGCGCGCCGCGATCCGCCGTGCAACCAGGGCCGCCGCACGCAAGCAATTCGCGGGGCTTGGCCGCGAGATCGTTGAGAGAATGCTGGCGAAGCTGGACCGGGCTTTCGTCGAAAAGGAAATTACGGCCGCAATCCCTCGCCTCGGGCACAAGAATGTGGAAGATGCGCTGGCGGCGATCGGCCGGGGCGAACTTTCCGCGGTCGACGTTCTGACGGCCATGGGTCTTACGATTGATGACACGAAGCTCAAGGAACTGCGCCGAAAGGCTCCAAGCCGCAAGACCGATGGCGACGACAATTCCATTCCTGTGCGCGGCGTATCGCGCACCACCGCGCTGCGGATATCGCCCGAAACCGGAGCAGTGCCGGGCGAGCGCATCGTCGGCATCATCATGCCGGGCGTTGGCATCACCATCTACCCGATCTTCGCCAAGGCATTGGAACAGTTCGACAATCAGCCCGAGCGCTGGGTCGACCTCGCCTGGGATACGGGAGCTGAAGAGCAGCGTTTTCCGGTGCGGCTCACGGTGTCGATCCTCAACGAGGTGGGTTCGCTCGCCCAGGTGGCGCAGGTCATCAGTGATCTGGGCGGCAACATCGACGCGCTCCAAATGGTGGCGCGCGAGGGAGCCCGCGACTTCTTTGACCTCGACATCACGCTCGAGGTCCATGACTTGAAGCACCTGAATGAAATCATGACGGGCTTGCGGGGAAAGAGTGCCGTGAGCACCGTGACCCGCAAGACAGGATAGGGGACAATGCTGAGCCACGACCAAGTTCTCGACGAATTCCGCGCTGCCGGGGCCCTGCTGGAGGGGCATTTCATTCTCTCTTCCGGGCTTCACTCCAGCCGCTACCTGCAATGCGCCCGCGTGCTGATGGACCCGAAGCGGGCCGAACGGCTCTGCGCCTCGCTCGCCGCCAAGGTGAAAGCGCTGGTGAAGTCTCCCATCGATCTGGTGGCCTCGCCCGCGATGGGCGGCGTGGTTGTCGGCTATGAGATGGGCCGCCAGCTTGGGGTGCCGTCGCTGTTCTTCGAGCGGGTGGATGGCAAGCTCATGCTGCGGCGCGGTTTTTCCATTCCCAAGGGCGCCAGGGTGCTGATGGTCGAAGACATTGTGACCACAGGGCTGTCGTCGCGCGAGTGCATCGCCGGCATCAACGAGGAGGGCGGCAGCACGGTCGGTGCCGCCTGCCTCATTGACCGCTCTGGCGGCAAGGCCGAAATCGGCGTGCCGCTCGCAGCCCTGACCACGCTCGACATCCCCGCTTATGCCGCAGACAAGCTGCCGCCTGAACTGCAAGCCATTCCCGCCATCAAGCCGGGGAGCCGGGGGCTGAAATGATCGTCGGCATCGGCAATGACGTGATCGACATCCGGCGGATCGAGGAAACCCTTGAGAAGTATGGCGAACGCTTCGTACAGCGCATCTTTACCGAGGTCGAGATCCGGAAATCAGAGAAGCGGGCACAGCGGGCGGCGTCCTACGCCAAGCGATTCGCTGCGAAGGAAGCCTGTTCCAAAGCCCTGGGCACCGGCTTCCGGGCCAGTGTCTTCTGGAAGGACCTGGGTGTGGTGAACGAGCCATCAGGCAAGCCCACCATGATCCTGACCGGCGGGGCCAAGGACCGTCTCGACAGGCTGACGCCGCCCGGCCACGCGATCCGAATCCATCTCACCATCACCGACGACTTTCCCTATGCTCATGCCTTCGTGATGATCGAGGCCGTGCCCGCCTGACGGCATGGTGAATGAACGGCATGGTGAATGAAGTGTAACCAAAACGCCACAGTGCCTTGGCTTGAAGCGTGTTGCGTTGCATCACATATGATCAAGGTCTATACGCCGGACGTATTGGACCAAGTGAGCATTGGCTTGGCTTGAATGCACAAGAAAGACCATACAATGGCGGCGGCACAGGACACGCGGCGTAAGTCGGAAGACGGCTTGTGGGAGACCGTAAAGGTTATCATCCAGGCGTTGCTCATCGCCTTCGTCGTCAGGACTTTCTTCTACCAACCTTTCAACATCCCATCCGCGTCGATGTACCCGACGTTGAAAGTGGGCGATTATCTTTTTGTTTCAAAGCTTTCCTATGGCTATGGGAAGTATTCCTTCAACTTCTCGCTTGGCATGTTCGGCAAGGAACTCGTAAGTTGCTGCCCGATCGATTTCCCCGGCCGCGTAGTGCTGGCGGATACGCCGGAGCGCGGTGACGTTGCGGTATTCAAGCTGCCGACGGATACCGACATCGACTACATCAAGCGCGTGATCGGATTGCCCGGCGACCGCGTGCAGATGCGCGACGGCATTCTCTTCATCAATGGCCAGGCCGTGAAGAAGGAGCGGATCGAGGACTTCATGGACCTCTCCGAGCGGGGTTTGAGTGCCCCCGTCGCGCAGTTCCAGGAGACGCTTCCCAACGGCGTCACCTATCATGTGCTCGATACGGAACCGATGGGCGAGGCCGACAATACCGAGGAATACGTGGTGCCCGAGGGCCACTATTTCATGATGGGCGACAATCGCGACAACTCGCAGGACTCGCGCTACATGAACCGTGTGGGCTATGTGCCGATCGAGAATTTCGTGGGCCGTGCCGACATCATCTTCTTCTCGGTCTCACCTGATGCCAGCCTGTTCGAAGTGTGGCGGTGGCCCTTCGTGGTTCGCTGGAGCCGCTTCTTCAACTTGATCTGATTCGCTTGCTCCTCTTCACCCCGGCGCGAATTGAAGAGATTGCCAAAAGGATCGGCTATCGCTTCAAAGATCCTGCGCTTCTGCTGCGGGCGCTGACACATCCCTCGACCCAGAAGCACAAGGGCGACTATCAACGTCTGGAATTCCTTGGAGACCGGGTGCTGGGTCTTTGCATCGCAGAGGAACTGTTCCGGGCCTATCCTGAAAAGACCGAGGGCGAACTGTCCTCGATCCTGAGCGTGGTGGTGCGGAGCGAGGCCTGCGCCCAGGCCGGCGAAGGGATCGGGCTCTCCGATATCGTCATCACGGGAGCCAGTGAGCGCGCCAAGGGCATGCACCTGAACCGGACTGTTCAAGGCGATGTGATGGAAGCCTTGATCGCAGCCATCTACATCGATGGCGGACTGGATCAGGCGCGATCATTCGTCTTGAAGAACTGGGCGCCCTTGCTGGCCCATCCTTCGGTGACGGCGAAGGATGCCAAGACCTATCTGCAGGAGTGGGCACTGGCACGGGCATTGCCGATACCTGCATACCGGGTCATCAGCCGCGATGGACCCGAACACGAGCCGATGTTCGTGGTATCTGTCGAAGTCAAGGGCAAGCCTTCCGCGGAAGGTACGGCCAAGAGCAAGCGGGCTGCCGAACAGGAAGCGGCGGACCTGTTTCTGAAACGCGAAGGGATAAGGCCATGACCGAACAGACCGAAACTCAGGCCGTGCCAATGCCCCCGAAGCACAGCGGGTTCTGCGCCATCATCGGTGCGCCCAATGCCGGCAAGTCGACACTGGTGAACCAGATCACCGGCTCCAAGGTGTCGATCGTCAGCCACAAGGTGCAGACCACGAGGGCGCGCATCCGCGCCATCGCCATGGAGGGCAACACCCAGATCGTGCTGGTCGACACGCCCGGCATCTTCAAGCCGAAGCGCCTGCTCGACCGGACCATGGTGAACAATGCTTGGGGCGGCGCAGGCGACGCAGACGCCGTGGTCTACCTGGTCGATGGACGCCCTGGCGTCACCGACGAAGCCAGGGAAATCATGGCCCAGTTGGGCGCAACAAAGACCAAGGCGATGCTCGTCATCAACAAGATCGACCTGATGCCGCGGGAAAAGCTCATGGAGACCGCGGCGGCCTTCAACGAGGTCTATCCTTTCGAGAAAACCTTCATGGTCAGTGCGCTCAACGGCTCGGGAACGGCCGATCTCCGCAAAGCCATAGCCGAGCGCATGCCTCCAGGTCCCTGGCTCTACCCGGAAGACCAGGTGGCGGACGTTCAACTCCGCTTTATGGCCGCCGAAATGACGCGCGAGAAGATCTACGAGCGGCTGCATGAGGAGCTCCCTTACTCCTCGACCGTCGAAACCGAAGGCTGGGAAGAGCGCAAGGACGGGTCGGTGAAGATCGACCAGGTCATCTATGTTCAGCGCGACAGCCAGAAGGCCATCGTGCTGGGCAAGGGCGGCCAGACGGTGAAGCTCATCAACCAGCTGGCGCGCGCCGACATGGAAAAATATTTCGAGCGCAAGGTGCATCTGTTCCTGTTCGTGAAGGTTCGCGAGAACTGGACCGAGGACAAGGAGCGCCTGCGCATGATGGGCCTCGACGTCTGATCCCATGGAATGGCGCGACGAGGGGGTGATCCTGTCGGTGCGCCGCCATGGCGAGACGAGCGCCATCGCGGAAATTCTCACGGCCGGACATGGCCGCTGCATGGGGCTGGTGCGCGGCGGCCGTTCACGCGCGCAGCGGCCGGTCCTGCAGGCCGGAAATGTGGTGCAGGCGGTCTGGCGTGCACGGCTTGAAGAGCAACTCGGGACCTACACGCTGGAGCCGCTTGATCTGAAGGCCGGCGCCATCATGGTGGAACCGTTCCGGCTTGCTGGCCTCGCGACGCTCGCCGGGCTGGCGCAGCTCCTGCCCGAACGGGAGCCCCACGGAAGGGTCTACGAGGCGCTGCGGGTAGTGCTCGATGCCATCGAGCATGACGAAGTCTGGCCAGCACTGCTGGTGCGATGGCAGCTGGGGCTTCTGGACGAACTGGGTTTTGGCCTCGACCTTTCGAAATGCGCGGCGACCGGCGCGAAGGACCGTCTCGCCTATGTTTCGCCACGGAGCGGCAAGGCCGTATCCGATGAGGCTGGAGCACCCTTCCGCGACAGGTTGTTCCGGCTTCCGCCCTTCCTCATCGGAAACGTGCCGGCCAGTGCCGTTGACGTGATCGACGGGTTGCGGATCACCGGATACTTTCTTCACCGCCACGTCTTCGAGCCGCGCGGCGCGCAGATACCCGAGCAGCAGGAGTGGATCATGCGCGCCTTGGCCGAAAGGACGCATTGAGCCAACAGGCTCACGCCTCTAAACACCGCCGCGAAGAGGAGAGACCGTCCATGCTCGGAAAACTCAATCATGTGGCCATCGCCGTGCCCGACCTGGCCAAGGGGACAGAGGTCTACCGGACCATGCTGGGTGCCGAGGTGTCCGCACCCCAGGCCGAACCGGACCATGGCGTGACGGTGGTGTTCGTGATGCTGCCCAATACCAAGATCGAGTTGCTGGAGCCTCTGGGCGAGGCTTCTCCGATCAAGGCTTTCCTCGACAAGAATCCTTCGGGCGGCATTCATCATGTCTGCTACGAGGTCGAAGACATACTCGCGGCGCGCGATCACCTGAAATCGCAGGGCGCGCGGGTGCTGGGCGATGGCAACCCGAAGATTGGGGCACATGGCAAGCCGGTGCTGTTCCTGCACCCCAAGGACTTCTGCGGAACACTGGTGGAGCTTGAACAGGCATGAGCATTCCCAGTGCCATCGCCATCTATTTCATCATCTGGTGGATCTGCCTGTTCGCGGTGCTGCCCTTCGGCGTGCGGAATGCCAACGAAACGGGCGTGGGCGTGGAGCAGGGCAACGAGGCGGGTGCGCCCGTCAATCCGATGCTCGTCCGCAAGGTGCTGGCCACCACGGTTCTCGCCGGCGTGGTCTTCGCGCTGATCTGGGGGCAGATGACCTATGGCTGGATCGGCTTCGACGACATTCCCTTCCTGAAGAACATGCCGACGGAGTGAGTGCCGCAAGAATCAAGAAAGGCGGAGCTTTGGGCCCCGCCTTCTCTACGACTGTGTTTCCTTATCGTCCGGTGACCTGACCGGCGGGGCTGCTGCACATGACTGCGCGCCCGGAAACTTACCTCCCCAGACCTGGGTCCACCTGAGTGCAACACCGTGGTCTTGTTCTTATTGTGACGAAAGCTAGCACAACCGGATTCGTTGTCGAGTTAAAAATGTCACAGTCCGGACACAATTGGTCCGGGCAAGGCGGCACGCCATTTCCGGGGAAATGCCGAATTGCGGGGCCGCTGTCTTGAGTTCCCGGGGGTTTCCCTTAAAAGGGCGCAAATTCTCCGCAAGCAGGGATTCCAATGCGCCTTTCCCAATACTTCATGCCGATTCTGCGTGACGACCCCAAGGAAGCGGAGATCGTTTCCCACAAGCTGATGCTGCGGACGGGGATGATCCGTCAGGAGGCGGCGGGGAGCTATTCGTGGCTTCCGATGGGCTACCGGGTTCTCCGAAAGATCGAGCAGATCGTGCGCGAGGAACAGAATCGCGCCGGCGCTATCGAGGTGCTGATGCCGACGATCCAACCCGCCGACCTGTGGCGGAAGTCCGGGCGTTATGACGCCTATGGCAAGGAAATGCTCCGCATCAAGGACCGGCATGACCGCGACATGCTGTTCGGGCCCACCAACGAGGAGATGATCACCGACATCTTCCGGCAGGGCGTGCAGAGCTACAAGGATCTGCCGCGCAACCTCTATCACATCCAGTGGAAGTTCCGCGACGAGGTGCGCCCCCGCTTCGGCGTGATGCGCGGCCGCGAATTCCTGATGAAGGACGCGTATTCCTTCGACCTCTCGCGCGAAGCGGGCCAACATTCCTACAACAAGATGTTCGTGAGCTATCTGAGAACCTTCGCGAGGCTCGGCCTCAAAGCCGTGCCGATGCGCGCCGAGACGGGACCGATCGGCGGCGACGACAGCCACGAGTTCCTGATCCTTGCCGAAACGGGCGAAAGCGGCGTGTTCTTCGACAAGGATTTCTTCGACATGGACTGGTCGGCCTTCGACATCGACTATGATGATGTCGAAGCCGTCGCCAGGGTAGTGAACGACTTCACCTCGAAATATGCCGCGACCGACGAGAAGCACGACGCTGCGGAATTCGAGAAGCGGGTGCCGGCGGAGCGCAGGCTCTCGGGCCGCGGCATCGAGGTCGGGCACATCTTCTTCTTCGGCACCAAGTATTCAGAGCCCATGGGCTGCGAAGTGCAGGGGCCGGACGGCAAGAAGGTGACGGTGCAGTCCGGTTCCTACGGCATCGGCGTGTCGCGCCTCGTGGGCGGCATCATCGAGGCCAGCCACGACGACGCGGGGATCATCTGGCCGGAGCCGGTTGCTCCGTTCAAGATCGGTCTCATCAACCTGAAGGCCGGAGAAGCCGACACCGACGCCGCCTGCATGAATATCTACAAGGCTTTGGAAGCCAAGGGCGTTGACGTTCTCTACGACGACCGCGACGACCGTGCCGGGGCCAAGTTCGGCACCATGGACCTCATCGGGCTGCCGTGGCAGGTCATCATCGGACCGCGCGGCCTGAAGGACGGTATCGCCGAAGTGAAGAACCGCAAGACGGGTGCCCGCGAAAACGTGGCGCTGGACCAGATCATCGGCCGCTTCACCTCCTGATGGTGAAAAGCCAGACCGATACGAAGCCCTTCGCCGCCTTCGAGTGGATGCTCGCGGCGCGTTACCTGCGTGCGCGCCGCCGCGAGGGTTTCATCTCGGTGATCTCGCTGTTCTCGTTCCTGGGGATCCTGCTGGGCGTTGCCACCCTCATCGTGGTGATGGCGGTGCTGAATGGCTTTCGCGGTGAGTTGCTGGACAAGATCCTCGGCTTCCAGGGCCATGCCAGCGTCTATCACTCCGACATCAGCCCGATCCTCAACTATGTGGAAATCCAGGAGCGGCTGTCGAAGATTCCGGGCGTCACGCGGGTCGTGGCCCTGGTCGAGGGTCAGGCGATGGCCTCGAGCCTCCGCAACAATACCGGAGCGCTGGTGCGCGGGATTTCGGAAGCCGACATCCAGAAGCTGCCGAGCCTCAACAACGACAATCTCCGGACCGCCATGCAGCAGGAGGACGTGCAGGACGAAACGGCCTCCTTCGTCGGTTTCGATGCCTCGGGCGGCATCGCCATCGGCGAACGCATGGCCTGGCGGCACCAGTTGGGGCTGGGCTCGCGTCTGACGATCATTTCGCCGGAAGGCCCCGACACGGTGATGGGCACGGCACCGCGCATCCGCGATTATCCGATTGTGGCAATCTTCAAGGTGGGCATGTCGGACTATGACGAGAACGTCGTCTACATGCCGATGTCCGAGGCGCAGGATTATTTCGTAACCGACGAGGGCGTGAGCCAGATCGAGGTGATGGTCGAAAAGCCCGATGAAGTCGAGGAACTGGTCCTGCCACTGATGGCGGAAGCCGGCGCCAACATGTCGGTCAACACCTGGAAAGAACGCAACATGACGTTCTTCAACGCGCTGGCCGTCGAGCGGAACGTGATGTTCCTTGTGCTGACGATGATCATCCTTGTTGCCGCACTGAACATCATTTCCGGGCTCATCATGCTGGTGAAGGACAAGGGCCGCGACATCGCGATCCTGCGAACCATGGGCGCGTCTCGCGGTACCATCCAGCGCGTGTTCTTCCTGACGGGTGCGGCGATCGGCACGGCAGGAACCTTTGGCGGCTTCGTCGTGGGGCTTCTCATCTGCCTCAACACGGAACGCATCCGGCAGTTCATCTCGTGGGTGTCGGGTGTCGATCCCTTCAACCCGGAGCTCTATTACCTGGCCCAGCTACCGGCCCGGATGGACTCGTGGCAGACCGTGCTGATCGTGCTGATGGCGCTGGGACTATCGTTTGCGGCAACTCTCTATCCATCGTGGCGGGCCGCCAAGCTCGATCCCGTCGAGGCGCTCAGGTACGAATGACCAGCATGACGCCAGCGCTCGAACTGCGCGGTCTCGCGCGCTCCTTTGCCGAGGGCAAGGGCAAACTCGAGATATTCAAGGACCTGGACCTCACTGTGAGGCCCGGCGAGATCGTGGCCCTGGTCGGGCAGTCGGGCTCCGGCAAGTCGTCGCTGCTGCACATCGCGGGACTTCTCGAAGCCCCCACGGCGGGAGAAGTGCTGATCGCCGGCCAGAACTGCGCGTCGCTCGACGACACGGCCCGCACCCGCATCCGGCGCATCGGCATCGGCTTCGTCTATCAGTTCCATCATCTGCTCCCGGAATTCTCGGCCATCGAGAACGTGGTCATTCCGCAACTCATTGCCGGTACGCCGAAGAAGGCCGCGACGGACCGGGCCCGAGAGCTTCTTGTGCGGATGGGACTTGAGCCCAGAATCGAACATCGGCCTTCCGAACTCTCGGGCGGCGAACAGCAGCGCGTGGCAATCGCGCGCGCACTCGCCAATCGGCCATTGCTGCTGCTGGCCGACGAACCGACAGGCAACCTGGACCCATCGACCGCCGCGCGCGTCCACGAGGAGCTTCTGCGGCTTATCTCCGAGGAAGGCCTTGGAGCGCTGGTCGCAACCCACAACCATGAACTCGCCCGGGGCATGAGCCGCATCGCCCGGCTGGAACAGGGCCGGATTTTCGAGGACTGACATGAAGGCAGTATTTTCCGCCATCCAGCTTGGCCACGCGCCGAGCAAGTTTCTGAGCAAGGGCAATATCGTCGGTTATCCCGAAAGCCCGGACCGGGCGCGTGCACTGCTCGAAGGGGCCAGGCAATCCGGCGCGCAGATCTGCGCATCGCGCCGCTTCGGCGAGGAGACGATCAGCGCCGTTCACAACCAGCGCTATCTCAACTTTCTCAGAACCTCGTTCGACGAGTGGTCGAAGATCGAGGGAACCGGCCCGGATCTAATGCCGAGTCTGAGGGCCATGGCTCCCATCCTCCAGACCCCGACCCATGTGCTGGCGCTGGCTGGGCGGTTCATGATGGATTTCTCCTGTGCCATCACCGAGAAGACCTGGAGCTCGGTGTCAGCCTCCGCAATGACGGCGCTGACGGCGGCCGATCTGGTTCTCAAGGGAGAGCCCGTGGCCTATGCCTTGTGCCGTCCGCCGGGTCATCATGCCTATGTCCAGCGGGCGGGTGGCTTCTGCTATCTCAACAATACGGCGATTGCCGTCCAGCACCTGCGCTCCGTCCATGACCGGGTGGCGATCCTCGATGTCGACGTTCACCACGGCAATGGCACGCAGGCGATCTTCTATTCGCGGCCCGATGTGCTCACCGTCTCTCTCCATGCCGATCCCGCCAGCTATTACCCGTTCTATTGGGGTGGAGCGGACGAGGAGGGCGAGGGCGAGGGCCGCGGCTTCAACCTGAACCTGCCGCTTCCCGTCGGCAGCGGCGACGATCCGTGGCTTGCCGCACTCGACCTCGCGCTGGCGAAGGTCGATGCCTACAAGCCGGGCGTGCTGGTGATCGCGCTGGGGCTCGATGCCCACGAGGCCGACCCCTTGAAGGGCGGCACGGTCACGCAAGCCGGCTTCGCGCGGATTGCGGAGCAGGTTGCCTCATTGGGCCTGCCGACAGTGATCGTGCAGGAGGGCGGCTACCTGACGGAGCACCTGCCCGACAACCTCGCGATGTTCCTGACCTCCTTTGAAGGGGCGCATGCGGTTCCTGTGCATGAGGCGCCGCCGGAGGTGTAACCCCACGCCGCCGGGCGCTATGATGCGCCTATGGCGGAATCGGTCAACACACGCGTCACCTTCGTGCATCTGCGCACGCACTCGGCCTTTTCGCTGTCCGAAGGGGCTTTGCAGATCAAGGCGCTCGCCCAGATGGCGAAGGACGCGGGCATGCCGGCGGTGGCGATCACCGACACCGGCAATCTCTTCGGCGCGCTCGAATTTTCCGATGCCATGGCCGAAAAGGGCATCCAGCCCATCATCGGCTGCACGCTGAAAATAGACCTCGTGGAACAGAAAGAGGGCGGCCTCAAGCATACAGGCGGCCTTCGCCGCATCCCCTCGCTCGCCTTCCTCGCCAAGAACGAGGAGGGTTATGGCAACCTGATGAAGCTGTCGAGCCGGGCCTATCTCTCGACGCCCGACAATGCCGAGCATCACATCCAGTGGAACTATCTGGCGGAACACTCTGGCGGGCTGATCTGCCTCACGGGTGGTCCGGCCGGACCGATCAACGATGCACTTCTCGCGGGACAAGGGCCGCTTGCCGCCGAGCAGCTTGAGCGCCTCAAGGCCGTGTTCGGCGACCGGCTCTATATCGAACTGCAGCGCCATGGACTGCCCGCCGAGCGCGATACCGAGCGTGGCCTGATCGACCTGGCCTACAGCCTCGAAATTCCGCTGGTCGCCACCAACGAGGCCTATTTCGCCAAGGCCGCGGACTATGCCGCGCATGACGCGCTGATCTGCATCGCGGAGGGCGAGGTTCTCATCACCGAGGACCGGCGGCGGCTGACGCCCGAGCACTATTTCAAGAGCCAGTCCGAAATGGCCGCTCTCTTCGCCGACATTCCGGAGGCCATCGAGAACACGATCGAGATCGCCATGCGCTGCGCCTACCGGGTGGAGTCGCGTGCTCCCATCCTGCCGCGCTTTGCCGACGGCGATGAGGCGGAGGAACTGCGGCGGCAGGCGCACGAGGGCCTCGCCCACCGCCTCGCCACGCGCGGGCTGGTCGAGGGACGCTCCGAGGAAGAATACGTCAAGCGGCTCGACTTCGAACTCGACGTGATCACGGCGATGAAGTTCCCCGGCTACTTCCTCATCGTGTCGGACTTCATCAAGTGGGCGAAGGCGAAGGGCATTCCGGTGGGGCCGGGCCGTGGCTCGGGTGCGGGCTCGCTCGTCGCTTACGTGCTCACCATCACCGATCTCGACCCGTTCCGCTTCAACCTGCTGTTCGAGCGCTTCCTCAACCCCGAGCGCGTGTCGATGCCGGACTTCGACATCGACTTCTGCCAGGACCGGCGCGGTGAAGTGATCACCTACGTGCAGCAGCGCTACGGCTCGGACCGCGTGGCGCAGATCATCACCTTCGGCAAGCTGCAGGCCCGCATGGTGACGCGCGACGTGGGCCGCGTGCTGCAGATGCCCTATGGCCAGGTGGACCGACTCTCGAAGTTGATCCCCAACAATCCGGCCAATCCGGTCACCCTGCAACAGGCGCTCGACGGCGAGCCCAAGCTGCAGGAGGAGCGCGACAAGGACCCGACCGTCCGCACGCTGTTCGAGATTGCGCTGAAGCTCGAAGGCCTCTACCGCAATGCGTCCACCCATGCGGCGGGCGTCGTCATCGGCGACAGGCCGCTCGAAGAACTGGTGCCGCTCTACCGCGACCCGCGCTCGGAGATTCCGGCGACGCAGTACAACATGAAATATGTCGAGAAGGCCGGACTCGTGAAGTTCGACTTCCTCGGCCTCAAGACGCTCACCGTCATCGAGAAGGCGCAGCACCTGATCCGCGTGCGGGAGCCCGGCTTCGACATCGAGAAGGTGCCCTTCGACGATCCCAAGACCTATGAGATGCTGGGCCACGGCGATACGGTCGGCGTGTTCCAGCTCGAAAGTTCGGGCATGCGCGACGTTCTGAAGAAGATGCGCGCTGACTGCATCGAGGACATCATCGCCATCGTGGCGCTGTACCGGCCGGGGCCAATGGACAACATCCCGCGCTACATCGCCTGCAAGAAGGGCGAGGAGCAGCCGGACTATCTGCACCCGATGCTCGAACCGATCCTGAAAGAGACCTATGGCATCATGGTCTATCAGGAACAGGTGATGCAGATCGCCCAGGTGCTCTCGGGCTATTCGCTGGGACAGGCCGACCTTCTGCGCCGCGCCATGGGCAAGAAGATCAAGGCCGAGATGGACGCCCAGAAGGCGGACTTCGTGAAGGGCGCCACCGCCAAGGGCGTCGATGCCAACCAGGCCGATTTCATCTTCGAACTGGTGCAGAAATTCGCAGGCTATGGCTTCAACAAGTCGCACGCGGCGGCCTACGCGGTCGTTTCATACCAGACGGCCTATCTCAAGGCCAATTACCCGGTCGAATTCATCGCCGCCTCGATGACGCTCGACATGGGCAACACCGACAAGCTGATGCTGTTCCGCAGCGAGGCGCAGCGCGTGGGCGTGAAGGTGATCCCGCCTTCAGTCAATGCGAGCGGACTGGATTTTGCGGTCACCAAGGGCGCGATCCTCTATTCGCTGGCCGCGCTGAAGAACGTGGGCGGCGGCGCCATCGAGCATCTGGTGAAGGTGCGCGAGGAGGGCGGGCCGTTCAAGTCGATCGGTGATTTCGCCAAGCGCGTCGATGCGCGGATGCTGAACAAGCGCGCGTTGGAGAGCATGGCGAAGGCGGGCGCATTCGACTGCCTCAACCCCAACCGGGCGCAGGTGCTGGACGCGGTCGAATCCATCCTCTCCATGGCCAACCGCGCGGCGAGCGCGGCGCAGGCGGGGCAGAACGATCTTTTCGGAGGCATGGCGAGTTCATCGGACGATCTGGTGCTGCCGCGCCGCGATGCGTGGCTGCCGATGGACAAGCTGGCGCAGGAATTCGAGGCTGTGGGTTTCTATCTCTCGGGCCACCCGCTCGACGATTACATGAAGCCGTTGCAGAAGCTTGGTGTGGATACCTGGGCCTCCTTCCACGAGAAGGCGCTGACCAAGGGTGCCCGCGCCGCGAAGCTTGCGGGCACCATCACCCACCGGCAGGAGCGGCGCTCGAAATCCGGCAACAAGTTTGCCTTCGTGGGCTTCTCCGATCCCACCGGGCAGTTCGAGTCGATCTGCTTTTCCGACACGCTCGCAGCCTGCCGCGAGTTCCTCGAACCCGGCAACGCGGTCATCGCGCGGGTTGAGGCGGATGTCGAAGGCGAGGAAGTGAAGCTCAGGCTTCAGGGCGTCGAAATGCTCGACAAGGCCGCCGCACAGATGGTGACGGGGCTCGAGATCTTCGTGCGCGATGCGAAGTCGATCGAGTCCATCGCTGCGCGGTTGAGCAATGGCGGCCGGGCGCCGGTGCGGCTGGTGATGATGATGGACAAGGGCCGCGAGGTCCATGTCTCGCTCGGCAACAAGTTCACGGTGACCCCGCAGATCAAGGGCGCGATCAAGGCGATCTCCGGCGTGGTGGACGTGCAGGATTTATGAATGTCCTCGCCCCTCGACAGAGGGGAGAGGAAGGGGACCCAACGAAGTTGGGGGAGGAGAGGGGCAACCGGGTTTCTCCAATGAGCAAGGCCCGGTTGCCCCTCATCTATCCCACCGCTTTGCGGCGGGCCCCTTTCTTCTCCCCGCTGTCGCGGGGCGAAGACCTAAGTGTCTGTCCGAAGAGTTCATGCTGGGTTGCATAGTTTCCTGAGCATGAGCCTGATTGAGGCGAGGTGCAGAAAGGAGAGGGCTTTTCGGTTGAAGCATTCCCAATCTTTGGCCAGCCTTCGGCAGCGATTGAGC
>NZ_JBGSOZ010000182.1:0-47516 GCF_041738905.1 Aestuariivirga sp.
CCAGCGGAAAACATGGCGAAATTCGCGACATCTGGGACTTGCTCAGCAGAAACAGCTTGCTCATGAAGGCCTCCTCTATCGGAAGCCTTGAATCAAAACTGCAACTGATCCGCAACCAGTTTAATAGGTCCTGAGCCTAGATCGACTGCTCGATCCAGGCCTGAAGCTGGTTCTTGGGCAGAGCCCCTACCTTGGTCGCGGCAACCTGCCCACCCTTGAACACCATGAGCGTGGGGATGCCACGCACGCCATAACGCGAGGGAACGCCCGGGTTCTCATCGATATTGACCTTCACGATCTTGGCCTTGGGACCGAGGCTGGCGGCGATCTCTTCCAAGGCCGGGCCGATCATCTTGCAGGGGCCACACCATTCCGCCCAGAAATCGACGACGACGGGTGTGTCGGACTGGAGAACGTCCTTTTCGAAGGATGCATCGGACGCCTTGTGGGTGGACATGGGAGTAACCTCGTGGGGTGTGGCGGGATTCGCCGTTGCGTATGGCTGGAAGGTAGGGGTCCCCTCCATCCGGGTCAAGGGCGGGGCTGTTGCAGGCCTGACATGCGGTCCAGGAGTTCATCGGGAATCGCCATCAGCAGCGGTGTCTCCGTCCACACTAGGCAGACGCGCAGCGCCTCTCCGGGGTGAATGAGACGGAGCGCATTCCGATAAGTCGCCATCTGCGACAAGTACTCCGGGTTGCAAGCCTCAGGTGTGGCTGGCACCGAACGGTCGGTCTTGTAGTCGGCGATCAGGATTCCCGAGGCAGTGCGCACGAGACGGTCGATGCGGCGGCGTTCCGGTCGCCCGGCCGCCCCTTGCGTGATGAGCGGAACCTCAGAGCTGCCCTCGCCCGACAAGAGTTCAACGAACATGGGGTTCCCGATGAGCGCTATCAGTTCGTCCGAGAGTGCGGGAGCGAAACCTGCGTGCTTTACAACAGCGGCGATGTGAGTAGCGCGCTCGGCATCACCCAGCTCGGGGAGTTGCTGCAGGATGCGATGAATAAGAATGCCGCGCGCCACCTGCCCAAACCGCGCCGGCCGGACAGGCATCAGCGGGACGGCGAGTGCCGGCGAGGGTTCGACGTCACGCGCGATCCAGTCCGGAACGGATTGCTTGGCAACCACCTGGCTTGCAGCAGCTTCGCTTGCGACGACGGGAGGGACCCCGAGCCGCCAGCCAATGTCCTCGCCCAGCGACTCCATCTTCGGCGTCAGCGCCGCCTTGATCGTCTCATACCAGCAGTTGTCGGAGGGTTTGTTCTTTCCCTCATAGCCGCAGACGTAGAGTTCATCGCGGGCCCGCGTCATGGCCACATAGAGGAGGCGCTGGTACTCGGCCGCCTCCACATCCTTCTGCAGGGCCTTGAGCGCCTTGACCGCTTTGGAAGCACCAAGTTTTGGCACGGGCCACAGAGGCACCCTGGCGTGAACGTCCCCGCCATCGAGCATGAGGAGCGGGCTGGAACGGCTCTGCGTGGGAGCGGCCGCCGTATCCGGAAGGATCACGATGGGCGCTTCGAGACCCTTGGCGCCGTGCACCGTCATGACGCGGACCTCGTCGGCGCCCTGCTCCATGTTGCGCTTGATTTCGATCTCGCCCGCGGCGAACCAGTTGGCGAAGCCAGCGAGCGAGGTGCCGCTTGCCTCTTCGTAGTCGAGGGCGCGGTCGAGAAGTGCATCGATGGCGTCATTGGCCTCGCTGCCCAGACGCGACACGAAGCGAAGCCGTGACTTTGCCAGAACGCCAGACAGGAATTCGAAGGGCCGTGCCGATGGAGCTTCCGCGATGAGCGGCCGCAGGATTTCCGCAGCCGCAGCGAAGGGCGGGCCATCCTGCTTCTGCAGGCTCTCCCACAGTGACAGCGCATTCCGTTTCGCCGCAATCGCGATCAATTCGTCTTCGGTCAGGGGACGGGGGAAGACCGGGCTTTTCAGGATGCAGGCCAGCGCATGGTCGTCTTCCGGCATCACGGCAAATTGTGCGAGCGCCATCAGGTCGAGTACCGCGATGTTCTCACTGAGCTTGAGGCGGTCGGCACCGGCAACCGGCACCTGTTCGTTCCACAAGGCACGGATCATGGCATCGAAGAAGCTGTTGCGGCGGCGGACGAGAATGAGAATGTCTCCGGGCGTGACGGCGCGCCCCAGCGAGATGAGTTGGCGTCGGCCGATCCAGCCCTTGATGGTTTGCGCCAATTTCTTCGCCAACCTACGGCGTGGGGAATGGGCGGGCTCGCGGTCAACGGGGGCCTGCCATGGGTCACGATCATCGGTATCCTCGGGCGCAATCAGCGGCCAGATCTCGACCGTGCCCTTCGCGGAGCGGCGATTCGATTCGTGGTGCCAGTCGCGCGCCGTCTCGCCGTCAAGGCCCAGACGCGCCTGTGAGTCGGGTGCGAAGACATCGTCGACGGCCTGCAGAATTTCAGGCGCCGAGCGGAAGGAGACGGTGAAATCGACTGGCCGGAACTCCTGACCCGCAGCCTTCACCTGCGCCTTCACATCGACAAGCACGCGCTCGAACACATTGGGATCGGCGCCCTGGAAGGAATAGATCGACTGCTTGCGGTCACCCACCACGAATAGCGTGCGGGGCTTGCGGCCGTGCCGGCCCTCGCCGGAGAAGAACTCTTCCGTCAGTGAACGGACGATCTGCCACTGCATCGGGCTCGTGTCCTGGGCCTCGTCGACGAGAAGATGCTCGATGCCGCCGTCAAGCTTGTAGAGCACCCAGGCGGCATCGGGCTTCTCGCTGAGAAGCTCGCCGGTCTTGATGATGAGATCGTCGAAGTCGTAGCTTCCCTGCCGGCGCTTCATCTGCTCGAAGGTCTCGACGATGGCGCTGCCCAACCGGAGGACCGACAGCGTGGCGGAGAGGCATTCAAGATCGCCCATCCGGCCCATGGCATCAGCGAGGCGGGACTGCTCTTCGCCGATGAAGTCGCCAAGCCAGCCATGACGATCGAGCGTGGACTTGTTCGCCACCGCCTTCCGCGGCTCGCCTTGCTTGGTAAGCAGAATGGATTGCAGCGCGAGAAGGCTCACGTTGCCGGCGGCACAGATCGCCCGGATCTCGGCACCGCGATCTTTCTCAGTCTTCGATCCGGTTTCGAGTGCAGATGCGACGTCGAGATAGCGTTCGACGTCGCAGGTGAGGCCGGCCGTGAGAGAGTCTTTCGTCTCGCCCTGGACCAGCGACATGTGAATCCTCAGGAGAGCCTCGGCGCGTACGAGGCCACTCTCCTCCTGCAACACGCCCCGGAGATTGGCGCGCTTGGCCAGCAACTGGGTCAAGAGGCTGTCAAAGCCATCCGGGCTCACGCGGTTGGCAATGTCCAGCAGGGCAGCACCGATTTCCGTCGCGCCTTCGGTCTTCGCCATTGCGAGAACCGAATTGCGCGCCGTCTGCAACAAGTTCAGCGACTGGCGGTCATCGAGCATGGTGAAATGCGGAACGATGCCAGCCTCGACTGGGAAGAGCTGCAGCACGCGTTCGCAAAACGCATGGATGGTCTGGATCTTGAGGCCGCCCGGTGTTTCGAGTGCGCGGGTAAAGAGCTGGCGGGCGCGCTCGAGCAGCATCGCATCGGCATTGGCTGAACCAAGACTAGCAAGGCGGGCAGAAAGCTCTTCATCGCTGAGCGCAATCCACTTGCTCAAGCGCTCGAAAAGCCGGTTCGCCATTTCAGCCGCTGCTGCCTTGGTAAAGGTGAGGCACATGATGCGCGATGGCTCGGTGCCCCCAAGCATGAGCCTGATTACACGGTCGACCAGCACATGGGTCTTGCCGGAGCCCGCATTGGCATTGACCCAGACGGTGGCCGCGGGATCGGATGCCGCGAGCTGGTCAAGACTGGCCTGGAGATTGACGGTCAAGACACATCCCCCGACAGCGTCCACTCGCGGAAGCGCGAAAGATGATCGTAGTCGCCCTGGTCTTCGTCCTTCTCCATCAGGGCGCGCGGGTAATAGGGTTGTTTCGGCGAGGCATAGGCCGTGAGCATGCGCTTCAAGCCGTCGAGATGGCGATGCGCGGTTTCCATGACGGGAACGTCGAGGGGCTTCAGCTCTCCGGCCGGATCGCCGCCCGTGAGATGGATGTAGGCGATGCGGCTGGTGGCGCGTTTGCCGATATGCTCGAAACCGCCCTGCTCCAGTATGGCAGCCTGCAAGGTGAGCTGTGGTGAGAGGCCCGCCTCGACCTGTGGCTTGGTCGGCGGCGAACCCGTCTTGTAGTCCGCAATGCGGGCCGTGCCGTCGGCCAGAAGGTCGACACGGTCAGCGCGGCAGGTGAGGCGAAAGGCTTCCGCCATGCCGATGATGTCGAGCGACATCTCGCCTCCGGTTTCCGCCACGATTCTGTCGACGCCTTCGCGCAACTCCGGCTCCTGCTCGGCAATCCACATGGCGATACGCCGGAAGCGCGGCCACCAGAAACTCACAAGGCCCGGATAGTCGGCAATCTGCTCGAAATGACGGCGGCCGTAATCCTCCAGCCGCTGGATTGCATCGGGAGGCAGGTCCTTCGGAAAGGCCGTCAGGAAGTCACCGATGGCGCCATGAAAGATGAGGCCGCGGCGGGCCGGATCGGGCGCTGCCGAAATCGGGTTCACCGGTTCCAGCCTCAGGATATGGCGCGCGTAGATGGCATAGGGATCGCGCACCAGGGTCTCGATGCGGGTGACGCTGAGTTTGGTGGGGCGGAGTGCCACCGGCGGGCGCGGCTTCGGCATGGCGACGGGTGCCACCGCCACGGGCTCGGAAAGCTTTCGCGCCAGTCCCGGCC
The DNA here is from genome assembly GCF_041738905.1 of Aestuariivirga sp. Taxonomy (GTDB): domain Bacteria; phylum Pseudomonadota; class Alphaproteobacteria; order Rhizobiales; family Aestuariivirgaceae; genus Aestuariivirga. The sequence continues at coordinate 4,790 of NZ_JBGSOZ010000182.1, forward strand.
ACGGCGAGGCCCCGCCTGCAAGGTCTTTACGCTGTGCGGTTTCAAGGATCATCTGCAGGCGGTGAATCCAGCGCGACGGCGTTCCGGGCGAGTCCCCGATGCGGCGCGACCACAGGAGCTTCACGTCGGAATTGCCGAAGGCCTGCGCGAAATCGTGCGCGGTCTGGCCAATCTGCGATTCGGGCTGCTTCATGCCGAGCGTGTCTCGCATGGGGCGATTGATCCAGGGGCCGCAGTCAGCGGCACCGGGCCATGTGCCCTCGTTCAATCCAGCCAGCACCGTTACGTCGGCGCGGATGAGGCGTGCTTCGAGAAGGCCCAGAATGGTGAGCGGAGTTTCGTCACGCTGCTGCGGCCGCACGGGAAGGCCGTGCAGCCAGTGACGGATGATGGAGGCGGCGCGGGCCACGTCGCAGGACCGGAGGAAGCGCGACTCCTCGCGCAGGAGCTCGAAGGCCTCCCGCAGCACGTCACCACCCTCGCCCAGCCAGAGGGCCTCGCCAGCGATATTTCCGCAAGCTTCAGCGAGTCGGTCCAAATGGTCGCGAAGGCCCTGCGGTGGGTTGTTGAGCAGCGGCGCCAGGACGTCCGCAATCCGCACGCAAGAAGCGATGGTCTGTTCCCACTGCTCCTGCGTTAAATCGCGGATCAGCAGATGAAGCGAGTTGCGATCCTCGCTTGCGAGGCGAAGCGCGTGCGACAGCTTGCCGATTTCAGGTGCACCGGTTCCGGTGCGCAGCAGTGCGAGTTCAATGACGCTCGCATGATGCCGCGCCTCTTTCGCCGTCAAGCCGAATGTTGCGAGGTCGTGGCGCAGGAGGGCGGCCAGTGTTTCGGCGGAGAAATCCTGCAGCAGGCATTCGAGCAGGAGATTGAGAAGCGAGGCGCCACCGAAGCGGACCAGCGGTTCGCCAGCGGAATCATTGATCGTCACGTTCCAGCGCTTGAGCTCCACCTTCACGCGGCGCGCGAGCTGGCGGTCGGGTGTCACGAGGCAACCGGTGCGGCAGGGCGTTTCGAGGCACTGGCGCAAAATCAAGGCAGCGGCTGTGGCCTGTTCGGGAATGCTCCGCGTCTCGACGAGCTCCACGCCCTGCATGGCCTCGGCCACGCGGTGCTCCTGGCCCTTGAGGGCCGCATGCCAGAGGTGCGAGGTTTCGGCGGGGCGCATCAGTTCGCTCACCAGCCAATTGCGGGGGCCGGGCTGTGCCTCGCCGAGTTCGCTCACATCCTGCCGCTGCGTGTTGAGCCTCATCAGGAGCTGCTTCAGCGCATGCTGCGGATGGGTGGGGCCAAGCGCGAGCCAGCTTGGCTCATCCATCACCTGGTCGAGGCCGGGGAGCACCACGGCGCCGTTGGGAAGGGCCGCGATGGATTTCAGCAGTTCGCACGTCGCGGGTATCGATCCGGTAGAGCCTGCTGCAATGAAGGGAAGGCTGGTGCGGGTGTTGGAAAGCCGTGCCGCCTCATGCCTCAGAACCTTCGAGCGACGAGCCTGCGGGCCGATGGCATTCTCACCTGCCAGCCGCTGCGGATAGCTTTCCCGGGCGATGGCTAGGAAGTCGAGGATGGCCTCTCGGTGGTGGGCGGACTCGATACCGTAGAGCTCCGGTATCCTCGCCACCTCGATGTCCTCGGTCTCGATCGCGTCGAGGAATTCGCCGAGCGACTGGGCCAGCCCTGTGGCCTGCTGCGGCGCCTGGGCGATTTCCTGTGCCAGACGGGCTTCAGGATGAGCCTTTGCCCAGTCATCAATGAGGTCCATGAGAAGCAGGAGCTGGCCCGGCTGCGAGACCGGCGTGCCGAGTTCAACGCCTGCTTGGTCAGGCGCCAACAGGTCCTCGTCAATGTCGCCGATGGGCCTGATGCGCGGCAGGAGCACGCCGCTGCCGCCGGTGAGCCGGAAGAAAATGTCCTCAAGCTCGCGCACGGCGCGGCGGGTGGGAAGCAGGATGGTCCAGCGCGCGAGATCGAGGCTGCCGGGAGCGCTACCGTCGGCGCGGGGGAAACCCTTCAGGACAGCGCGGGCAAGAACCTCGAGAAAGGGCTTGTCTGGCGCGATGGTGAAGACGCGCGGCGGCTGTCCACTCATCGCTCATCCCTTCAGCGCGGCTTCGGCCAGAGGGATGGCCTCTGGCGTTCCGACATGAAGCCAGCGGCCGAGATGCGAGAGGCCGAAAAGGCGTCCCTTCGCGATGGCGCGATCCCACAGGAGGTTCATCGAGAACTTGCCCATGGGGGCATCGTGGAAGAGGCGGGGCGAAACGAGATAGCCGCCGATATAGGCCAATGGCTCTCCGGCGGAAGCCGACTTCCGTGCGAGGCGGCCATCGGCGCCGCGCACGAAATCGCCCGTTCCATCATAGCCGACCGTCTGGCCGAGGGGGCAGAGCAACAGGAGACAATCCATCGTTTCATCGTCCCACGCCGCGCGCAGCCGATCAAGCGCGGGTTCACCGCGCTCGATCCAGAAGCTGTCGCTGTTGATGACGAAGAAGGGATCAGGGCCCAGATTCGGAAGGGCCAGGGCTACGCCGCCGCCGGTATCGAGGATTTCAGCGCGCTCGTCGGAAATGATGATCTGCGGACTTGTCTGGCGGTGAGCCCAGTCCTCGATCTGCTCCGCCAGATAATGCACGTTGACGACAGCGGTATCGACTCGCGCCTCACGAAGCCGGTCGAAGCCGTAGTCGATGAGGGAGCGGCCCGCGACCTCCACCAGAGGCTTGGGGCAAGTGAGCGTCAATGGCCTCATGCGCTGGCCATAGCCTGCGGCAAGAACCATGGCCGTTCTGCCGACGCGGCTCATTGGCTGCGCTCGCGCACGGTAGCGGGCATGTGGCGGTCGAACCAGGCTTTCAGTTTGGCAAGACGCGGATGGGCAAGATCCCGTTCGAGATAGCGCGACACGCGCGGAATGTGACGGAGGTAGCCGTGCTTGCCATCGCGCTTCGAAAGCCGCGCAAAGATGCCGAGAATCTTGGTGGCGCGCTGGGCTCCCAGAATGGCGTAGGCGAGATCGAACTCGGCGCGGTCGAATGCACCGACCCTGCCGCGCAGGGCGCAATAGTGCTCATAAAGTGTCTCTGCAACATCGAAGCCGATGTCGACGCGCGCATCCTGCAGCATGGAAGCAACGTCGTATGCGGGGTGGCCCATGAGCGCGTCCTGCGTGTCGATGATCCCGACGCGCCGGAGGCCTTCGCGTTCCGGCATCCACAAGAGGTTCGGCGAATGATAGTCGCGCAGCGCCCAGACGCGCTTGCCGCCCTGCGTAAGGGGAAGCAGGTCGCACCAGAGCGACTCGAACTCGGCGCGCGCGGAATCCGGAATATCGGTGCCTGTGATATAGGGCCAGAACCACGATGCGAGCAGATCGGCCTCGATCAACTGCGCTTCGATATCATAAGGCGGGACATGGTAGGTGCCGCCCTTGATGACAACATCCGCAGGCCAGTCGCGTGCCGCCATGCCGGCCAGAACGGCAATCGCTTCGGCCATTGGTTCGCGCATGTCCTCGCCTGCTTGCATCATGCGGCCATAGACGTTGCGGCCGAAGTCTTCCATTACCGCGAAGCCCTGCTCCAGATCGAAGACTTCTGCCCGCGGCGCGCTGTAGCCCCTTTCGACGAGGACACCATTCACGGCAATGACGGCGCGGATATCCTCGGCGAGGTGGGCAATGGCGCTGTAGGGCTTGCCGTTCTTCACGGGCGGTCCATCGGGCCGCGCCGGCATGTCCATCAGGATCGACTGCTCGTGATCCAGATGCAACGTCTCATAGCGGCGAAACGAGGCATCGCCCTCGAGAAAGCGCCGCTCAGCCTTGCCCCAACGCGTCGGCTCCAGAAAACCCCTGATGGCGGCGTTCCGGTCAAGCGCCTGTATCCATGCGCCGCCAGCGGTGAATTTCGCCTCCCGGCTCCTTCCGGAACCTGAAAGTTCGACAAGGAGCCTGTCAGCCAGCGGCCAGTCCAGTATCTTTTCCGGCCATTCGACGGCCAGAACATGGGTCTTCAGGAGATCGTCGAAGCCAAGCTCATCGAGCTCGCGCACTGAAGAGATGCGATAGAGATCGGCATGGGCCACCGGCACGCGCGTCTCGTCATAGGTCTGGACCAGCGTGAAGGTGGGGCTTGGTACATCGAAGTCCTTGTTCTGCGCAAGCGACCGGATGAAGGCGCGGGCGAAGGTGGACTTGCCCGCGCCGAGATCGCCCTTCAGCAGCAACGCCATGCCGGGGCGCGCGAAGAGCGAGAGCTCGGCGGCGAACGCTTCGGACGCTTCGGGCGAATCGAACAGATGGTTAAACTGCATGATCAGGCCAGCTTCCGTGCACCGAGGGCCTGCGCGGCACTGCGCTGCGCGGAGCCGGGGCCATCGACAGGGAAGGTACAGAGCACGGTGGTGCCCTGCGAAACCTTGGAGAGCAGCGACACCTGGCCTTCATGCAGCTCGACGAAGCTCTTGACGATGGACAGGCCGAGGCCCGGACCGCGGTGGCCGCCGGGAATGGGACGCGACTGGAATCGTTCGAACGCCTGCTTCTGGAACTCGGGATCGATGCCGCGGCCGGAGTCGGACACCCAGAATTGCAAGCTGTTGCCGGACCGCTTGGCGCCCATGCGGATGGTGCCACCCGGTTCTGAAAAGCCGATGGCGTTGGAAAGAAGATTGGAGAGGATCTGCTCCAGCCTCTTGGCATCGGCGACGAGCGAGGTGACGTCGGATCCCACCTCGACATTGAGCGTCAGGTCGCGGTTGTCGATCGAGGGGGCCAGTTTCTCGGCAACGGCCTCGAGCAGGCTGGTGACGTCGATGCGCTCGAGCCTCAGCTCCATGGCGCCGGCGTCGATGGCGGTGAGGTCGATGATCGCATCGATGATGGTCTTGAGATCAGCCGAAGAACGGCGGATATCGCGTACATAGTCCTGCTGCTTCGGCGTGAGCGGACCGGCGATGCCCATCTGAAGGCCTTCCGCGAAACCGAGAACGGAGGTGAGGGGCGTCCGGATCTCGTAGGACACATTCGACAGGAACATGTTCTTGAGACGGTCGGCGGCTTCCAGCGCGTCAGCGCGGTCACGCAGCGCACGCTCCATGCGCGCCGAATCGGAGACGTCGGCAAAGGTGAGCAGCGTATTGCCGTCGGGCAGCGGAACTGCAGTGAACTGCAGGATATGGTCGGCCGCGTTGATCTTGCCGGTGATGGGCTTCCGCTCGACGTCGAGCCGGGTGACGCCATACTTCACCTCGTCCCAGGCGGCGGAATCGGTGACGACGCGGCGGCCATGCCTGGTCAGGTCCTCGATATGCGGCTCGGTTTCGAGGAAGGCCGGATCGAGGCTCCAGAACCGCGCGAAGGCGGGATTGAAAAGCTTGAGGCGGCCATCGGAGCCGAGAAGGGCAATGCCTTCCTCGAGATTGTCGAGGGTTTCGCGCTGGACGCCGATCAACTCGTTGTAGCGGCTTTCGAGCTGGATCTCCTTCGTGGCGTTCTCGTAGAGATAGGTGACGCCGCCGAAGGGATGCTGCTCGCACACCACATGGAGCGAACGGTTGTCAGGAAGATACCACCAGCTCTCGCGCAGTTCGAGTGTCGTATAGGCAGAGAGCTGCTTGGTTTTCCATTCGCGGTAGTTCGCCTGTTCCGGGATGCAGCGTTGCGAGCGCAGGCGGTCGAGGATTTCCCCATCGGTCGGGTGCGTATCGAGCCACTTCGAATCGAGTGGCCAGAGCAGCGCATAGGCCGCATTGTGAAAGCGCAGGCGCTGGTCAGGCCCGAAGATGGCGATGGCCGTGTCGAGCTTGTTCAGCGTTGATGTATGCGCCTTGATATGGCGGTCGAGTTCCTTTTCGGCCTCCTCGAGCGTGGTGATGTCGATGGCGAAGCCGGCTGTTCCTTCCGGCAAGCCGACCTCATGGATATCGAGGGCACGCATCGCACCGCCGATGACCGAATGAATGCGCCCGACACATCCGGTCTTCGGGTCGGCCCGGGTCTTGTCGATGCTGGCGTTGCTGGCGATTTCGATTCCTGCCTTCACCACCACGTCGCCATCAGGTGCTTCAACCGAGGCCACAAAGGCCTGGTTGACCCAGGCAAGCTTGCCATCGGCTCCGCGCAGCCAGACCGGTAGCGGTGCCGCATCGAGCACCGCGCTCAGGCGTTCGACCTGCTTGCCCAGCTTGTGGGCATCATAGGCGAGTGCCGCCATGTTGCGGCGTTCGCCGGCCAGAGGCCGGAAGCGCAGCGTGGCAAGGCCGCCCGCCGTGCGCCCGTCAGCCTCGAGCAATTCATTTGCCAGCGTCCGGATCCCGATGTTGAAGGGCGTGCCGGCGCTCCGCAATTCATGCAGCGCCTCGATGAGCGCCACGGCGGAGTCGCGCTCCAGCCAGTAGCCGAAGTCCAGCAGCATGTCTGGTTCCGAGGGAAGCTGCGCGGCCCCATGCATGGAGCCCACGATCCTGTCGGGCCTGTCATCGCGCCCGGTCCAGATGATCATGACATGGGCTTCGGACGCCATGGCGGTCTCGGCCTCGTTGAGGCGGATTTCGAGATCGGCGATGCGGCGGCGGTTGGAGAGATCGTCCTTGGCCATCTTGCGGACGGAATAGAGCGCCCACGCGAATACCGCGAGGACGGCCAAAACCGCAATGAGGGCAATCGGATCGCCCGCCAGTGTGTTGCCGAAACCGGCGCCCATGTCCTCTCCGGTCCAAGTCCAGGGATGCCGCACGAATCAGCAGTCATCCGCCCCGCGAAAGGTATAGCCAAAGACGGGGTGCGCCGGAATCCTTGTTGGCGGTCCGGCACGAGAACACGGCATAAAAACTGGTCTCCTAAAGCAAAAGGCCCGGTTCCGAGGAACCGGGCCCTGCATATGGTAGGCCGGAGGCGAATCAGTACCGGTAATATTCCGGCTTGAAGGGGCCCTGCGGCGTGACGCCGATATAGGCCGCCTGATCGTCGCGCAGCTTCGTCAGCTTCACGCCCAGCTTTTCGAGGTGGAGGCGGGCAACCTTCTCGTCAAGGTGCTTCGGCAGCACATAGACTTCGTTCTTGTACTTGCCTGTTCCAAACGAGGTGAAGAGCTCGATCTGCGCCAGGGTCTGGTTGGTGAAGGACGCCGACATCACGAAGCTCGGGTGGCCGGTGGCGTTGCCGAGGTTCACCAGACGTCCCTGGCTCAGCAGGATGACGCGGGCTCCGCTCGGCATGTGGACCATGTCCACCTGCGGCTTGATGTTGGTGGTCTTGAAGTTGCGGAGCTCGGCGACCTGGATTTCGTTGTCGAAGTGGCCGATGTTGCAGACGATGGCCATGTCCTTCATCTGCTTCATGTGATCGACGGTGATGACATCCTTGTTGCCCGTCGCGGTGACGAAGATGTCGGCGGTCGCAACCACGTCTTCCATGGTCTGCACGGCGAAACCGTCCATTGCGGCCTGCAGCGCGCAGATCGGATCGACTTCCGTCACGATCACGCGGGCGCCCGAGCCCTTCAGCGAAGCAGCCGAGCCCTTGCCCACGTCGCCATAACCGGCGACGACGGCGACCTTGCCGGCCATCATCACGTCGGTGCCGCGGCGGATCGCGTCGACGAGCGACTCGCGGCAGCCATACTTGTTGTCGAACTTCGACTTCGTCACGCTGTCGTTGACGTTGATCGCCGGGAAGGGAAGCTCGCCCTTCTTCTGGAGTTCATACAGGCGGTGGACGCCGGTGGTGGTCTCTTCGGACACGCCCTTGATGGCGGCCTTCACCGTGTCGAACCAGCCCGGCTGCTCCTTGATGCGCTTCTTGATGGCGGCGAAGAGATATTCCTCTTCTTCGGTCTTCGGGTGCGCAACGAGGGCCGGGTCCTTCTCGGCCTTGGAGCCGAGGAGGATATAAAGGGTCGCGTCGCCACCGTCGTCGAGGATCATGTTGGAGGGCTGGTTGTCCGGCCACTCGAAAATCTTGGCGGTAAAGTCCCAGTATTCCTTCAGCGACTCGCCCTTGAAGGCGAAGACCGGGATGCCGGCGGCGGCAATGGCTGCGGCGGCGTGATCCTGCGTCGAATAGATGTTGCAAGAGGCCCAGCGGACTTCCGCACCGAGAGCGACCAGCGTCTCGATCAGCACGGCGGTCTGGATGGTCATGTGGAGCGAGCCCGAGATGCGTGCGCCACGGAGCGGCTGCAGCGCCTTGTATTCGGCGCGCGTCGCCATGAGGCCCGGCATCTCGACCTCGGCCATGTCGAGTTCCTTGCGTCCCCAATCGGCGAGCTTGATGTCGGCAACGTGGTAGTCGTGGTGGGCACGGGTCATGTTTGTCCTCGGGATATCTGAAATCGGCGGTTGCTATAGCAGGGGCACCGCTGCCTGTCCATAACGACATAAAGAAATCTTTATATTTAAGATGAAGGCAGGCTTTTCCGGGAACTTCTGGCAGGACCCGACTATATTGGGGACATGACAGCCACAACAGCCTCCTCCGCCCCCCGCCCGATCCCTTTCGATAACAGCTATGCCCGGCTGCCCGGCACCATGCATGTTGGTGTGAACCCCACGTTCGTGGAGGCGCCCCGGCTCATCAAGGTGAACAGCGGACTGGCGGATGAACTGGGCATCGACCCCGAGGCGCTCACCGCAGAGGTAGCCGTGGGAAATGCAGTGCCGGAGGGTGCGGCACCCATCGCGCAGGCCTATGCCGGGCACCAGTTCGGCAATTTCGTGCCGCAGTTGGGCGATGGCCGGGCGATCCTACTGGGCGAGGTCGTCGATCGCAACGGCATCCGCCGCGACATCCAGTTGAAGGGCGCGGGGCCCACGCCGTTCTCGCGGCGGGGCGACGGGCGGGCAGCGCTGGGGCCAGTCTTGCGCGAATATCTGATGAGCGAGGCGATGCATGCGCTGGGCATTCCCACGACGCGCGCTCTGATGGCGGCGACGACCGGCGAAAGGGTTTATCGCGAGACCATGTTGCCAGGTGCCGTGCTGACGCGGGTGGCGGCGAGCCACATCCGGGTGGGTACGTTCCAGTTCTTCGCGGCGCGGCGCGACCTCGATTCGCTCAACCTTCTGGTCGACCATGTGATCGCGCGGCACTACCCTGATCTCGCCACCGCTGAAAACAAGGCATTGGCGCTGCTCGATGCGGTGATGGAACGGCAGGCGAAGCTGGTGTCGCGCTGGGTGCAGGTGGGATTCATACATGGCGTGATGAACACCGACAATACGTCGATCTCGGGCGAGACCATCGACTATGGCCCCTGCGCCTTCATGGACGCCTACGACCCCCAGACTGTGTTCAGCTCGATCGATGAATATGGGCGTTATGCCTATGGAAACCAGGCGCCCATCGCTCAGTGGAACCTCGCGCGGCTGGCTGAGACTCTGCTGCCCTTCCTGCACGAGAACCGTGACGAGGCGATCAAGATCGCGACGGAACGGATCGAAGGGTTTCCAGCCATTTACACGCGATACTGGCTCGATGGTTTCAGGAAGAAGATCGGCCTCGTCTCTGAAGAAGACGGCGATCTCGACCTGATCCAGGCCTTGCTCGACGCGATGCAGCTGGCGCGGCTGGATTTCACCATCACATTCCGCAAGCTGGCCAATGGCGAGGAGGCATCCGGGCTGCAGAGCTGGACGCCGAAGTGGCACGACCGCCTGGAGCGCGACCCGCAGCCGCACGAGGAGCGCCACAAGCTGATGCGCTCCGTCAGCCCCGCCTACATCCCGCGCAATCATCTGGTCGAAGAGATGATCCAGGCCGCCATCGAGCGTGGAGACTACCAGCCCTTCGAAAACATGCTCCGTGTGCTGATGATGCCGTATCAGGAGCAGCCGGGCATGGAGCGCTATTCCGAGGCGCCTGTTCCCGGAGAAGCCCTGTACCGCACTTTCTGTGGAACTTGACCTCTCATTCCCGTTGAGCGAATGCCGATCTAATGCGCTGCTTCCCAGTTCTGGGCGGCTCTCGCATCGACCTGCAACGGCACGCTGAGCTGAACGGCGGGCTCGGGTGCCGCGATCATCACGCGCTTCACCACGACCATGGTCTTTTCAGCTTCCGCATCCACGCATTCGAAGATCAGTTCGTCATGCACCTGAAGCAGCATGCGCGCGCCGAGGCCCGCGTTCCTGAGCGCGTCCGGCATGCGGATCATGGCGCGGCGGATGATATCGGCTGCGGCGCCCTGAATCGGCGCGTTGATGGACGCTCGCTCAAGGAAAGCCCGCTCCGAAGCGTTGGGTGACTTGATGCGCGGGAAGTGCATGCGCCGGCCGAAGATCGTCTCGACATAGCCATGCTCACGCGCGGCCTGCTTGGTTGCTTCCATGTAATCGCGGATGCCGGGGAAACGCTTGAAGTAGGTGCGGATGTATTCGCCCGCCTCCTCGCGGCCAATCGAGAGCTGGTTTGCGAGCCCGAAGGCTGAAATCCCATAGATGATGCCGAAGTTGATGGCCTTGGCGCGGCGTCGCACCATCGGGTCCATGCCCACAATGGGCACATTGAACATCTCGGATGCCGTCATCGCGTGAATGTCGAGGCCCTCGGCGAAGGCCTTCTTCAACTGCGGAATGTCGGCCACGTGCGCCACGACGCGGAGTTCGATCTGGCTATAGTCGGCGCTGACCAACTTGAAGCCTTGCGGAGCGATGAACGCCGCGCGGATCTTGCGGCCCTCCTCGGTGCGGACGGGAATGTTCTGCAGGTTGGGCTCGGTGGATGCGAGACGGCCAGTGGACGTTGCCGCCAGAGAGTAAGATGTATGAACGCGCTTCGTCACCGGGTTGATGTAGTTGGGGAGCGCCTCGGTATAGGTCGAGCGCAGCTTTGAGAGCTGGCGCCAGTCCACCACGCGGCGGGCGAGATGCACGCCGTGCGAGGCCAGGTCTTCCAGCGCATCGGAGTCGGTGCTCCATGCGCCAGTCGCCGTCTTTCGTCCGCCGGGCAAGCCCATGCGGCCAAAGAGAATGTCGCCCAGCTGCTTCGGCGAACCGATGTTGAAGCGTTCGCCAGCGAGTTCGTAGACTTCCTTTTCAATCTCGGCCGCAGCCGTGGCGAGATCGTTCGACAATCTCCGCAGCAGCTCCGGGTCGATGAGGATTCCTTCGATCTCCATTCCGGCCAGCACACGGACCAGTGGACGCTCCAGCGTCTCGTAGACGGCGCATTTGCCCATTTCCGCAAGACGAGGCTTCAACAAGAGCCAGAGCCTCAGCGTCACGTCGGCATCTTCGGCGGCATAGTGCGAGGCGTTGGAAATCGGCACGCGGTCGAAGGTGATCATCGACTTGCCGGAACCCGCCACCTCCTTGAACGAAATGCACTTGTGATTGAGATGGCGAAGCGAGAGCTCGTCCATCCCGTGGCCCACGTCGCCCGACTCCAGCACGTAGGACATCAGCATCGTGTCGTCGATCGGACTGACGTCGATGCCGGTGCGGTTCAGCACCTCGATGTCATACTTGAGGTTCTGGCCGATCTTGAGGATGGACGGATCCTCGAGCAGGGGCTTCAGCTTCGCGATGGCATCGGCAAACGGAATCTGGCCTTCGAGAATCTCACCTCCAAACAGCCCGCCGCCCGCCGCCTTGTGCGTGAGCGGTATGTAACACGCCTTGCCGGGTGTTGTGGCCAGCGACACGCCAACGAGATTGGCCTGCATGGAATCGAGAGAGTCGGTTTCAGTATCAACTGCGATGTAACCTTTTTCGTATGCTGACGTGATCCAGCGGTCGAGCGCCTCTGGGTCCGTGACAGTTTCATAATCTGCGTGAACAAACGGAAGCGACAGGAGTCCCGAGACGTCCCTCGCTGTTCCTTCGGCCTGTGCCAGCAAGACAGGTGCATTGCCATTCGAGACCGCTGTTTTCGCTGTGCGCTTCTCAGGCCGTGACGACGCCGCCTGCAGCGCAAGCTCGCCACCCTCGGGCGGCCAGAACTTCACCTCGACAGGAATGGGGTCGATCGCGCCCATGTCGCAATCCAGTTCACCAGCAACCTTTTTCGTGAAGCTCGTGAATTCGAGCGCCTTGAGGAAACCGATGAGCGCGCTTGCCCGCGGCGTGTCCACTGCGAAGCCGCTGACATCGTGGTCAAGCGGCACGCTTTCATCGAGCGTGACGAGCCGTTTCGAGATGCGGGCCTGCTCGGCAAACTCGATCAGGTTCTCGCGGCGCTTCTGCTGCTTGATCTCGGGTGCGCGGGCCAACAGGGTTTCGAGGTCGCCATACTCCGTGATCAGCTGCGCGGCGGTCTTCACGCCGATGCCGGGCACGCCCGGCACATTGTCCACCGAATCGCCAGCGAGCGCCTGGATGTCGATGACCTTCTCAGGCTTGACCCCGAATTTCTCGAAGACCTCTGCTTCCCCGACCTCGCGGTCCTTCATCGTGTCATAGAGCGCCACGCCCGGCCTGATCAGCTGCATCAGGTCCTTGTCGGACGACACGATGCGGCAGGTGGCGCCTGCCTCGACGGCCTGGCGCGCGTAAGTGGCGATCAGGTCGTCGGCCTCGTAGTTTTCCTGCTCGATGGCGGGCACGTTGAAGGCGCGCGTCGCCTGCCGGATCAGGCCGAACTGCGGGCGTAGATCGGCCGGCGGCTCCGGCCTGTGGGCCTTGTACTCCGGGTAGATGGCATTGCGGAAGGTCTTCGAGGAATGGTCGAAGATGACGGCGAGATGCGTGGGCCTGTGGCCGGCATTGGTTTCCTTCAGAAGCTTCCACAGCATGTTGCAGAAACCCTGTACGGCGCCGACGGGCAACCCGTCGGACTTGCGCGTCAAGGGCGGAAGCGCGTGATAGGCGCGGAAAATGTAGCCCGATCCATCGATCAGATAGAGATGGTCGCCGGGCTTCAGGGGGGATGTGGCTGACATGGGCGCCACTATGCCACCGCGGTTACGCCGATGCCAGCCTTCACCTATTCCCTCATGCGGTCTATGACGGTGACGCCAACGCCCGTATAGCCATTCATGGCTTCAAGTGCGGCACCCGCACCGGACAAGGCAATGCGCCTTGTGATCATGCGGGCGGGGTCAAGCCTTCCAGCAGCAATCATGCCGAGCAGCGAAGAAAACCTGCTGGCCGCGATGCCGCGCGTGCCCAGGATGGAGATCTGGCGCGCGTAGACCGTTTCGAGCAGCGGGATCGGCGGCGTGGCGTGTTTTTCAAGCGGCTGGCCGATCTGAACGTGGCGGCCCAATTTCCTCAGCCCACGGATCGAATTGTTAAAGGTTGCGGTGATGCCGAGGCCATCGATCGAGACATGAGCTCCTCCGCCGGTGATCTCGCGAACGGCGAGGGCGGTGTCAGGCGCGGAATTCGGGTTGAGCGTGAGATTGGCGCCCAGCCTCCCGGCCATGGCAAGCGCCTCGTCATTGACGTCGATCGCCAGCACCCGCGCGCCCATGGCCGCGCCGATCATGATGGCGGACAGGCCGACGCCGCCACAGCCATGGACGGCCAGCCATTCGCCAGGCTGAAGCGCGGCGCGGTCCACCAAGCCACGAAAGGCCGTGGTCAGGCGGCAGCCCATGGCTGCGGCCTCGGCGAAGCCCATCTCGTCGGGCAACATCACGAGATTGAAGTCGGCGTGCGGCACGGCGAGCATTTCGGCAAAGGCACCCCAGCCCGAGAAGCCCACCACGAACTGATGATTGCACACGGTCGGCTCGCCGCCCCGGCAGTCGGCACAATCGCCGCAGGCCAGAATGAAGGGAGCCGTGACGCGGTCGCCCATGCGGAACCGGCGGCAATCGGGACCGGCCTCGATGACAGTTCCAGCAAATTCATGGCCCGGCACATGCGGCAGGGCCACGTCAGGGTCGGCCCCGCTCCAGCCGTGATGATCCGACCGGCAGACGCCGCAGGCCTCGACCTTCAGGATCACGCCATCCGGAGGACAGAACGGATCGGGCACGCTTCGGATCTCCAGCGGACCCCGATAGGCTTCGAATATGGCTGCTTTCATGCTGGAACCTCCAAAATCGGCTTGTTAGCGCCGGCCATTGCGGACCGCCATGCCAATCGGGTATATACGACTCGGAACCTAGCTGCACCCGTAGCTCAGCTGGATAGAGTGCTGCCCTCCGAAGGCAGAGGTCACAGGTTCGAATCCTGTCGGGTGCGCCATAACAAACTGAAATCATTGCATGAAATGGAACTGACTATTGGATGCGTGATTGCGCTTCATGTCTGGCAACCAATTGGCAACCGCTAGCGCTCAGAATGCGGCTTCAGTTCAAACCAAATTGTTCGAACACGAATTGATAGGTCCGCTCAACCTTCTCTTCCCATATCTTCCGCTCGTACACGTCCGGCAGTTGATCAAGTTCCTCCCGGATTGCTTCTCGAACCGCCGCCTTGGCATTTTCCTTCAGCCTCCAGTCCAGAATCAGCTTGTCGCGTTTGAGCTTTGACAGCAGCGCACCCGCGATCTTCTTGACTTGAACCTCCTGTGCCTTGGAAAGCACCGGCTCCGGACGCGTGAGAATATCGAAGATTGCCAACTCTTCCTCACTGAGCCCCTCACGCAAATGACGCGCTTCTTCGGCATCGAGCTCGCTGGTGAATGCCTTTAACTCCTGGAAAAGCTCCTCAACACCCATGCTGCCGGTGTTGTATTGATCAATGAGCGCCTGCAACCGTTCCAGAATCTCCACCCGCGTCGGATTTCTTGCAGCAAGGCTCCTGGCCTTCTCCTCAGCCTGGGCCTTCAGCACTTCCGTGGCCGTCTTGCGCGCGCCCTGATCGAAGAGTCGAGCGAGTTTCTCGAAATCGATAGTTGAAAGGTCGAGGAGCCTGTGAAGGTCGTCGCCGGATGGGATCGGCGCCTTTATTGCTGCGCCAGTCACGGCTTCGTCCACAAGCCGCTCGATTTCGGCAATCACCTCGGAAAGGTCGCGGCCCCTCTTGCGGCTCATGCTGCGGATCATCTCGGCGATCACGCGCAGCACGGCGGCATTACCATGATGCACCATCGCCGCCTCGTCCGGCAGGATCGCCTTGAACAAGCGCCAGACGGCGTCTGCAAGGCTCAAGTAGGCCTTGACGTCCTCCTCCTTGCCAAGAAGCGCTTCCCTTGCTGCCACAAGCCGGGCCTGCCGTTCGAAGCCCTTCGCCGCGATAATCACTGCTGGATCGACGCCACGCTCTCCGGTATAGGCGAGCGCCAGCGCCATTGCCGCCGCGAGCTGCCGCACAAGCTCCTGCTTGTCCTTGATCGGTCCGTCGCCATCACTCTTGATCCGGCTCCCATAGATGGCCAGTGCCTCCTTGAGATTGCGGAATACGCCAACATAATCGACGATCAATCCCGCTTTCTTGTCCGGCGCGACCCGGTTTGCCCGTGCAATGGTCTGCATGAGCGTATGGTTGCGCATGGGTTTGTCGAGGTAGACGGTCGAACAGGTCGGCACGTCGAAGCCGGTGATCCACATGGCGCAGACGAAAACCAGCCGGAGCGGGTCATTGTCGGCTTTGAACTTCTCGTCGAGATTTTCCTTCACCAGCCGCTTGCGGTGCGGCTCGATATCAAGGCCCAGCCTGGCCATGGACTGGATCTCATTCTGCGATTGACTGACAACCACAGCCATGTCGGTTGCAGCCAGCCATTCGACCTGCTCTTGC
This sequence comes from Aestuariivirga sp., assembly GCF_041738905.1. Classification (GTDB taxonomy): domain Bacteria; phylum Pseudomonadota; class Alphaproteobacteria; order Rhizobiales; family Aestuariivirgaceae; genus Aestuariivirga. Next base: position 20,423 of record NZ_JBGSOZ010000182.1, read on the forward strand.
CGTGCGGCGCGTTCGGTCTGGTCCTCGACCTCCGCCAGCCGCGCCCGTTTGCGGGCGATCATCTCCGCCCAGCGGCGTTTCACCTTGTCGAACATGCGCACCGCCGTCACCTTGTCGATGGCGATGAACATGGCCTTGCCGCGATAACCCCGCCGCGAGAAGTGTTTGACGAGATCGTCCGCCACCTTCTCCAGCCGGTCGTCATTGGTGATCAGATGATAGGCATGGGCAACGGCAAGAACCGGAGCTGACGTCATCAAACCTTCACGGGAGTCAGACTTAAGGACGGCAGTTGCCACAAGGCAGATGCCACATGCTTTCACCCTCTCTGCCGCCGCGGCATTACCGCTCGATCTTCATCTCCGATATTCACCTTGGCACAAAGCGCGCGCAGACGGCAAAGCTGCTCGACTTCCTGAAGGCCACGGAGTCCGACCAGCTCTATATCGTAGGCGACTTCATCGACAGCTGGTCGTTGCGCAAGGCGTGGCACTGGGACCAGCTTCACAACGACGTTATCCAGAAGCTTCTGCGCAAGGCGCGCAAGGGGACGAAGCTCGTCTACATTCCGGGAAACCATGACGAGAACTTCCGCCACTTCGTGAACCTCAGGTTCGGCCGTGTCGCCGTCTTGCGCGAGACGGTTCATGTTGCCGCGAATGGCAAGCGCTACCTGGTGCTGCACGGCGACAAGTTCGACGGCGTGGTCCGCTTCGCACCCTGGCTCGCGAAACTTGGCGACACTGCATATGAGTTCTCGATGAGCCTCAATGCCGGGGTCAATCGCGTGCGGCGCCTGTTCCGGCTGCCCTACTGGTCGCTGTCGGCCTTCCTGAAATACCGGGTGAAGAAGGCCGTCGAGTTTATCTCGCATTTCGAGGACGCGGTGGTGCGGGAGGCGCGCATGCGGAACTGCCAGGGCGTCATCTGCGGTCACATCCACACGCCCGACGACCGCGACATCGACGGGATCCACTACCTCAACGATGGCGACTGGGTAGAGAGCTGCACGGCACTCGTCGAGCACGCGAACGGCTCTTTCGAAATCATCGACTGGAATTCACCGGAACTCGAGCAGGCGGAGACAGACCATGCGCATCCTGATCGTGACCGACGCCTGGTTGCCGCAGGTTAACGGGGTTGTTCGCACGCTGAACGCCGTCATCCGCGAGCTGGTGTCAAAAGGCCACGACGTCCACACCATCAATCCCGAGGGCAGGCCGTCGCGGCCGTTGCCATTCTACCGGGAAATCTCGCTCACACGGATCACAGCCGGCGAGATCAGCGCCGAAATCGCGCGCGTGAGGCCCGATGCGATCCATATCGCCACCGAGGGCCCGCTCGGCTGGGCGGCCCGGCGGGCGTGCCTGAGAGACGGGCTGAAGTTCACGACCGGCTTTCACACCCGCTTTGCGGAATATGCGGCGAAGCGCCTGCCCGTTCCCGGCGTGCTCAGCCTTGGGTGGGAGGTGCTGCGGCGCTTTCATGCCCCGAGCGAGGCCGTGATGGTGCCGACGAAATCGATCGGTACCGAACTTGACCGCCGGAAGTTCAGGAATGTGAGGATCTGGACACGCGGCGTCGACCGCGCGCAGTTCCGCGACTATCCGCGCGACCATCTCGACCTTCCGCGCCCCATCGTTCTCTATGCCGGCCGCCTTGCCATCGAAAAGGGTATCGACGACTTCATGGCGCTGAAGGTCAAGGGCAGCAAGGTGCTGGTGGGGGATGGGCCGGAGCGCGAGCGGCTGGAGCGGCTCAATCCATCGGCTCATTTTCTCGGGTTCCGGCATGGCGAGGATTATGCGCGGACCCTCGCCTCCGCCGATGTGATGGTATTCCCCAGCCGCACCGACACGTTCGGCCTCGTGATGCTGGAAGCCATGGCCTGCGGCACGCCCGTTGCAGCCTACAACGCCCCGAGTCCCCTCGATGTGGTCGAGGATGGCGTGACCGGATGCATTGCCGGCAGCCTCGAAGAGGCGGTCGAACGCGCGCAGAAGCTCGACCGCAGGACGGTTTCCGAAGGCTCACGGCACTTCACGTGGGAAAAGTGCGCCGACATGTTCGAGTCATGGCTGGTGCCATGCGGGGGCTTCCCCGACAGAAAGCCGCTGGCCACTGGCGAACACGCCATTCACCTGCGCTGAGTCCGCAAGGGCCGGGTTGTCGCTTAGGGATCAGGCCGTCAGGGATCGATCCAGCAATCCGTCCACACGCCGCCCGCATCGTGGCTGTCGGCACAGGCCTCGATGAACTTCACGCCGCGCGAGCCATCCTCCGCGCCGGTCAGCTCCAGCAAGCCGGCCGGCAGTTCGATTCCATCCCGGCGCGCCGCGATGGCGATGGCAAGCTCGGTATAGAGATTGCCCCAGGCGTCGGTCAGCGCTTCGCCGTGACCGCGCGGGAGATGCGCCAGCCTCTGGGCGGCAGGTAGCATGCCGGCGCCATGACCGCGCACGATGACCTGTTCGGGCGCATTCAGCCGGTTGAACCTGAGGTGCTCGGGGAACTCCTGGTTCCACTCGAGGCCACCCTCGAGGCCATAGATGCGGACCCTGAGACCGCAATAGTTGCCCGGTGCGGCCTGGGTGATCCAGATGGAACCCGGTGCGCCGTTCCCGAGCCTCAGGTTCATGAAGGACGTGTCCTCCATCGGCTTCGGTGCGCCGCAGACATGGAAATCGGCGCGGACCTGGGTGACGGGCTGGCTGGTCACATAATGCAGCATGTGAAAGGCATGGGTGCCGATGTCGCCCGTGGCGGATGCACGGCCCACCTTCCGGGGGTCAAGCCGCCAGGCCGCACCCTTGGAGCCTGGGTCTCCGGGGCCCGTGGCCCAGTCCTGCGCATACTCAACAAGGACCTGCCGCACCTCGCCGATGGCGCCCGCCAGCACCATGTGCCGCATCTGGCGGACCATGGCGTGAAACGTATAGGGATAGGTCAGACCGAGGAAGACGCCAGTTTTGCGGCTGATGCGGACGAGGTCGATGGCATCTTCCAGCGTGGTCGTCATCGGCTTGTCGAGGATCACGTCGATGCCGGCCCTCATGAAGGCCGAGGCGGCTTCGTGATGGTTCCAGTTGGGCGTGCAGATGGTGACGGCATCGATGCCGTCGGCACGCGCGGCTTCCGCTTCGGCCATGGCGTGGAAGTCGGCATAGGCGCGATCGGGCGCGATCCCCCAGTCGACAGCAGAAACGCGTGCGTTCTCCGGGTTGGAGGAGAGGGCGCCTGCGACAATGTCCCAGCGATTCGAAAGGCGCACACCGGAGGCATGCCATTCGCCGACAAGTCCGCCGCGGCCGCCACCGACAAAACCGAGCCGCAAACGGCGGCTGGGCGGGGGATACTTCGCATCGTCGGTTCCAAACACGGACATGAACGGGATTCCTCCTTTGCGCGGAAGCCAAGCACAGGCTGGATCATATTGCGAGTGCCGACAGGCTGTAGCGTTATCCGGCCCCGGCCGTTCCTGCCGTTCAGCTTGAAACCGGCGGCGAACACGCGGTAGGCTCGCAACCCATGGACATCAACATCACATATGCGCGGCCTGACGACGATGGACCCCGGTCAGGACCTGTCAAGGTGGGCTGGCTCTTGAACGAAGACAAGGGCGGCATCCTTTTCGACCCGCCCGAGCGCGTGCGCTCGGCGGACATGAACAAGCAGCACGCCAAGTCAGCCTCGCGCTGCCCGGCCGTCATCAATCTCGAGAGCCGCTACTTCTCGATTGCCTGCCCCTATGACATGCGGCTGGGCTTCGTCCGTGGTGCCAAGGGTGAGGCGGGGCTTCGCAACATGCTGGGCGACAGCAGCCCGGTGCGCGGCAACAAGCTGGGGAACGTCATTCACATGGTTCCCGAGCAGGAGTGGCGCTACCCCGGTAGACCGACGATCCAGATGTCGCTGCCCTATGTGTTCATCACTGACGAACCCGTCTACCTGAACCAGGTTGCGCCGTTCATGCATTACCGGCCCGATCCGATGCCGGGCACGATCTTCGGCGGGCGCTTCCCGATCAACCTGTGGCCGCGTCCGCTGATGTGGGCCTTCGAATGGCATGACACGTCGAAGGAACTGGTCCTCACACGGGGCGAGCCGCTGTTCTACTGCATGTTCGAGACGATGCCGCAGGACCGTCCGGTGGTGATGATGGAGGCCGAGCGCACGCCCGAACTGGAAAATTACATTCAGCTGATCTCGGGCGCGGTGAACTACGTCAACCAGACCTTCTCGCTGTTCAAGGCCGCGGAAGAACGCCGGCCGGCAACATTGCTGACGCCGAAGCGGCGGAGCTAGGACGCCCGCTCCATTAGTTGGCGCACGCTTTCGCACCTGCGAAGCTGGGCGCTTGCATGTTTAGCGATGCTGTGTTTAGTAATTCAAATTACTAAACACAGGACGGCACCGGCATGGCCCCTCCCCTGCAAGCATTGATCGACACTGTCGCGGCGCGGATCATCGCCGCTTCCGAAGATCTGACAACGCTCGATTCCGCCATCGGCGATGCCGACCACGGCCTGAACATGAAGCGCGGCTTCGAGGCGGTGTTGGCCGACAAGGCGAACATCCTTGCGAAGCCCCTGCCCGAGGCCCTGAAAGCTCTGGGCATGACGCTGGTGATGAAGGTGGGCGGCGCCTCGGGCCCGCTCTATGGTACACTTTTCATGACGCTCGGCAAGGAACTCCCCGCGGAGCCCACGCTTGACGATCTTGCTCGTGCACTCTCAGCGGCGGTCGAAGCCCTGAAGGCGCGCGGCAAGGCGGATTTCAACAACAAGACCATGCTCGACGTTCTGGGGCCGGTCGCCGTGCATCTCTCCTCCGGCCAGGCAACTTTTGCGAGCGTTCGCGCGCTGGCAGCGGAAAGTGCACAAGCCACCGTGCCCATGAAGGCCATCCGCGGCCGCGCGTCGTTCCTTGGCGAGCGTTCCATCGGACATATGGATCCCGGCTCGCGGTCGAGCCAGATCATCATCGAATCCGTCTGCGAGGTTCTGGAGGGCACGGCATGACCGTCGGGATCGTCATCGTTTCGCATTCACCCGATGTGGCGAAGGGTGCCGCCGACATGGTGCGCCAGATGGTGGGCAGCGAGGTGCCGCTCGGCTTCTGCGGCGGCAACCCCGATGGCGGGCTTGGCACCAGCGTGGAAAAGATCATGGCGGCCATCGATGCCGCATGGTCGGAGGATGGCGTAGCCATTCTCGTCGACCTCGGCGGGGCCGAGACCAACAGCGAAATGGCGATCGAGATGCTGCCCGAGGAGCGGCAGTCCAAGATCGTGATCTGCAATGCGCCCGTGGTGGAGGGTGCAGTAATGGCGGCAACCGAGGCCTGGGGCGGCGGGTCGCTCGCCGATGTGAAGCGCACGGCAGAGGAGTTGTCGCCGCAATGAGCGAGATGGTTTCAGGATCGGTGGTCATCACCCATGATGTGGGACTCCACGCGCGGCCTTCAGTGAAGCTGACCAAGGTGGCGAAGGGATTTTCCGCGACCATCGAGATTGCGGGCAGCGAGGCCGGTCCCTGGATCGATGCCAAGAGCATCGTGAAAGTGATGGCGATGAAGGCGAAGCAGCATTCCACCCTGTTCGTGCGAGCCTCCGGCACCGACGCCACGGCAGCACTAGACGCGGTGCTCGGTCTTGTCACGCGTGACTTCGACGAAGCGGGCAATGGGCACTGAGATCAGGGGCATCGCTGCATCCGATGGGCTCTATCTGGGGCCGGTGCGGCACCTGTCGGGTCAGGCGGCCCAGCGTGCTGGATCGGGCTATCCTCACACAGAGCGCGAAGCACTGAAGGACGCGCTCGCCCTGTCCATCGCGGAACTCTCGGACCTGATGGCACGCGTGGACGGCGAGGCGCAGGACATTCTCGGTTTTCAGGTGGCGATGCTTGAGGATGATGCGCTGTCGGCACCGGCGTTGATGGCGATCGATTCCGGAGTGGTGGCCGACCAGGCATGGGCCGCAGCGCTCAATAGCGAGATCGCGGGTTACGAGGCCTCCGACGATGATTATTTCCGCGCACGTGCGGCTGACCTGAAGGACATGCGTGACCGCGTATTGCGGCATCTGTCGGGCGCTGAGGCGGTGCAATCCGCAGAGGGCGCCGTACTGGTGGGTGAGGACATCGCGCCCACGGCATTTCTGGAGACCGACTGGAGCAAGGGCGGAGCCATCGCGCTCGGGGGCGGCAGCGCCACAAGCCATGTGGCGATGCTGGCGCGGGCACGCGGCATTGCCATGGTGGTTGGTCTCGGCGCGACTGTGCTGCATGAGGCGGCGACGCTGATCGTCGACGGGACGAAGGGCGTGGTGATCGCCGATCCCGATACGGATGCCCTGTCGCGCCATGCCGAAGATTTCGCGAAGCTCCGTGACGCGCAGGCCATTGAAAATCAATTCCGGCTCCTGCCCGCACGGCGGAACGACGGCAGCCGGATCGAGCTTCTCGTCAACGTGGCGGGAATCGAGGAACTGGACCATCTCGATGTGAAGACCTGCGATGGCATCGGGCTGATGCGATCGGAATTCCTGTTCCGTGATGGAGCACCCCTTCCCGGAGAGGACGAACAGTACAGTGCCTATAAGCGCTTTCTCGAATGGGCCGAGGGACGGCCTGTCACGATCCGCACGCTCGACATTGGTGGCGACAAGCCGGTGCGCGGATTGACGCCCGAAGGCGAGTCCAATCCCTTCCTTGGCCTTCGCGGCGTGCGGCTGACGCTGGCGCGTGAAGACGTGTTCCGCATGCAATTGCGCGCACTCGCAAGGGCATCGGTCCATGGCCGCCTCAAGGTGATGATTCCCATGGTCACGGTGCCGGATGAACTTGTGCGAAGCGCAGCGCTTCTCGCCTCCTGCGTAGCGGAGCTTCAAGCGGAAGGCATTGCCTGCAGCAGGCCGCCCTTGGGTATCATGGTGGAAGTTCCCGCCGTAGCGGTGACGCCGGAACTTTTCGCCGATGCTGCTTTCTTCTCCATCGGGTCAAACGATCTCACGCAGTATGTGACGGCCTCATCGCGCGATGACGGACGAGTGGCTGCCCTCAACGATTGCGGGCACCCGGCCGTAGGGAGGCTGATCGCGTCCGTTGCCCGCTTCGGCCGCGAGAATGGCATTCCGGTCAGTCTCTGCGGCGACATGGCAAGCGATGTTCGGCACCTGAAGACGCTGCTGGATGCGGGCCTCACCTCGCTCTCGGTTGCGCCTTCGCGGGTAGCGCGGATCAAGGCTGCTCTGGCGGAGATGTGAGCATGGCGCAGGTTTCAACGAGCGAGAAGGTTCCGCACGACGAGGTCGCCGCCTACAAGCGGATGCTGGCGGAGATCATCGAGCGCAGGCCTTCGGGCACGCGGCAGCGGCTCGCCACTGCACTTGCCAAGAACCGCAGCTTCGTGAGCCAGATCACCAATCCGGCTTACGCCACGCCCATTCCGGCGAACCATCTGGCACAGATCTTCGAGGTTTGCCATTTCTCAGCGCCAGAGCGGCGCGAATTCACCAGGCTCTATGCGGCAGCGCACCCGAAGAAGGTGCTGCGCGAAACACAACAACGCCCGATGCTTGCGGTGCAGTTGCCCGATCTTGGCGACGACGACCGCAACAGGAAACTGCATGGACTGGTCAGCGGCTTCGTGCGCCAGATTGCCAAGCTGATCGACGAAGACAGAAACGACGACAAATTGGGAGAAGGGAAACGGCGATGAAGAAGCTCATCAATGACGTGGCGAATGTGCTCACCGAAAGCCTGGACGGTTTCGTGGCCGCGCATTCCGACATCGTGTCCCTCGGGGCCGAGCACAAGTTCGTGCAGCGCAAGGTGCTGAAGCCCGGCAAGGTGGCGCTGCTTTCGGGTGGCGGATCAGGCCATGAGCCGCTGCATGCGGGCTTCGTCGGCCATGGCATGCTCGATGCCGCCTGCCCCGGCCAGGTATTCACATCGCCCACGCCTGACCAGATGATCGCGGCGGCGGAAGCCGTCGATACCGGTGCGGGCGTGCTCTTCATCGTCAAGAACTACGAAGGCGACCTGATGAATTTCGAGATGGCGCGCGAGATGGCGGGACGCAACATCGAGACTGTCATCACCGATGACGATGTCGCGGTCGAAAACTCACTCTACACCACGGGCCGCCGTGGCGTTGCGGGAACGCTCGTTGTGGAGAAGGTTGTGGGGGCCGCGGCGGAACAAGGCGCTGACCTCGGGTTCCTGAAGGAGCTGGGCGACAAGGTGAACAAGGCGACGCGCTCGATGGGCGTGGCGCTGACGAGCTGCACGGTGCCTGCCGCCGGCAAGCCGACGTTCGACATCGGCGACACCGAAATGGAGATGGGTGTGGGCATACACGGCGAGCCGGGACGGCGTCGTGTGACGGTGCGGAGTGCTGACGAAATCGCCGAGGAAATGGTGGCCGCCATCGCAGGCGACCTCGGCCGGAAGGGGGATGCGCTGCTCTTCGTCAATGGTTTCGGCGGAACGCCTGCGATGGAGCTTTATCTGATGTATCACGCGGCCCAGAAGCAATTGGCGAAGCACGGCATCAGGCCGGTGCGCTCGCTGGTCGGCGATTATGTCACCTCGCTCGACATGGCGGGCTGTTCGATTACCGTCACCATGATCGATGACGAGATTGCCAGGGGCTGGGACGCGCCGGTCCACACGCCGTCGCTGCGCTGGGGCATGTAGGACTCAGCGATTGCCCAGAAGGTTGGTGGTGGAAAAGGCCTCCTCGAGTTGGGCTTCCGTCATCAACCCCTCGGCAAGGGCGACGTCGCGAATGCTGCGGCGGCTCTTCAAGGCTTCCTTCGCCACGCGGCTGGCTTCGGCATAGCCGAGATAAGGGTTGAGGGCCGTCACGGTGACGAGCGAGCCTTCGAGCAATTCACGGCAACGTTCGCGGTCAGCTTCGATCCCGACGATGCATCTTTCGCGCAAGACCGTCATGCCATTGATGAGCATCCGCATGGACTGCAGGATGTTCAGCACGATGACAGGCTCCATGGCATTCAACTGGAGCTGGCCCGCCTCGGCTGCCAGGGTCACGGTCAGGTCGTTGCCGATCACCTGATAGGCGATCTGATTGACCACCTCGGGAATCACCGGATTTACCTTGCCCGGCATGATGGACGACCCGGCCTGGACGGCGGGTAACCTGATCTCGCCGAAGCCTGCGCGCGGGCCCGAGTTGAGCAGGCGGAGATCGTTGCAGATTTTCGAGAGTTTCACCGCGATGCGCTTCAGGACACCTGAGAAGGTGATGAACGCGCCCAGGTCCGACGTCGCCTCGATCAGGTCGAAGGCGGGCACGAGCGGTATCCCCGAGACTTCCGCCAGATGGCGAATGACACGCTCCGAATAGCCGCCGGGCGTGTTGATGCCGGTGCCGATCGCCGTGCCGCCGAGATTGACCTCGCGCAGGAGAGCCGCGAATTCCTTGAGGCGCTCTATGTCCTCACCGATGGTCACCGCAAAGGCGCGGAACTCGGAGCCCAGCCGCATCGGCACCGCATCCATCAGCTGGGTGCGGCCAACCTTGATGACATCGTCGAACTCCACAGCCTTCGCCATCAACGCATCCTTTAGGAGGCGCTGGCACTCGATCAGTTCGGGACAGGCGCGCAGCACGGTGAGGCGCACGGACGTCGGATAGACGTCGTTCGTGGATTGCGACAGGTTCACGTGGTCGTTGGGATTGACCAGTGCATAGTCGCCGCGCCGATGGCCCAGAAGTTTCAGCGCGATATTGGCGATGACCTCGTTGGCATTCATGTTGGTGGAGGTGCCGGCACCACCTTGCAGCATGTCGACCACGAACTGCTCGTGATGATCGCCCGCGATGAGGAGATCGCAGGCCGAAATGATGGCGGAGGCAATCTCGGGCTTCAGGGAGGCCAGTTCGCGGTTGGCGATGGCAGCCGCCTTTTTCACCATGGCGAGCGATTCGATGAATTCCGGATAGTGCGACAGGTGGATGCCGGTGATTGGAAAATTCTCGGCTGCACGCGCGGTGTGGATCCCGTAGTCGGCATCCGCCGGGATTGCCATTTCACCGATTGAGTCCCGCTCGATACGTGACTTTGGCATAAGAGACCTCATCGTTAGTTCACTTCTATATTAAACCAATTGCGGGCATGCGCAGAGAGATTGCCGAGAGTATTTCTTTCCGTATAGTGCTGAACTAGGGAGATCGGGCCACCCGGAAGCATTACAAAATGACAAAGGCCTGGAGCCAAAGAGGAGAAACAATGGATCGCCGCAAATTCATCCGGTCGGCCGGCGTAGCCGCCGCCACAGTGCCTGCCCTTGCCGCACCCGCCATCGCCCAGTCGTCGCCCGAGCTCAAATGGCGCATGACATCGAGCTTCCCCAAGGCGCTCGACACCATCTACGGCGCTGCCGAGACTTTCTCGAAGTATGTGGCGGAAGCCACCGACAACAAGTTCCAGATCCAGGTGTTTCCGGCGGGTGAAATCGCGCCGGGCCTTGAAGCCGCCAACGAGGTGGGCAAGGGCTCGATCGAGATGTGCCATACCGCCAGTTACTACTACTGGGGCAAGGACCCGACATATGCCATGGCGACAGCCGTGCCCTTCGGCCTCAACGCCCGCCAGCAGAATGGCTGGATGTATTATGGCGGCGGTATCGAACTCATGAACGAGTTCTACGCCACCCAGAATCTCATCGGCTTTCCATGCGGGAATACAGGCGCACAGATGGGCGGCTGGTTCCGCAAGGAAATCAAGTCGCTGGCGGACCTGCAGGGCGTGAAGATGCGCATCGGCGGATTCGGCGGAAAGGTCATATCCAAGATCGGTGTCGTGCCGCAGCAGATTCCCGGCGGTGAAATCTATCCGGCTCTTGAAAAGGGCACGATCGACGCCGCTGAATGGGTGGGGCCTTATGACGACGAGAAACTCGGCTTCTACAAGGTCGCCAAGTATTACTACTATCCCGGCTGGTGGGAAGGCGGTGCCATGCTGCACACCATGGTGAACTCCGCCAAGTGGGCGGAACTGCCGAAGCTGTATCAGGACATCATCAGGACGGCCTCGCAAGCGGCCAATAGCGACATGATGGCCAGCTACGATGCCAAGAACCCGATTGCGATCCGCAAGCTGGTGGCAGGCGGTGCCGTTCTCCGGCCCTTCCCGCAGGATGTGCTGGAGGCATGCTTCGCCGCCGCGAACGAGACCTATGCCGAGATCAGCGGCACCAATGCGGCGTTCAAGAAGATCTATGATTCGATGGTGGCTTTCCGCGCCGATGCCTATCTCTGGCAGCAGGTTTCGGAGGCGACGTTCGACAACTTCATGATGGGGCTGCAGCGCAAGAAGCAGCTCTGAGCCGCAAGGCCGGACTACGGAAATCGAAAAGGGCCCCTTCGGGGGCCCTTTTTGTATCAGTCGAAGGATGGTGGCGGAGGAACGCCGCTGTCAGTTCCACCATCGGTGCCCCCTCCGCCCAGGTCAGGTCCTAGGATCTCGATGTCAATCGTGCTGGGATCGACCTGCGGGCCTTCGTCGGTGATGGAGAGCCCGGGGAACATCACGATCACGGCGATCATGATCGCCTGCAGGATGATGAAGTGCACCGCGCCTTTGTAGATCTGGGTGGTTTCGATTCCTGCGATCTTTCCGCCCGTCACCTTGTCGATGTAGGCCTTCACCGGGGCCACGGAGCGCATGTAGAACAGCGCGAAGCCGAAGGGCGGGGTGAGGAAACTGGTCTGCAGGTTGACCCCGAGAATCACCCCAAACCAGACGAGATCGATGCCGAGCTTGGCCGCCACGGGTGCGAGCAGCGGCACCACGATGAAGGCGATCTCGAAGAAGTCGATGAAGCAGCCGAGAATGAAAACGAGCACGTTGACTGCGATGAGGAACCCCCAGGCGCCGCCCGGAATTCCCAGAAACAGTTCCTCCACCCACACATGGCCGTTGATGCCGTAGAAGGTGAGCGAGAAGATGCGGCTGCCGATGAGGATGAAGAGCACGAAGCAGGACAGCCGCGTGGTCGCCTCCAGCGCCTCGCTGAGAAGCCCAAAGCTCAGGCGACGGCGCGCGATGGCCATGGCGAGCGCACCCGCAGCGCCCATGGCGCCGCCTTCTGTAGGGGTCGCGACCCCCAGAAAGATGGTGCCGAGAACGAGGAAGATGAGGGCGAGCGGTGGTACGAGGACGATGACGACACGCTGTGCCAGGTCCGACAGATAACCCAGGCTGAACTTCTTGTCAGAAAAGGCGAAGAGATAGGCAAGGACGACTGCGATGGTGGCGGCCCAGATGGCCGCGCCATTCTCGATGCGCGGCAGTAAAAGCAGATAGCAAGCGACCGCAATTGCCAGCGCGGCCACCATGAGGACCAGGAGAGGAAACGCACTTCCCCTCAGCGTGCGCGCGGCAAGCGGCAGGGCTGGCACCTTCTGCGGTTGCAGGATGGAGATGACGAGTACGTAGGCGCAATAGAGTGCCGTGAGGATCAGGCCGGGAATGAGCGCGCCTGAATACATGTCGCCCACGGAACGGCCAAGCTGGTCGGCCAGCACGATGAGCACGAGGGAGGGCGGGATGATCTGGGCCAGTGTACCCGAGGCCGCGATGACACCGGTGGCGAGCGGCCTGTCATATCCATAACGGAGCATGATGGGCAGCGAGATGAGGCCCATGGCGATGACCGAGGCGGCGACGACGCCCGTCGTGGCCGCCAGAAGCGCGCCGACGAGAATGACCGCATAGGCCAGGCCACCCCGGATGGGCCCGAAGAGCTGGCCCACCGTATCGAGCAGGTCTTCCGCCATTCCGGATTTCTCGAGAATGATTCCCATGAATGTGAAGAAAGGAATGGCGAGTAGTGTATCGTTCCGCATCACATCGAGCACGCGGCCCGGCAAGGTCTGCAATAGCGGCCAGGAGAGCGAAATCTCGTTCGAGTAGGGCGACAGTTCGACCGCGATGAAAAAGAAGAAGAGGCCATTGGCGGCCAACGCGAAGGCGACCGGATAGCCCAGCAGAAGGAAGGCGATGAGCGCCAGGAACATGATCGGCGCGAGATTGTGGGCAATGAGGTCGATCATTCGTTGTGGCCTCCCGAGGGAGCCGTGTCGGAAGGCGAATGCCCATGAACGGTCTCGGCAGCAGGATCGGCAATGATGCCCATCAGCACCGCAGAGCGCTTGATGATTTCTGAGATCATCTGGAAAAAGAGGAGAAGAAACCCTGCAAAAACGAGGAACTTAGCGGGCCAGACCGGCAGGCCGCCTGCATTGTTGGAATTCTCGCCCTCCATAAAGCTGTCAACGAAATAGGGAGCTGAAAGCCAGATGAGGATAAGGGTGATGGGTGCCAGCATGAAGATGTGCCCCAGGAGATCGATCACATCACGCGCGGTCTTGGAGATGCGGCTGGAGATGACATCGATCCGCACATGTGCATTTTTCTGGAGCGTGTAGGCGGCAGCCAGCATAAAGACGGCGCCGAAGAGCAGCCATTGCAACTCCAGCCAGGCATTGGAACTGGTGTCGAAGGTTTTTCGAATGATGGCATTGGCCGCCGAGACGATGACCGCGACCAGAATGAGCCAGCGGACTTGTACTCCAACGAAGCGCGTTACCGCGTCAATGCCGCGGCTGATGGCAAGCAAGGCTCCCATCGTCCCTCTCCCCTGACACGCCGTTGACCGGCGCAATTGTCTCGACGCGCCGTTGACCGGCGCAATGATTATGGAGCAGAGATTAGGGTCAGGACGGCAACACGAACAAGAGGCAATCATGCCCCTGCAACTTAAATCCGACGGACGCCAGTCAGACACGGCGCTGATGATCCAGCGTGGTGTGGGACGCCTGTTGCGCGCTGCGAGATTTGCCGTGCTCCCAGAGTTCACGCTCGCCACCGGGCGGCGGGCAGATCTGATCGGCCTCAACGGCAGCGGCGAAATCTGGATCGTGGAGATCAAATCCTCGATCGAGGATTACCGCTGCGACACCAAGTGGCCGGAATACCGCGATTATTGCGACCGTCTGTTCTTCGCCATTCCCGCCACCATGGAACCCGACATCATGCCCCCGGATACCGGACTGATCATGGCGGATGCCTGGGGTGCCGACATCTTGCGGCAGGCCGAGGCCATGGCGCTTCACGCTTCACGCCGAAAGGCCGTGACCCTGGCCTTCGCCAGGGCCGCGGCTCTGCGGCTTCATGGGCTCTACGATCCGATGGCGGCCGTTTAGGCTGGTTCAAGTTCCCTGGCAGGCTTGTAGATGTTCTCACCCAGCGGATCGAACCCCTCGTCGTTGACCTTGATGTAGAGCACGGACGTTCCGCGCGGGCGAATGCGCTCGTGATAGATCGCAGATCCGAGGAACACAATCATGTCGCCCATCTCCTCGTGGAGGGGCATGGCGTCTGGCGAGTTGTAGATGCCTTCCAGGCCAGGATGGTCCTGCGGCGTCATGAAGACGGCGCGCTCGTTTTCGTTGGGCGCCCGGTCAAGGGTGGGGAACATGCAGACGCTGGTTTCGGGGCCGAGGAAGATCGGCAGGCCGATCGAAAACTTGGAAGCGCCGCGGTCCTTGTGCGGGGCTGGGTAGTCCGGCGCATCGTCCTCATATTGCTTGAGGTGGCGCTCCGAGATGGTGAAGCCATTCTCATTGAGGCCGGTCAGGCCTGCGAGTTCCTGACGAAAGCGCTCCGCGATCATCTGGTCGGGAAAATCATATAGGAACTGGTGTTTCTTGCCGCCAATACGCCACTGGCCATACTCGGCCACCTGTCCGGATTTCGAGCGCTCCAGAAACGCCTGGAGGGATGCCATGAAGCTGTCCGAGAGGATGTCCTTCAGCAGGACGTAGCCATCCTTTTCCAACTGTTCACGATAGGCACCGAGGTCGCGCTTGAAGGGCATGGAACTGTCTCCGTTTCGCTGTCTGCTGAAAACGGTGCAATCGCCATGCCTCACCTTACAAAACTGTAAGGTCAGCGTGCGGTACGGTTAATGAAGCGTTACTTTGGCGCTCGCTTGGCGAGGATGCGCTGGAGAGTGCGGCGGTGCATGTTGAGGCGGCGAGCCGTCTCGGACACATTGCGGTTGCAGAGTTCGTAGACGCGCTGGATATGTTCCCAGCGCACGCGGTCAGCCGACATCGGGTTGTCGGGCAAGGCAGCCCGGTTATCGGTATCGCCCACCAGTGCGCCATAGACGGCATCGGCATCGGCGGGCTTTGCCAGGTAGTCAATGGCGCCCAGCTTCACAGCCGTCACGGCGGTGGCAATGTTGCCATAGCCCGTAAGCACCACGGCGCGCGCATCCGGCCTTGCCTGATGCAGCGCCTCGATCACGTCAAGGCCGTTGCCGTCGCCCAGCCGCAAGTCGACCACGGCGAAGGAGGGCGCCGAGCGTTTCACATGCGCTACACCTTCCGCCACGGATTCAGCCACCAGCACTTCGAAGCCGCGCGTTTCCATGGCGCGGGCGAGACGGGTGACGAAAGGCTTGTCGTCATCGACGAGCAGCAGTGTCTTCTCGGCGGGAAGGGCGGCGATTGTCATCCAGGGGTGACCTGTCCAGCTGTTTCAACAGAACCTCAGGGCTCTCTAGACCCTTAAAGCCGACTGTTCAATGACTTCACTTACGTGCTCAAGCCTTGCCAAGATCAACAAGGTAGCGCGGCCACACGACATGGACGACCGCGCCATGTTCGGGTGCCGGGCGATTGGCGAGCGAAACCGAGGCGCCGGAGCGTTCGAGCAAGGTCTTCGCGATGAAGAATCCGAGGCCCATGCCCTCGTGGCGGCCGGGCTCGCCTGTGTCTTCTCCGTAGCCTGGCCTCGTGGTCACGAAGGGATCGCCGAGGCGATCGAAGATGTTTTCGTGGAAGCCCGGTCCATCATCCCGGACGGTGAGTGAGACCTGAGCGGGGGTCCAGCGCGCATCGACTTCGACTCTCGTCTCGGCGAAGTCGACGGCATTCTCGAGAAGATTTCCGAGCCCGTAGGTGATGCCGGGATTTCGCTTCAGAACCGGTTCGTTCTCCTGCGCCTTTTCGTCGGTATCGGCCGAGCTCGTCACCGCGATAACCACGTCTGAGCCGCGGAGCGGCGCAATGAGATCCTCGACCATGACGAGGATTTTCGTGCGCTGATACATCTCGTCGGTCTGGGCCTCGCGGTTCGAAAGTCTCGCGAGGATTTCGCGGCAGCGCGCCGTCTGGCTGATGAGGAGGTCGATATCCTCCGTATGCGGACCTTTTGCCGGCAGTTCGCGCTTCAGCTCCTTCGCCACAAGGGCGATCGTCGCCAGCGGCGTTCCCAGCTCATGGGCGGCGGCGGCGGCGAGGCCATCCAGGGCGGACAGGCGCTGCTCCCGGGCCAGCACCATCTCGGTAGCGGAAAGAGCCGTCGACATCTGGCGCGCCTCGTCGGCGATGCGGCGGGCATAGATGGCGGAGAACACCACGCCGCAGATGATGGCCGCCCACATTCCGGCGATATAAACCTCCGGCAGTTCGAGTCTTTCACCAGGAAGCCAGGGAAGCGGGTAGTGCTTGAAGGCGAGGAATGTGGCGCAGGCAAAGGCCATGAGGCCGAGCCAGAGCGTCCAGCGCATCGTCAGCGAAGTCGCCGAGATCGTCACTGGCACCAGGAACAGGAAGGAGAAAGGATTTTCCAGGCCGCCCGTGAGATAGAGCAGCACGGCCAGCTGCATCACGTCATAGACGAGAAGAAGGCCCGCATGGGTTTCATGCAGCCGGACGCTCTTTCTCCAGCGGATGGTGAGAAAGATGTTGAGCCAGGCGCTGAGCGCTATAGCGCCGAGGCAGAGGCCGAGCGGCACTGGAAAGCCCAGCACGAAATGGACGCCCAGCACGGCGCCCGCCTGGCCCACAATGGCCAGCCAGCGCAGGCGCACGAGGGTTCTCAGGCGCAGCATTCCGATCTCCACATCGCTGGAGATTAGCTGCGGATAGCTCATGAGCTCGAGAGACATGCGGTAATCGGTAACGTCCGTTTGTGTTGAGCTATTCCCAGTCTAGGCCTATCTCCCTCAGGAAAGGAAGTGGAAGCCAGATGCCGCGCCGTTCGATCCTCCTGTTTGCAGTGCTCGTTCTCGCCATCGCGATGGGTGTGGGCGCCTATGCCCTCTTTGCCCAGAGATCCGGTGGCGCCGGTGGCGGTGGAACGCCGCTCAACGGTGGGCCTTTCAGCCTCATCGACCAGAATCGCAAGCGAGTGACCGAGAAGGATTTCCTCGGCCAATACATGCTGGTGTTCTTTGGCTACACCTATTGCCCCGACATCTGCCCTACCGAACTGCAGGTGATGACTGCGGCAATCGATCAGATGGGGCCTGCCGGGGACAGGATCACACCGGTTTTCATATCAATCGACCCAGAACGCGATACTCCGGAGGTGCTGAGGGCCTACGTTGAGAATTTTGGGCCACGCCTCGTGGGACTCACGGGAAGCGCTGAGAGGATCGCTGACGTGGCGAAGGCGTATCGCGTGTACTATGCGAAAGCAAGCAATTCCGGCCCCTGGGACTATCTCATGGATCATTCCAGCATCATCTACCTGATGGGGCCGGATGGACGTTACGTGAAGCATTTCACCTATACGGCAGATGCGCCCGGACTGGCACGGGACTTAAAGGCCGCGCTAACCGTTTCCCCCTAAAGTCGAAGGAAATGACGGGTTGCTCCGTTCCGGCGGAGTTGCTAGCGTCCGGTGTTAATTTTGGGGGCAAAGGCTTGTGCTTTATTATTTCTACGAAATGAACCACGCTGCCCTGGCGCCGTGGCGCGCCGTGGCGGATGCTGGACTGAACTTCTGGAGAAATCCTGCCAATCCCCTTTCGGGAACGCAGCTTGGCCGCTCCTGCGCCGCGTCGATCGAAATGTTCGAGCGGACGACACGCCGCTACGGCAAGCCTGAGTTCGGCATCACCGACACGATCGTCGATGACGATCTCATCGCCATCGAAGAACAGATCGCGCTGACGAAACCTTTCTGCAAGCTTCTCAATTTCAAGAAGCTCATCGAGGGCAAGCAGCGCCCACAGCACAAGCTTCTGATCGTGGCACCGATGTCCGGCCACTATTCGACGTTGCTGCGCGGCACAGTCGAGGCGATGCTGCCGCACTATGACGTGTCCATCACCGACTGGGTCGATGCGCGCACAGTTCCGGCTCTCGAAGGCACCTTCGATCTCGATGACTACGTGGACTACGTGGCCTACTTCCTGCGCCACCTGGGACCCGACACAAGCGTCATGGCCGTGTGCCAGCCCTCCGTTCCGGTGATGGCGGCAGTGTCGCTGATGAATGCCGCGAAGGACCCTTGCGCGCCCAAGACCATGATCCTGATGGGCGGCCCCATCGATACCCGCCGCAACCCGACAGCGGTGAACAACCTGGCCCAGGAGAAGGGCTCCGACTGGTTCCGCAACAATGTCATCATGAAGGTGCCGGCACCCCATGCCGGCATGATGCGCGACGTCTATCCAGGCTTCCTGCAACTCGGGGGTTTCATGACCATGAACCTCGACCGCCATCTCGATGCCCATCGCGAGCTGTTCTGGCATCTCGTCGAAGGCGACGGCGATTCTGCCGAGAAGCACCGCGAATTCTATGACGAGTACATGTCGGTGATGGACCTCACCGCGGAATTCTACCTGCAGACGGTGGAGAAGGTCTTCGTCAACCATGACCTGCCCAAGGGAACGCTGACACACCGCAACGCGCTCGTCGATCCGTCAAAGATCACTCAGACGGCCCTGATGACGATCGAAGGCGAACGCGACGACATTTCCGGCGTGGGCCAGACGCAAGCGGCACAGGATCTCTGCACAAACCTTGCCAAGGATAAGAAGCTGCACCATTTGCAGCAGGGCGTGGGACATTATGGCGTGTTCAACGGATCTCGATTCCGCAAAGAAATCGTACCGCGAATCGTCGAGTTCGTGAATAAGAACGCTCATGATCGGACTGCTTCGAAGCCTGCAGCGGGCGGTCGCGCCAAAACCGCTTGAACCTTCGCGAATCCAGATAGGCGGCGACATCCTCGACGTGGTGTTTCGCCGCCACGCGCAGGCGCGCCGCCTCGTGCTGCGGCTCAGCACCAGCGGCACCGCCGTGATGGTGACGGTGCCGAAGGGCGTCTCGCGCGCGAAGGCGCTCGAATTCACCGAACGCTCGCGAAGCTGGATCGAACAGCACGTCCGGAGCCGTGGCAGCAGCATCCATCTTCGTCCCGGCCATGCCATTCCCTTCAGGGGCCTCACGCACGAGATCGTCCATGTCGACAGCCGCCGCGGCACGGTCGCGGCCGATTCCGAACGGGGCGTGATCCATGTTCCCGGTGACAGCGCCCATGTGCAACGCCGCTTGCTGGATTGGCTGAAGGCATCCGCGCGTGCCGATCTGGCAAGGGCTTCGGACCGCTATGCGAAGCTCATGGGCGTGAAATTCCGGCGCATCAGCATCCGCGACCAGCGGACCCGCTGGGGATCATGTACCGCGGCGGGCGACCTCTCCTACTCGTGGCGGCTCATTCTCACGCCGGACTATGTTCTCGACTATGTCGCCGCCCACGAGGTGGCACACTTGAAGCACCTCGACCACAGCCAGCGGTTCTGGCGGCTGGTTCTGACCCATTGTCCGGATGCCGTCAGGGCCAAGAAATGGCTGAAAGCGCACGGGCATGACGTGCACCGCGTGGTCGTCTAGACCGTCAGCGCTCTTCCTGCGCCCGCTTCGTCCGCTCGGCCGCCGTAAGGGTGGTGCGCTTGCGCTGGGGTTCGGCCTGCGTCTTCTTCTTGCTGCCAAAAAGGCTGTCGAAGAACCCGCCGTTCTGGGAGCGGGGAGGTGGAACACTGTCGCCTGACCCCTCCTGCACGTCCACCTGCGTGATGGTGGAAGGCACGCCGGCGATCACTTGCGAATCGCCCGGCAGGGGCCTCGGCGTGAGGTTCCGGTGGGCCGGCTCCATGACATCGTGCCAGATCTCGGCCGGGATCAGGCCACCCGTAACCTTCTTTGTCGGTGAATTGTCGTCGTTGCCGACCCAGACGCCGGCGATGAGTTCGCTCGTGTAGCCGACGAACCAGGCATCGCGGTAGTCCTGGCTGGTGCCGGTCTTGCCAGCGATCTCGAAGCCCTCGAAGGAAGCACGGTTGCCGGTGCCGTCGGTGACGACGGCCTGCATCATGCGGTTCATGCCACCGAGGTCAGAGGGCGTGATGGCCCTGGGGAAACCAGAACCGTTACGCTCGTAGACCACCTTGCCGTCGCGGGTGAGAATTCGCGTCACGGCAAAGGGCACCACGGGATAGCCACCGTTGGAGAAGGGCACGAAGGCCGACGTCATTTCGAGGAGGCTTACTTCGGACGTGCCAAGCGCTATGGAGGCATCGGTACCGAGCTTGGAGGTGATGCCGAGCCGATGCGCGACGGCCACCATGTTTTCGGGGCCGACCTGCATCACGAGTTTTGCGGCAACCGTGTTCAGCGAGAGAGCAAGGGCTGTCTCGAGCGTCACGGGGCCAAGATATTTCTTGCGGTAGTTCTCGGGGCTCCAGTTGCCGATCCGAACTGGTTCGTCGACTTCGATCGTGTCGGGAGTGAAACCCTGTTCCAGCGCGGCGAGATAGAGGAAGGGCTTGAACGCCGAGCCCGGCTGACGCTTGGCCTTGGTGGCGCGGTTGAACTGGCTGCGCTTGTAGGATTTGCCGCCGACCATGGCACGGACGGCGCCGGTGCCGTCGAGTACCACCATGGCACCCTCGGAGGCCGCGAGTTTTGCACCCTCGGTGTTGAGGCGCTTGCGGAGCGAAGTCTCCGCCTGGGATTGAAGCTGCGGATCGATGGTGGTTTCGATCACCAGCGATTGTTCGTAGTCCTTGACGAACTCTGGAAGCTGCTCGCCGACCCAGTCGACGATGTACTGCTTGGCGGGAACATAGGAGCTGGCTTTCAGTTCCGCCGGATGGTCCGCCAGTTCGGCGGCCTCGCCGCTGGTGATGAAGCCGGCATCGGCCATGCTCTGGATGACGAGCCTGGCGCGATCGGCGGCGGCTTGCGGGTTGGCGGCGGGATTGTTGGCGCTGGGCGCCTTGAGAACGCCGGCCAGCGTCGCCGCCTCGGTGATCGTGAGTTCGGAAGCCGGCTTCTGGTAATAGGTGCGGGCCGCCTTCTCGATGCCAGTGGCGCCCGAGCCGAAATAGACCCGGTTGAGATAGAGTTGGAGGATTTCGTCCTTGGTGAACTTCGTCTCGAGCCAGACCGCCAGCACCACTTCCTGAAGCTTGCGCTCGATGGTGCGGTCGGGACTGAGGAAGAGATTCTTGGCGAGCTGCTGGGTGAGGGTTGAACCGCCCTGCACGAGTCGGCCCGCGCGATAGTTGATATAGAAGGCGCGGATCAAGCCTATGGGATCGACGCCATAGTGGCTGCGGAAGCGGCGGTCCTCGATGGCGATGACGGCATTCGGCACATAGCTCGGAAGATCGGCGAGGCGGGCTTCGTCGCCGTTGAATGCGCCTTGCTCGGCCAGCACGGTGCCATCCGATGCGAGAATCATGATCCCGGGTTCGCGGTCCGGAATCTTGAGCAGGCCATTCTCGTTCAGGGTGACCCAGATGTAGCCGAAAATCGCGGCCAGCCCGACGGCGCCGAAAAAGGCCAGCATGAATCCAAAACGGATGAGGCGTCCGAAAAACGACCGGCGGCGGGTGCTCTTTTGAGAACTGTTGGTCCGGGAGCTACCCTTGCGCTCGCGTCCGCGGCCCGAGAAGAGCTGCGGTTCGACGCGCTGCTTTCCGCGGCTCACCTTCTTCGAGCGGAAAAGGCCCATCTCACCCCGGTTCTCCCATTCCCCGGAGGCTACCTAGCAGTTCCCGCTTTACGCATCGTGAACCGCCCTGGCCGGGGCCAGAACTGCTTTCACTTGGAATCATGGTGCAATGATGACTGGAGGCCCGGAGGCCTCACATCATCGCGCCGACGTGCCAGGGAACATATTCGTTGTCGCCATAGCCCAGGTCTTCGGACTTGGTGTGCTGGCCGGAGGCGACCTTCAGCATCATGTCGAAGATCTGCTGGCCCTTCTCCTGGATCGAGACGCCGTCGAGAATGTCGCCGCAGTTGATGTCCATGTCGTCGATCATGCGATGGTAGATGTCGGAGTTGGTGGCGAGCTTGATCGAGGGCACCGGCTTGCATCCGTAAGCCGAGCCTCGTCCCGTGGTGAAGCACAGGAGATTGGCGCCGCCCGCGACCTGGCCCGTGGCCGCCACCGGATCGTAGCCGGGCGTATCCATGAAGACGAAGCCCTTGCCAGTGACCGGCTCTGCATAGCGATAGACGTGACGGAGCGTGGTGGTGCCGCCCTTCGCCGCCGCGCCGAGCGATTTTTCGAGAATGGTTGTAAGGCCGCCCAGCTTGTTGCCCGGAGACGGATTGTTGTTCATCTCCATGTTGTTGCGCTGCGTGTAGTCTTCCCACCACTTGATGATGTCGACGAGCTTCTCGCCCACTTCGCGGCTCGCGGCGCGGCGCGTGAGAAGGTGCTCGGCGCCATATATTTCAGGTGTCTCGGAGAGAATGCCGGTGCCGCCGTGCCTCACCAGAATATCGACCGCTGCGCCGAGTGCCGGATTTGCAGTGATGCCGGAATAGCCATCGGAGCCGCCGCATTGCAGCGCCACGATGAGCTCGGAGGCATGGCAGGTCTCACGCTTCACGTTGTTCACGTACGGCAGCATTTCCTTGATGGCCGCAACACCGGCGGCGACTGTCTTTCTTGTGCCGCCAGTTTCCTGGATCGTCATTGTACGGAAGAGTTCGCTCTCGGTAACATTATAGGCTTCCTTGAATCGCGGAATCTGGAAGCCCTCGCAGCCGAGGCCCACCATGAGGACACCGCCCATGTTGGGGTTGGTGGCATAGCCCCATGCCGTGCGCTTCAGGATGTCGAAAATGGCACCGCGATAATCGACGACGCAGCCATTGTCCATCTTGAGCGCCACCACGCCGTCGATGTTGGGATAGTCGTTCAACATGCCCGACCGCTTCACTTCCTCCGCGATGAAGCCCGCCACCGTGGCCGAACAATTCACCGAGGTGAGGACGCCGATGTAGTTGCGGGTGCCAACCTTGCCGTTGGCGCGGCGAAGGCCCTGGAAAGTGGCCTGCTTGTCGAGCGGCAGGATGTCCTCGGGCTTGGCTTCCTGGGCATAGGCATAGTCGCGGGCGAAATCATGCATGCCGGTGTTGTGTTCGTGGATCCAGGTTCCCTTGGGAATGTCCTGCTTGGCGAAACCGATGATCTGGCCGAACTTCCGGATGGCATCACCTGACTTGATGTCGGTCGAGGCCATCTTGTGGCCTTTGCCGATGCGGTCCAGCGCGGTGATGCCCTCAGGAGCGACCGTTCCCTTGTCGACGGTGTCGATGGCCACCAGGACATTGTCCTCGGGCGTGAGGCGAAGCATGCGGGGCACTTTCGGCACGGTGGCGATCATGGGTGTCTCTCTTTTCGTTGCAGGGCTTGCCAGCCTCGTGAATCTGACTAACATGTTAGCATGTCAGTTGCCGCCGTCACCTATGATTTTCTGTCTCCGGGCCGGGCGGCGGCCAAGGGAGGCGCGACGGCACGGGTCCATACGGCGCTCCGCGAAGCCATCGTGCAGCTGGACCTGAAGCCGGGCGAATTCCTCGACAAGCAGGCGATCGCCACAAGGCTGGGCGTCTCACGGTTTCCGGTCGGCGAGGCCATGAACCGGCTGGCCACGGAAGGGCTCGTCGACATCATTCCCCAGAGCGGGTCTCGCGTTGCGCTCATCAAGATTTCCGATGCGCGCGAAAACATGTTCCTCAGGCGCGCGCTGGAAGTCGAGACGGCACGGACGGTTGCGTCCACCGCAGCGCCCGGGCTTGTGGAACAATTGCTCAGCAATCTCCGCTACCAGGAGGCGGCCATCGACACCGGCGACATGAATGGCTTTCATGGCTTCGATCTCGCCTTCCATGCGGCCCTGCAGGGTCAACTCGGTTTCGAGCGCGTGCGCATGGCGACCGAGACCGCGCGGCTCAGCCTTGACCGCGTGCGGCGAATGCTGAACACCAGGCGTCGGATGGAGCTCACCCTCAACGAGCATCAGGCCATCGTTGCCGCCATCGAGTTGCGGGATGGCGATCAGGCTGCCCGCGCCATGAACGACCATCTTGAAGCTGTTCTGGCGGAGCTCGAATCCTTCGCCCGCGAACGGCCGGAACTTTTTGCAGATCTCAACACCACTGGAGGCACGACAAAATGAGGAAGCGCAACTTCAAGGCGCCGTCTGGCGAAACCATCAGCTTCACGGAGCTGGGTTTCGGGGCGGCACCGCTTGGCAATCTGTATCGCGCCATTGATCCGGAAGAAGCGCAGAAGACCCTGGAGGCGGCTTGGAAGGCCGGCATCCGCTACTATGACACCGCTCCACTCTATGGGTTGGGTCTTTCGGAAACGCGACTCAACCGCTTCCTTGTCGGCAAGAAGCGCAAGGACTTCGTCATCTCGACGAAAGTGGGCCGTCTTCTGGAGGTGTGCAAGCCCGAGGAACGGACAGGTATCGGCAAGTTCTTCGAGACGCCGTCGCGCAAGGAGCGCTTCGACTATACCTACGATGGCGTGATGCGGTCGCTGGAATTTTCAATGGAACGGCTTGGCGTCGATTCGATCGATATCGTGTTCGCACATGATGTGGACGTGTTCACCCACAAGTCCGAAGCGGCTCGCGATGCCCACGTGAAGACACTGATGGCGAAGAAGACGGGCGGCTACGAGGCGCTGGTGAAGCTCCGCGAGCAGAAGGTGATCAAGGCCTTCGGCGCTGGCATCAACGAGTGGCAGGTGGCCGAGACGCTGACGCGCGCCGGCGACTTCGACATCTTCCTGCTGGCGGGACGCTATACGCTGCTAGAACAGGAGGCGCTCAATTCCTTCTTGCCGCTCTGCGAGGAACGCGGCGTCGGCATCGTGCTGGGCGGGCCCTATAACTCCGGCATCCTTGCGACCGGCCCCAAGCCTGGCGCCTGGTACAATTACGATCCAGCGCCAAAGGAAATCCTCGATCGCGTCCGGAGGATCGAGGCCGTGTGCAAGGCGCACCAGGTGAAGCTGCCACAGGCGGCGCTGCGCTTCCCATTGCACCATCCGCAAGTGGTGAGTGTCATTCCTGGCGGCGTAACGCCAAAGGAAGTGGCGCTCAACGCGGCGACGATGAGCGTGAAGCTGCCGAAGGCGCTGTGGAAGGATCTCAAGGCGCAAGGATTGCTGCGGGCTGATGCACCGGTGCCGAAGTGAAGGCGACGATTGCGGGCTCGGGCCTCATCGGCAGGTCCTGGGCCATGGTGTTTGCGCGCGGCGGCCACGAGGTGGCGCTGTGGGACCAGGATCCGGCACAGGTGGACCGCGCGTTGGCCCACATCGCCCTGACATTGCCACAGATGGCAGAGGAAGGATTGATCGACGAACCGGACTCCGTCCGGAGACGGATCAAGGGCGCGACGACTCTGGGAGAAGCGCTCGACGGTTCCGGCTTCGTACAGGAAAACATCGTGGAACGAGCCGAGCCGAAACAGGCGCTGTTCGGGGAGATGGAGAGGCTCGCCAGCGCCGACTGCATCCTGTCGAGTTCGACCTCGGCGATCATGCCGTCCATCATCTTCGGCGAACTCAAGAGCCGGTCTCGCTGCCTCGTATCGCATCCCCTGAATCCACCGCATCTGGCGCCTATCGTGGAACTGTGCGGAGCGGACTTCACCTCTCCGGAGGTGCTCGAGCGCACTAGGGTCTTCATGGCGAGTTGCGGCATGTCACCCATCACGGTGAAGCGCGAGATCGAGGGCTTCATCCTGAACCGGCTACAGCTGGCCGTGCTGAACGAGGCATTCCGGTTGATCTCGGAAGACTATGTTTCGGCCGAAGACCTCGACAAGACAGTAAAGGATGGACTTGCCCTGCGCTGGAGCTTCATGGGGCCGATCGAGACCATCGATCTCAATGCGCCGGAAGGTGTGGCGGACTATCTGAAGCGCTATGGCCCAACGATCCGCCGCGTGGGCGAGAGCCAGTCTGCGGCGAAGCCATGGCCGGATTCGATTGGCGAGATTCTCGATGCCGGACGCCGCGCGGTGGTCTCGAAGGGAAAGCTCAACGATGCCACGGCCTGGCGAGACAGACGCCTGATGGCCCTCGCCGCCCACAAGCGTCTGCAGGAAGAGAAAAATCCGCTCTGATCACACGGCAGCAACCAGCGCGGCAACGGCATCCGGATCGCGCCAGTGCGGCAGGTGACTCATGCCTGGCATGATCCGGCCCGCTACGTTGAAGGGCAGGTTGAGTACATGTGTTGCCGGGATCACCGCATCGTCGCGGAGGAATACGGCCTGCACGGGACAGGTGGCTTTTGCCAATGCAGCGAGGATCGAAACCTTCTGATATCCGTCTTCGGCCAGTGAAGCTGCGATGGCCTTGAGCTGATTGCCGTGCAACGCGATGTGATCGGCAAGTCCGGACTGGGCCTCAGCTGGAACTGTTTCGCCGAGGAGGGGGATGGCCCTGTCGATGTCACCGCTTAGCATTGCGGCAACAAAGCCGCTGTTGATTTCCTCGCCGCAGCCAGCGGGCGACAGCAGCGTGAGCGAGGACAGCTTGTCGAGCAATCTCGCGGCGATAAGCGCGCCATAGGAATGGGCCACCACATGGAACTTTACCGGAGGCAGGCTGGCCGATACAGCAGATGAGACGTCATCGATGCTCGTTGCGCTGCAGGCCGTCTCGCCATGACCGGGCAGATCGAGTGCGTAGGTACGAAATCCTTGCGCCGCAAGCTTTCGTCCCAGCGTGGTGAAACTCTGTGAGTCAGCAAAGAGCCCATGGATGAGAAGCGCGTGACCCCTGGCAACGCCCTGCGCGGGCCATTCTCGGAAGAAGATTTTCCCATGCACGGTTTCAACATGATAGGTCGCACGCGCAGGACGCGCGGCAGCCGCGAGATCGGCGCGCGTGACACGCCCGTTGCGGCCAGAGCCCGCGATGTTC
>NZ_JBGSOZ010000195.1:0-31777 GCF_041738905.1 Aestuariivirga sp.
GCGGCGCCGATGTGACCGCGGTCGACATCTCGCCCACCCTGATCGAGATTGCCCGTCAGCGCGTGCCGGAAACGCTGGGCGCCGGCCGCATCCATTTCCGCGCCGGCGACATGCTCGACAAGCGGTTTGGCATGTTCGATCACATCGTGGCGATGGACTCCCTCATCCATTACAGCCTGCCCGACATGATGGGCATGCTGGCGAAGCTGGCCGAAATGAGCAGCAACGGCATTCACTTCACCTATGCGCCGAGAACGCCTGCGCTCGCCGCCATGCATACGGTCGGCAAGCTCTTTCCGCGGAGTGACAGGTCGCCCCGCATCGTGCCACACGCGACGGCGTCGCTCTACAAGTCGGCGGCAAGCGAACCCGGCCTCCAGCACTGGGGCCTCGGCCGCAACAGCCGCATCACCAGCGGCTTCTACATCTCTCATGCGCAGGAGCTCAAGCGCGCATGAAGAGGCTCAACCAGGTTGTCATCAAGGGCTGGCAGGAACTGGGACCCCGTTTCCTGCCCTTCGCCGATGCGGCGACGACCGAACTGCCCCTGGGACGCCTGCTGAGGCTTTCACTCTTCCAGGTCTCGGTTGGCATGGCGATGGTGCTGCTGACCGGAACGCTGAACCGCGTGATGATCGTGGAACTGGGCGTTCCTGCCTGGCTCGTGGGTCTCATGGTCTCGCTCCCCATCGTCTTCGCGCCCTTCCGCGCGCTGATCGGCTTCAAGTCCGACACGCACCGCTCGGTGCTGGGCTGGCGCCGCGTGCCTTACATCTGGTTCGGCACCCTGCTGCAGTTCGGCGGCTTTGCGATCCTGCCCTTCGCGCTTCTGGTTCTCACCGGCGACGGCCACGGCCCGGCCATCTATGGCCAGATCGGCGCCGCCCTCGCCTTCCTGCTGGTGGGCGCGGGCATCCACACGACGCAGACCGCGGGCCTGGCACTTGCCAATGACCTGGCCCCGCCCGAGGCGCGTCCGCGCGTGGTGGCACTGCTATATGTCATGCTGCTGCTCGGCATGGTCGTCAGCGCACTGGTCTTCGGCACGCTGCTGCGCGACTTCAGCGCCGTGAAGCTGATCCAGATCATCCAGGGTGCTGCCGTCATCACCGCCGTCCTGAATGGCATCGCCATGTGGCAGCAGGAAGCCCGCAACCCGGCACTCACCAGCGCGAACGCCCCCCGGACCACGTTCCGCGAGGCCTGGACCAGTTTTGCAAGTGCAGGCCGCGCCAAGCGGCTTCTGGTCGCCGTGGGCCTCGGCAGCGCCGCCTTCAGCATGCAGGACATTTTGCTCGAACCCTTCGGCGGTCAGGTCTTCGCCATGAGCGTCGGCCAAACCACCTGGCTCACCGCCATTCTGGCCGCTGGCACGCTCGTCGGATTCGCGCTCGCCGCCCGCAGGCTGGCCCGCGGCGGCGACCCCTACCGCATCGCCTCGCTCGGCATTCTCGCCGGCATTACCGCCTTTGCCGCCGTCAGCTTCGCCCCGCTACTGGAACTGGTGTCGCTGTTCCAGACCGGCGCCTTCTTCATCGGCTTCGGTGGCGGACTGTTTTCGGTCGGCATGCTGACGGCCGCGATGGAACTGGCCTCCAGCGGCTCCGGCACCATGAGCGGCATCGCGCTCGGCGCATGGGGCGGCGTTCAGGCGACTGCGGCCGGTCTCGCCATCGCGGCCAGCGGTACGCTCCGCGACCTCATCTCGACCTTTGCCGAAAACGGCACGCTGGGTGCTGCCTTCTCGGGGCCCGCCGCCGGCTACCTCTTCGTCTACCAGATCGAAATCGTGCTTCTGTTTGCCACGCTCGTCGCCATCGGACCCATGGTCCGCGTGGGTGGAGGCCGCGCCCAGCGGCAGCCGTCCGGCTTCGGTTTGGCGGAATATCCAGGCTGACTGTGGGAGAAAAATGATGTCTGCAGCCTTCACCCAGTATATCGACGTCGCCCAGGTTGTGCTCTACCTGTTCTGGGCCTTCCTCGCGGCCCTGATCTTCTATGTCAGGCGCGAAGACAAGCGCGAGGGCTATCCGCTCGAATCCGAGCGCTCCGCCCACATCACTGTGCAGGGCTGGCCGGCGATCCCCTCGCCCAAGGCTTTTCATCTGGCGGATGGCACGACGGTCTATGCGCCCCGCGCCGAACCGCAGGACACGCGCCCCATCAAGGCAACGCCAATCGGCCCGTGGCCGGGTGCGCCGCTCCAGCCCGATGGTGACCCGATGGTCGACGGCGTCGGCCCCGCTGCCTATGCCGAACGCCTCGACATTCCGGATGCAACCGTCCATGGCACGCCAAAGCTGCTGCCGCTGCGCTCGGCGGAAGGCTTCCACATCGAAGCGAACGATCCCGATCCGCGCGGCATGGACGTCATCGGTGCCGACGGCAAGGTCGGTGGCGTGGTGCGCGACGTGTGGGTCGACCGCTCCGAATACATCATGCGCTATCTCGAGATCGAAGTCGGCGGCAAGGATGGCAAGCGCAACGTGCTGCTGCCCACCACGCTGTCCCGCATCTCCGGATCGAAGCGGCAGGTGACGGTCAAGTCCATCACCAGCAAGCAGTTCGCCAAGGTTCCGGCCCACCGGAAGCCGGACGTGGTCACCCGTCTCGAGGAAGACCGCATCTGCGCCTACTACGCAAGCGGTCATCTCTACGCGACACCCGAACGCGCGGAGCCACTCGTATGAGCCACCATGACGATTTCGACTTTGAACCGGTCCGGGGCTTGCCTCAGTTCCTGCCCAAGGACGAACGCATGCTGTGGCAGGGCGCACCGCGCTGGCAGGATCTGGCGGTACATGCCTTCCATGCCCGCAAGGTGATCTGGTACTTCATCGCGCTCGCCGTGGTGCAGGCGCTGTTCCGCATCGCCGACGGCGAGACCTACGCGGCAGCGACAAGGCCCTTCCTGTGGCTCATCCCCATGGGCCTGGCTGCTGCCACGATTCTCGCCGGGCTGGCCTATGCCAGCGCGCGGACCACGGTCTACACGCTCACCAGCAAGCGCCTCGTGATGCGCGTCGGCATCGCGCTCCCCGTCACCATCAACCTGCCCTTCAAGCTGGTGGACGGTGCCTCGGTACGCCTCTTCAATGGCGGCGCCGGCGATATTCCGCTGAAGCTCGCGGCGGGTGAACGAGTCGCCTACATGCTGCTCTGGCCCCATGCGCGGCAGTTCTACTTCCGTCATCCGCAGCCCTGCCTGCGCTGCATCCCCGATGCCGACCGCGTGGCAAGCCTTCTCTCGGCGGCCCTCAATGGCACGGCAACCGCACCGCTTCAGGCAACCGCCACGGCGGCATCGCCGAGCTTCGGTCACGAACCCGTGGCGGCCTGAGGAGATGACTATGCAGCAAGCAACCCCGCAAGCAGCGACCAACGGCGTTCCGAGGCTTCCCCTCGCCTGGGCCTTCAGCGTGGTGATCGTGACCATCCTTGTGGTGACCGCGGCGCGGCTCTCCGGTTTCTCGCCGGTTCAGGATCTGGGCGCTTCCGAAGTGCTGCAGAGCAAGCTGCTGCGCTTCGAGGATGCCGGAGACGGCAGCGTGAGCATCATCGATGGCACGACGGGCAAGCTCGTGGCCTCGGCCGGGCCGGGCACCAACGGTTTCCTGCGCGGCACGCTGCGCGGCCTCATGCGGGTGCGCAAGAAGGGCGAGGTCTCCTACGGCGCGCCCTACCGTCTCGAGCGCCTGCGCAACGGCCAATTGATGTTGATCGACACGGCCTCCGATGTCAGGCTCGATCTCAACGCCTATGGCCAGACCAACGCTGCGGTCTTCGCTGCCTTCCTTTCAACGACAGGAGACAAGAGCTGATGCTGAATCCTTTCGCTCCCGCCGGCCGCCAAGACGTGATGTGCACTGTCCATGTGGTCAACACCTTTGACAACCTTGCCGCCCATGTCGAACTCGATGATGGCGTGAAGATCGAGCCCGGCGACGAGGTGCTGGTTCACGGCAAGCCGATCATCGTTCCCTATGGCGAGACCATGATCGAGCGCCGCAAGGCCACGATCACCCGCGCCAACTGGCTCGAAAAGCGCTGGGTAAAATTGACAGGCGACCTGGAGTTCATGGAACTTCTGGAATTCAGCTTTTCTGGAGAAGAACTATGACCATCGAAACCCTTGGAATCAGGTCTGCCGACACGCTGAAGAAGGCCCAGGAGTCGACCGTTCTCAGCCCGCGCTTCTATACGACCGACTTTGAGGCGCTGGACAAGATGGACGTCTCCTCGGTCCGCAAGGAATGGGACATTCTCATCGCGGAGATGCAGGCTGACCCGAACAAGATGCATTTCAAGCGCAACGAGGAATGGGACAAGATGTCCCTCGAGGATCTGCCCGAGGGCCTGCGCAAGGAGTTTGTGGATTTCCTCGTGAGCTCGCTGACCGCCGAGTTCTCAGGCTGCGTGCTCTATTCCGAGATGCGAAAGCGCGGCAAGAACCCGGACATGTGCGAGCTGTTCCGCCTGATGGCGCGCGATGAGGGCCGCCATGCCGGTTTCATCAACGACACGCTGAAGGACTTCAATATCGGTGTCGACCTGGGCTTCCTGACCAAGAGCAAGAAATATACGTTCTTCAAGCCGAAGTTCATTTTCTACGCGACCTACCTTTCGGAGAAGATCGGCTACGCGCGCTACATCACCATCTTCCGCCACCTGCAGGCGCATCCCGAGCGCCGCATCCACCCGATCTTCAAGTGGTTCGAGAAGTGGTGCAACGACGAGTTCCGCCATGGCGAGGCCTTCGCGCTGCTGATGCGCGCCAACCCCCAACTGCTGAAGGGGATCAACAAATACTGGGTGAAGTTCTTCCTGCTCGCCGTTTTCGCCACCATGTATGTGCGCGACCACCAGCGCCCGCATTTCCACGAGGCGCTCGGCATCGAGCCCACGGAATATGGCTACAAGGTGTTCAAGATCACCTCGGAAATCTCCCGTCAGGTCTTCCCGCTGGAACTCGATATCGACAATCCGGCCTTTTTCGCCGGTTTGGAGAAATTGAGAAAAATCAATGACCGCAATTCCGAATGGCAGCAAAAGGGCGGCATGACAGCCAAGATCGGGAGGCTCCGGACAGTAGCGGCGGCAGGATTCACCTTCCTGCGGCTCTACCTGTTGCCCTCGAAGACCAACGAACTGCCGCGCGATATCCGCCTGGCTCCAACGTGGTGACGCTCAACTGATGGATTACGCCCTGCCCATCGCTTACGCCTTGTTCCTCTGGTGGTTCTCGACCGGACTGATCTTCTATCTCGATCAGCTTCCGGTCCGGACCTTCAAGTGGAGCATGGCCGGTGCCACGGCAGTGCTGGGCCTCTCCTTCTATGCAATGTGGAGTACGGCGGACGACACCAGCCGCTGGGCTGCCTATGTGTCCTTCTCGGGCGGGCTGCTGGCCTGGGGCTGGCAGGAGATCAGCCTCTACACTGGCTTCGTGACCGGCCCTCGCAAGACACGGTGCGCGGCTGGCTGCTCCGGCTGGCGGCACTTTGGCCATGCCATCCAGGTCAATCTCTGGCACGAGATCGCGATCATCCTCGTTGCCATCGCCATCGCCGCGATGACGTGGGAATCGGCAAACCAATGGGGCCTCTGGACCTATCTGCTACTGTGGTCCCTGCACCTGAGCGCCAGGCTCAACGTGTTCCTCGGCGTTCGCAATGTCAGCGAGGAATTCGTCCCCGCCCACATGGAAGTGCTCAAGAGCTTTCTCACCCGGAAGCCCATGAACCTGCTGTTTCCGTTCTCCGTGACCGCCGCGACGATCGGTGCCGTGCTGCTGTTCGGTGAGGCTTTCTCTGCGGAAGCCGATCACCATGTGACGGGCTATTCATTGCTCGCAGCCCTGATGGCACTTGCCGTAGTGGAGCACTGGTTCCTGATGTTGCCGCTTCCCGTGGAGAAGCTTTGGCACTGGAGCCTGCCCGCCCGCCGCAACGCGGCGAAATCGCGCAAGCCAGCGCCGCCGAAATTTGACTATACCACCTTGAAAACCAACCCGACGCCCTGAGAGCCGGAGTCGGACAAGCCTTGAGCGAGGACCAGATGCACTACGAAACCTTCTTCAAGTCGGAACTCGACGCGCTTCGCAACGAGGGCCGCTATCGGGTCTTCGCCGATCTCGAGCGCAAGAACGGCAGCTTCCCCCGCGCCACCCACCACGGGCAGGACAAGCGCGAGATCACCGTCTGGTGTTCCAACGACTATCTCGGCATGGGACAGAATCCTTCCGTGCTGGCAGCCATGCACGAGGCTTTGGACCGTTGCGGCGCAGGCGCCGGCGGCACACGCAATATCTCGGGCACCAACCATTACCATGTGGAACTCGAGCGCGAGCTGGCCGACCTGCACGGCAAGGAAAGCGCCCTGCTCTTCACATCGGGCTATGTCTCGAACTGGGCCGCACTCGGTACGCTGGCAAGCTGCATCCCGAACTGCATCGTTTATTCGGACGCCGGCAACCATGCCTCGATGATCGAAGGTATCCGCCACTCGCGCGCCGAGCGTCACATCTTCAAGCACAATGACGTGGCCGATCTCGAGCGGCTGCTCAAGGCCGCCGACCCATCCCGCCCGAAGCTCATCGCCTTCGAGTCGGTCTATTCGATGGATGGCGACATCGGCCCGATCAAGGAGATCTGCGACCTGACCGAGAAGTACAACGCCATGACCTATCTCGACGAGGTTCACGCTGTCGGCATGTATGGCCCGCGCGGCGGCGGCATCGCCGAGCGCGAAGGCATCATGGATCGCGTGACCGTCATCGAGGGCACGCTGGGCAAGGCCTTCGGCGTGGTTGGCGGCTATATCACGGGCTCGGCTGCGATTTGCGATTTCGTCCGCAGCTTTGCATCGGGCTTCATCTTCACGACCGCCCTTCCCCCGGCAGTCGCCGCTGGCGCAGCCGCCTCGATCCGCTATCTCAAAGCCAACGAGTTCGAGCGCATCCGCCACCGGGACCGTGTGGCGAAGCTGCGCCGCAAGCTCGACGCGGCTGGCGTTCCCTACATGAAGAACGACAGCCACATCGTTCCCGTGATGGTGGGCGACGCCAAGAAGTGCAAGTGGATCAGCGATATCCTGCTCGATCAGTATGGCGTCTACATCCAGCCCATCAACTATCCCACCGTGCCGCGCGGCACCGAGCGCCTGCGCATCACGCCGACGCCGCTCCATACCGAAGCGGACATGGATCACCTCGTCTCGGCGCTCTCCGAACTCTGGTCGCAGTGCGCTCTGGCACGGGCGGTCGCCTAAAAGCCTTCACGGAACTGTGATCCCGGGCGCGCGCCCGCCGTATCAAGACAACACCAAATGGGAGCGCGCCCGATGACACAATGGATCCTGCTCTGGATCATTGCCGCCGTGATTTTCCTGGCCATCGACATGGTCTGGCTGCTCTGGCTTGGCCGGAGCATCTATGTCACGGAGATCGGTGAGCTTCTTCGTCAGCCGCCCAACATGGGTGCGGCCGGAGCGTTCTACGTGCTCTATGTAACCGGCCTGATGATCATGGTGATCTGGCCCGCCTTTCAGTCGCAATCAGTCAGCCAGGCCGTCATGTATGGGGCACTTCTGGGGCTCGTGGCCTATGGCACATATGACCTGACGAACCTCGCGGTGATGAAGGGCTTCACAACGAAGATCGCAATCATCGATCTGGCCTGGGGCACATTCGTCACGGGAACGGTCTCGGGCCTCGCCGTTCTGATCGGCACCCGGTTTCTCGGACGCTGAGGATCAGGGCAGCTCGTCGAAGATTTCCACCGCCTTCGCGGCATAGACTGCACCGGGCCCGCCCGACATCTCGACCGACACCGCCAGCATCTCGGCCAGTTCCTCGCGGGTGGCGCCATGCTTCTTGGCGGCCGCCGCATGATAGACGATGCAGTCCTCGCAGCCCTTGGCGACGGCAATCGCCACGGCGGTCAGTTCCTTGATGGCGGGCGATATCTTGCCCGCCCGAGTCGCCGCCTGGGCAAGGCCATTGAAGGCCATCATCGTCTGTTTCTCAGCCTTGAACAGGCCCATCAGGCGGACATTCACGCCGTCCAGCTTTTCCTTGGCACTTGCCATATCGCTCTCCTTCGGATGGATCAGAACAGGGCCTTGCCATTCTCTTTCGAGAAGGCATGCCACTTGTCGCGGTTGACGGTCATGTAGCAGGTCTGGCCTTCCAGACCTTCGAACTCCGTCGAGGTCTTGACCCTGATGCGGCTGTCCTCGAGATCGACGTCAATGATCATGTCGCCGCCCAGAAGCTCGGTGACGAAGATCTTGCCGGTGATGTGTTCATCATGAGGTTTCGTCATCGAGATCGACATGGCGTCGGGGCGGATGCCCATGCGCAGCGCGTTGGCGCGTGCTCCGCTGGAGATGATGCGTTGCTGCTCGTCGTTCACCGCGATCGAGAAGTTGGGATGAATGAAATGCGTCTTGCCGCCCTTGTCCTGAAGGCCGACATCGACGAAATTCATCGCGGGCTCGCCCACGAAACCCGCCACCCAGGCATTGACCGGCTTGTTGTAGACCTCGCGTGGTGTGCCCAGCTGCTGCAGCTCGCCATCATGCATGACGGCGATGGTATCCGCCATCGACATCGCTTCGAGCTGGTCATGGGTAACGTAGATCATCGTGGTCCCCAGCGTGCGCTGAAGGTGCTTGATCTCGCCACGCATGTGGGCGCGGAGCTTGGCGTCCAGATGCGCGATGGGCTCGTCGAAGAGGAACAGGTTCGGCTCGCGCACGATGGCGCGGCCGATGGCGACACGCTGCTTCTGCCCGCCCGACAGTTCCTGCGGGCGGCGCTCAAGCAGATGGCCAATCTCGAGCAGCTTGGCAGCAGAGGTCACGCGTTCCTTGATGCGCGCCGGGTCTTGTCCGCGCAGCTTCAACGGATTCGCCATGTTCTCGTAAACGCTCTTGTGCGGATAGAGCGCATAGTTCTCGAACACCATCGCCACATCGCGATCCTTGGGCGCAAGCGTGTTGATGGGTTTCTCGTCGAAGAGGATCTGGCCAGACGTGATGTGTTCCAGGCCCGCCACCATGCGCATGGTCGAGGACTTGCCGCAGCCGGAGGGACCGAGGATGGAGAGGAAGGAACCATCCGGGCACTCGATGTTGAGATCCTTCACCGCCGGCGTGTTGCCGTACTTCTTCCAGACGTTGCGAAAGCTGACCTTGGCCATGTTGATCTCCAATTATTCCTTGACCGCGCCCATGGTCAGGCCGGTGACGAGGTATTTGCGAATGACGAGGCCGAGGAACATCATGGGCAGCGTCGTGACGGTGCCAGCGGCCATGATCTGGCCCCACTGGATGTTCTGCGGCTGCACGAGTTCGCGGGTGGCGGCGGGCAAGGTCTTGGCGCCGCCGGAGCCGATGATGGCCGCGAAGAGATAATCGTTCCAGGCAAACAGGATGCACAGCACGATGAAGGCGCCGATGCCGGGCGCCACCAGCGGAAGGATGGCCCTGAAGGCTTGCAGGCGCGTGGCCCCGTCCACCATCTGTGCCTCTTCAATCGCATAGGGCACGTTGTCGAAGAAGCCCTTGAGGATCCAGATGGCGAAGGGAAGGTTGAAGGTGGTGTAGGCGAGGATGAGGCCGGGCAACGTGCCGACGAGATCAAGCTCACGGAAGATCCAGTAGAGCGGCACCATCACGGCGACGACGGGCGCCATGCGGGTGGAGATGATCCAGAAGAACAGGTCGCTCTTGCCGCGGAAATCGATGCGCGACAGTGAATAGGCGCACAACGAACCCAGCACCACCGAGACCACCGCAGAACCGCCCGCCGCGATGAGCGAGTTCATCAGATAGCGTGTGAAGCCCAGGTTGGCGAAGAGCTCATAGTAGTGCTTGGTCGTCGGCGTGAACTCGAAGAACACCGTGACGCCGGCCCAGTCGCCGATCGCCGGAAGCTTGAAGGCTTCCAGCAGATCCTTGAAGGACGACATGAACATGATGAAAATCGGCAACACCGTCCACACCATGTAGAAGGCGATGAAGACGGCCGAGAACCACCTCAGGCTCTTGGTGAACGGAGTCTCGTACTGGATGACGTCGCGCGAGGCCATGACTTACACCTTGGAGGGTTGCTGGCGGTCGAAGACGCGGACCAGCAGCTTGCCGAGAATGATGGTGACGATGAGCAGGATCAAAGCGATCGCCGCACCGCGCCCGAGCTTGAAGAACTTGAACGACACCTCGAAGAGATAGACCGGCAAAATCTTCGTGGAATTGCCCGGACCGCCGCCGGTGAGCACAAGCAGCGAGTCGATGAAGCGGAAATTGTCCATGAAGCGCAGCATGATGGCGATGAGCAGCACCGGATAAAGATTGGGCAGCGTCACCGAGAAGAAGTTGCGCACGGGTGAGGCGCCATCGACCATGTTGGCCTCGAGCTGGTCCTGCGGCACGCGCTTCAGGCCTGCGAGCGTTATGAGCGTGATGAGCGGCGTCCATTGCCACACGTCGACCAGGACAACACCGATCATCGCGGTGCTTGAACTCGCAAGGATCGACTTGGGGCCAAGAATTCCGACGCTCTGCAACAGCCAGTGATACCAGCCGAAGGTGCCGTTGTAGAGGAAGTACCAGACCATGCCGGCCACCAGCGGTGCCATCATCATGGGCATCAGCAGCGTGGTGACGAGAATTTTCTCGAAGCGCGAGCCGTTGAGCGAAACGGCAAGGAACACCCCGATGACGATCTGCAGGGTCAGGCACATCACGCTGTATTGGATGAGCAGCCACCAGCCTGACATGAAGCGCGTGTCATTGGGCAGCTTGAGGAAGTTTGCGAAGTCGTTCCACTCGACCTTGCCGATGTCGACATCGTGCAGGCTCATGTAGATCATCCAGAAGAACGGATAGATCGAGATGAAGGCCAGCACCAGGATCGCAGGCGCCATCAGCAGGAAGTAGTACCGCTTCGAGGCCGCAGGATTGATGGAAGGGGGTTCAGCCGCCACGACTGAGACCGGACGCGATTCCACATTGTCGGTGATCTCACGGACGCGGAACAGGCGTGAACCTGATCTTGCATCGGATGAACTTGCGGCAATCGTGGTGCTGGAACTGGACATGGCTTCCCCTGCGAAGTCATCGCATCAATGGGCCGGCGGTCCAGAGGACCGCCGGCTGTTGAGTGTGTGCTGACGCCTCAGCCGGCGTTGTTCAGTTCGTCCAGCTGCGTCTGGATCGTCTTGCAGGTGTCTTCTGCCGACTGCTCGTTCGACAGGCACTTCTGCATTTCGGCCGCGAGGATCGAGTGATACTCGTTGGCGTTCGGGATCTTCGGGCCGAGCACGAAGTGCGGGTTCTTGATGCCGTAGTCATAAACGGCGTCAAACGTCAGCGCGTTCGGCATGGTGGTCGGACGCTGCTTGGCGGCCTGCACGTCAGGGAGCGCCACAACGGACTTGCGGGTCGGTGTGCCGCCGAGGCCCTTGAGCACGTTGTACTGGTTGTCCTTCGACACCGACCAGATCGCGAAGATATAGGCCGCGCGCTTCAGGTCTTCGGAGGCATTGCCGTTGATGCCGATGCCGCCGATGCCGCAGTTCGTGCCGTTCACAGCTTCGCCGCCATTGGTGATCCATGACGGATCGCCTTTCGGGCACGGTGCATAGGCTGTCTTGCCGCCTGCCGCGCGAGAGGTCTTCTCGTCCTCGATCGAGGCCGCAAACTCGTGATACTGCGTTTGCATCGCGATGTTGCCCGACTGGTAGACGGTGTTGAGTTCGAGCGTGCCGTTGGCAAGGTTGTCCGGATGGCAGACGTCCGCGAGATCCTTGAACTTCTGCATCATCAGGATCGACTGTGCATCGCCCCAGTTGGTCTTGCCCGGCTCCTTGGAACCGTAGACGTCGTCGATGTTCCAGTCCATCCACCGGCCGTTGGCAAAGAGGAAGCGCTGGATGTCGAGCTGCGTCGTCCAGGCAAACGAACCCTGGTGCTGCGCGTAGCCATAGGGCACGTCCTTGCCGGCTTCCTTGGCCTTCTTGAAGAAGGCGGCCATGTCGGTGACGTTCTTCCAGGTCGAGTCCTTGTTGAACTCGAGGCGGTAGCCGTATTCTGCTTCGAAGTCCTTCGAGTTGGCCTCGAAAAGGTCCTGACGGTAGAAGGTGCAAGCGACGGCCGCGTCATAGGGAAGCGCGACGATCTTGCCCTTGTCATAGAACCGTCCGCAGGCCGAGAGGAAGTTCTCGAACCAGGCGTCGTCGCCATAGCCCTCGGGGTCCTGGGGCAGCGTGGCGTCGCCGAACATCGGCGTCATGTCGGCGAACATGTCGCCGAAGGGCGCGCCGATCGGCTTGTCCTGCACATAACCCAGCGTGTAGTCCGACTTGCCGCTGCGGAGATCGATGCCGAGTTTCTGCTGCACGACAGGAAGGTCATCGGTGAGGATGGTCACCTCGATGCCGGTGAGATCGGTGAAGGCCTTGATATTGTCACGGATGGCGAATGACGGCGGCGTGTTCTCCGACAGGAAGACCAGCTTCGAACCGGCGTATTGCTTCCACTTGGCATCATCGGAGGATGCCGCCTGAACCGGAGTGCGTGTGATCAGCGAGCTGAGACCCAGCGTCATCGAGCCGGCGCCAAGCGCCGTTGCCGCACCGCCGCCGAGTTCAAGGAACTTGCGGCGATTGATACGCTTGTAGACAGCATTTTTCCGTATCGAAAACATGCGCGTTTTCTCCCATATTGATTTTCATGTTCTTGTCGATCAAACAGCAGACGCGGAGTCGTTAGCAGCGGCTTCGCATCTCGCGGATAGTCTCAAGCTTCCGTGATCTCTGGCCCTCCTTTCTCCGGCCGTTTCAGCGGCCGGAGCATGTGTTGGTCATCAGCCAGCGATGTGCGACTTGATGAGGTTGTTCACATCGCTGGCCTTTTCCATGAAAACCATGTGGCCAGCGTTATCGAAGACGTGAACCTTGGCGCCCTCCAGCTTGCTGGCGTGAGCCGAAGGGATGATCTGGTCGTCCTTGCCCCAGACAATGAGCGTCGGAGGCTGCTTGCCGGCGATCTTGGCGCCCGGCGCATCATGCTGCGTGCGGCCGCCGAAGAGGGCTGCCGACAAAGCCTTGAGCGCACCTTCCACCCCATCGAGGCGCTTGTACTTGAGCACATCCTCGACCAGTTGCCGGCTGACGAGGCCCTTGTCGAAGAACAGCTGTTCCAGCACGGGCTTCAAGTCCTTTCGGCCCTGGGCTGCAACGAAATTGTCGACGTAGTCGCTGATCTCGGGCCCGAGGCCCGCCGAGCAGATGAGCGTGAGACTTTTCACCTTCGCCGGGGCGTCGAGCGCCATTTGCATCCCGATGGCACCGCCCATCGAGTGACCGACGACATGCGCCTTGTCCAGGCCGACCGCATCCATGAAATCCAGCGCGGCCTTCGTCATCGTCTTCAGGCTGGGATTGTCGATCTTCTTGGTCGACTGCCCATGGCCGGGAAGATCGACGGCATAGACCGTCGCCTTCTCGCCGATGGCATCGAGATTGAAGAGCCAGCCATCGAGATCGCCGCCGAAGCCGTGAATCAGCAGCACGGTCTCGTCGCCGCTGCCACGCTTGGCATAGCGCATGGTGCCTGACGGCGTGTCGGCGAACTCATACTTGGGGCCCTGGTCCTCCTCGCCCTCGTCCGCCGCCGGAGCCACGTATGCCGACACGAATGCGTCGATCTCCGAGTCGGGCACGGAAGGATCGGCGATGACGCCGAGCAGCGTCTTCACCGGGTAGATGGTGTCAGGCTGGCCGACGCGGCGCCTGAGGACGCCAGCGTCGGAAGCCTCGACGGACCCCGCGATCTTGTCGGTCTCGACCTCGAGGATCGCGTCACCGACATTGATCTTCGAGCCATCCTCCAACAGCCATCCCGTCACCTTTCCCTCCTTCATGGAGAGGCCCCACTTGGGCATGACGATCGGCACAATCCGGGTATCAGTCATTGTCACAACCTCACTTCAAAAGGGCGCGGTTTCAGTGCGCCATCGACTTCTTGACGGCCTTGGCAATCGCATCGGCCGAGGGGATGTAGAGATCTTCGAGCACCGGGGAGAACGGTACCGGCGTATGGGGCGCCGTCACCATCTGGATCGGTCCCTTCAGCGCCTTGAAGCACTCCTGCGTGATCATCGCGGACACGTCCGAGGCAATCGAGCAGCGCGGGTTGGCTTCGTCGACGCAGACGACGTGGCCGGTCTTCGATGCGCTGTCCATGATCGTGTCCCAATCGATGGGAGACAGCGTGCGCAGATCGACGACTTCGCATTCCACGCCGGTCTTGGCCAATGCGGCTGCGGCCTCCATTGAGCGGTTCACCATCATGCCGTAAGTGATGATGGTGGCGTGCTTGCCTTCACGCACCACATTGGCCTCGCCGAAGGGGATGGCGTAGGATTCGGCCGGAACGTCCGCTTCGGTCGCATAGAGGTTCTTGTGTTCGCAGAAGATCACGGGATCGTTGTCGCGGATCGACTGGATCAGAAGACCCTTCGCATCATAGGCGTTGGACGGGCAGACCACCTTGAGGCCGGGGATGTGCACGAACAGCGGCGTCAGCATCTGGCTGTGTTGGGCGGCGGCGCGGAAGCCGGCACCCACCATGGCGCGGATGACGACGGGCGTTTCAGCCTTGCCGCCGAACATGTACTTGAACTTGGCGGCCTGGTTGAAGATCTGGTCGAAGCAGACGCCCATGAAGTCGAGGAACATCAGCTCGGCCACCGGGCGCATGCCGCAGGCGGCGGCACCCACGGCGGCGCCGATGTAGGCCGACTCCGAGAGCGGCGTATCGAGAAGGCGGCCCTTGTACTTGGCGTTGAGGCCCTTGGTGACGCCGAGAACGCCGCCCCAGGCATCTTCCTCGCCCTGTCCGCCAGCGCCGCCGACAATGTCTTCGCCCATGACGAAGACGCTGGGATCGCGGGCCATTTCCTGGTCAAGCGCTTCATTGATCGCCTGACGCATCGTGATCTTGCGTGCCATTTCCTGTTACTCCCTGCGATCAGTAGCTGACGTAGACATCGGTCGTGAGGTCGGCGGCCGTCGGCAGCGGAGCCGCCTTGGCGAAGGCTGAGGCCTCCTGGATCTGGGCCACAACATCGCGGTCGATCGCATCGAG
Organism: Aestuariivirga sp.; assembly: GCF_041738905.1. Taxonomy (GTDB): domain Bacteria; phylum Pseudomonadota; class Alphaproteobacteria; order Rhizobiales; family Aestuariivirgaceae; genus Aestuariivirga. Next base: position 15,157 of record NZ_JBGSOZ010000195.1, read on the forward strand.
TTCGCCGCGGCTTATGACGCCCGACTCCGTCACGCGATCCGCGAACATCCGAATGCAATCCTTGTTGGCGCGGATGTCTTCGAGTTCGCCCTTGGCGCGGTAGGTCTGCTGGTCGCCTTCGAAATGGCCGAACATGCGGATCATCTTGCACTCGAGCAATGCCGGTCCGCCGCCTTCGCGTGCACGCTTGATGATTTCGCCCGCAGCTTCATAGACTGCGAAGAAGTCGAGGCCATCAACGGTGACGCCGGGAAGGCCAAAGCCTGCGGCGCGGTCGACGTAAGAATCGACGGCCACCGCATAATCGCGCGAGGTCGATTCAGCGTAGCCATTGTTCTCGACCACGAAGATTGCCGGCAAGTTCCATACGGCAGCAAGGTTGAGGCTTTCGAGGAAGGTGCCCTGGTTCGACGCGCCGTCACCGACGAAGGAGATGGCAACGGCGCCGTCGCCGCGGAACTTGGCTGCGAGTGCCGCGCCACACACGAGCGGTGCGCCGGCTCCCAGAATGCCGTTGGCGCCCATCATGCCCTTGGACAGGTCGGCGATGTGCATCGAGCCGCCCTTGCCGCGACAGGAGCCCGAGACCTTGCCATAAATCTCCGCCATCATCTCGCGCGGATCGACGCCCTTGGCGATGCAGTGACCATGGCCACGATGGGTGGAGGCGATGCGGTCCTTGTCCTCGAGATGCATCATGATGCCGGTGCCGGCTGCCTCTTCACCTGCATAAAGATGGACGAAGCCCGGAATGTCGCCCTTGGCGAATTCACCATGGAGCCGTTCCTCGAACTCGCGGATGGTCCGCATGGTGCGGTAGGCTTTCAAGAGGTCCGGCTTGTCCAGCGGGAATATCCCGGCTGTGGAATTTGGGGCAGTCATCAGTGTCCTCCCAGTGGTTAGGCGTTGGTCTTCTGGTTCATGCGCATGAGGCCGTGGCGCGAGGCGTACTGCATGCAGCCGCTCACATTCACCGTCCTGAAGGCATTGGTTACAAGCTCGATGGTGACATCGTCCTTGTTCGAGAACGACAGCTCGCGCTCGCCATCGAGGGCGATCGAACCGTCGGTGATCGACGGCCGGTATTTCACGTTGGGCTTCATCTCGGTATAGTCGCGGATGCCGATGCCGCGCATGTATCCGGGCGCAATCGGCGTATCGAGCATGATGTTCGCCTCGTCCTCGGGCGCCAGCCTCACGTGAAGACCGTGCGAGTCGGTACGCGTGACGGGCGTGAGAAGTCCTGCAATGGCGGACATGCCGATCACTTCCGGGTCGGCGAAGGTCACGAACAACTCGCGGAAGGTTTCCGTCCGCCACAGGGCACGCGCGCCGATATAGCGCTCGGTGACCACTGCGACATCGACCAGCGCGATCTCCTCATGGTCGTTGACGCGCACCACGATCTTCTTGTTCGGAAGAAAGGCTTGATCCGCAGGAACCTTGCCTGTCACTGCGAGGCCGACGGCGAGGCCCGTGATGGTGGGCTCGCGATGCTCGGGGAACGCGTTGTTGGTGCCCGTCGAGATACCGGCAATCGGAACGTCGCCGCAGGATGTGACCACGGCGCGATGCGTGCCGTCGCCACCCAGAACAACGATGGCGGCAACGCCCTTCTCCTGCATCAGGCGAGCGGCCTTCAGCGTGTCATCGACCGTTCCGGAAATCTTGTAGTCGAGATATTCGAGTTTGGGAAAATGCTTGAGGCCCTGGTTCTCCGCCCTGTCGATGCCACGGCGGACGTGATGCCGGATGCCGCCGTTCTCGGGCATCATGTAGACGGTGTCGACGCCGCAGGCCTTCACGCAGGAGAGAACACGAAGCACGATGTTGGCCCGGTCGGTGATCTGCAGCGCCGTAGCATTTGCGATGACGCGGCGAATGTCGCGTGCGGAGACAGGGTTGGCGATGATGCCAATGGCGCTTCCCATGTGATCCCTAAGTCTTGTTGTTCAGTTTGGTTAACTGTTCAGCAAGGACCGTGCCATTTGCCTCCACGTTCTCCAATCGTACAAACTCCCAGAAAAGCGCCGCAGCATATTTTGTTAGCAAATGCACAAACAAGCAACAGGTGTTGCACAAACTGTGGCGTCCCGCGCCACAGGTGTGGCGCCCCTGCCCGCTATGTCGCGCGCGGCGGCAGCGTTACACCCAGCCTGCGCATGCGGCGGTGCAGCGTCGTGCGATCGATCCCGAGGAGCCGGGCCGTGGCGGAGACATTCCAGCCCATGCGCCGCAAGTCCTCGCGCAGTACCGCGGCCTCGCTGGTGTCGCGCGGTGCCGCAATGGACTCGGGCGGATGTTCGGACTCGAAGGGACGGCAGTAGACCTGGTCCGGAAGATCATCCATGGCGATTTCAGGATCACTTGCCACCGCACAGGCGAAGTCGATCACGTTGACGAGTTCGCGAATGTTGCCGGGCCATGCGTATGACGAAAGAACGCCGAGCGCCTGCGGAGAAATGCTGCGCGGCGCGCCATCCGGATAGGGACGCTTTTCAAGAAGTTGCGACACCATCCACGGCAAGTCGCTGCGCTCGCGGAGCGCGGGAAGCGTGATTGTGGCGCCGTTGAGCCGGAAATACAAATCCTCGCGGAACTTCCCCTGCTTCACGAGGGCAAGAAGATCGCGGTGCGTGGCGGCGATGACACGCATGTCGACCGCGGTCGGACGCGCGCCCCCAATGGGCGTCACTTCACGCTCGGACAATACGCGCAGCAGCCGCGTCTGCGAACTCAATGGCATGTCGCCGATTTCATCGAGGAACAGCGTACCGCCATGAGCCTCGCGGATCAGGCCCTTCTTGCCTTTTGACAAGGCTCCGGTGAAGGAACCGCTTTCATAGCCGAAGAGTTCGCTCTCGATGAGGTTCTCGGGCAAGGCCGCGCAGTTGACGGGTATGAAATTACCGCGCGCCCGCGCACTCGACTGGTGAATGGCCTTGGCAAGAAACTCCTTGCCGGTGCCTGTCTCGCCCTGAACGAGGATGCTCATGTTGGTGTTGATGAGTCGGGCCACTTTCTTGAGGTTCTTCTGGATCGAAGCTTCCTCACCGGCGACATTCTTGAGTGGCAGCGGCAGCTTGCATTCATCGTGGCTCTGCACAGCTGACTGCAGGATGCGGACGGTGGACGGCGGGACCACCTGAATGAACAGGCTGCGCCCCGACCCCAGGAGCCGCACGACATTCCGCTCGATGCCGTGCGACGTGACGAAGCGCGTGAGGCTGTCGATCTCGCATTCGAAGAAATCGGTGAGAAGTCTGCCAAGCAACCGGTTCTTTTCGCGCCAGCTCACGCGCGCTTCCTGGGCGAGAAGCTGACGGCCATTGTGGTTGAAGCCCACGATGCGGCCCGTGGAGTCCAGCACCAGAACATACTCGATGTCGACTTCGGCGAGCGCCTGGTTCGACGTCAGCTTGACGATCCAGTTGCGCGAGCACGACCGGATAAGGTTGGCGGTCTCGATCCGGTGCGCGAAGCTCTTGACGATCTGCAACGCCAGATATTGGCTCGATTTTTCCTTTGGCGAACTGAGCGCCGAGATATCCAGAACGGCAGACAGGTTTCCAGTCGGGTCGAAGATCGGCGCCACCGTGCAGGTGAGCGGAATATGGGTCGCGTCGAAGTGATCGCTCTGATGCACGGTCAGCGCCTCGCCCGTGGCGATGCAAGTGCCCGTGCCATTGGTGCCGGCACGCGCCTCATTCCAGTCGGCACCGATATAGAGCCCTGCCTCGCGCAAGTAGTCCGTCGTCGCCTCGTCACCGATGTAGTCGACGGTGATGCCTTCGTTGTCGGTGAGCAGCAGGACATATCCAAGGCCCGCGACCTGACGGTAGAGCGCCTCGACACCGAAGCGCGCTGTGCGCAGGAGGTCGTCCATGTTTTCGCGATGCTCTCGCAGCCTGCGGTCTTCGACGATGACGGCCGGGCGCAACACCGTGGGGTCGAGCCGGTGATTGCTCACGCAGCGCCGCCAGGAGTTCAGGATATAGTCGTCACGATCCGACTGGCCGCCCTCGGCGACCCGGATCAGTTCATCGACATGCTGGTTGCGCGTGATCGAGATGGGCGTATCCTCCCCAATGCGGATGATTATCAGGTCCGCCTCTCGGCTCTGTCAAGGAACATGCGGACATGGCTTGAATGGCGAACAGGTCTGCCGCGATGCAACACAAGCAGCGAAAATTGGTAGCGAAGATTCCGCAGCGCACAGTGGCATAACTCGTGCAACGCGCGACGGCATAGCCCGCATGGGGCTTCGCAGATGCAACAATCTACAATGGGGATAGAGTCCTATGTCATGGATGTCGCAGAGCTACATGGGGCGGAAGGCCGTCGCGCGCGGTGAAGAAGGCAAGACTCACCTTCTGAACAAGGCCGTGCAGGGCGAGTATCATTATGTCTATGGCCCCTACGCCAAGCCTGTGCTCTCGATCAGGCCGGGCGACATCGTAGTGGCCGAGACAGAGGATGCCTTCGGCGGCGCCATCAAGACAGTGGATGATATGCCCTCCCAGAAGTTGACGATGCCCTTCGTCAACCCGCAATGCGGGCCGATTGCCGTCGAGGGCGCCGAGCCCGGTGACGTTCTCTGCGTCAATATTAAGTCCATCCTGCCGCGCGGTCCCCAACCCGTCGGCACCTCGGCACTGATCCCGGAATTCGGCGGCCTCGTCTCGAACGCGCAGACCGCAATGCTGAACCCGCCGCTTCCTGAGCGTGTGATGAAGTACGAAATCACCGAGAAGGGCGTGAAGTTCAACGAGCGCATCATGCTGCCTTATGAGCCATTCATCGGAACGCTCGGAGTATCGCCGCTGATCGAGGCGGTCCTGTCGCTGCAGCCCGACTACTGGGGCGGCAACATGGACCTTCCGGACGTGGCGCCGGGGGCAATCGTCTATTTCCCTGTGCTTCACAATGATGCCTATCTCTATCTGGGCGATTGCCACGGCCGCCAGGGTGACGGCGAACTCTGTGGCGTCGCGGTGGAGATGCCATCCACAACCACTATTCACGTCGACTTGATCAAGAACTGGCAGATCTCGTGGCCGCGGCTGGAGACGGAGCAGTTCATCATGACCATCGGCTCGGCCCGCCCCATGGAGGATGCCGCCCGCATCGCCTATCGCGAACTCACGCGCTGGCTGGCTGCCGACTATGGCTTCGACGAGCTTGAGGCCTATTTTCTGCTGACGCAGGCTGGGCGCATGCGTGTCGGCAACATGGTCGACCCCAAGTACACGCTGGGCGCGTCGATCCTCAAAACCTACCTCGGACAATAAAAGGGAAAGCGGCAATGGATCTCGGTCTCAAAGGGTTGAACGTGCTTGTCACCGGCGGCACCAAGGGCATCGGCAGGCGCGCCGCCGACATGTTCGCGGAAGAAGGCGCCAATGTCTCGGTCTGCGCCCGCAACGCAGGCGAAGTGGAACAGGCGGTGGCCGCCCTCAAGTCTTCCGGGGTAAAGTCCTTCGGCCAGGCCATCGACGTGGGCAACAAGGCCGCCCTCGAAGGTTGGGTGCAGGATAGCGCCAAGGCACTGGGCGGCATCGACATCGTCGTTGCCAATGTCTCGGCACTCGCCGCAGCGGAAGACACGGAGGAATCCTGGCAGGCCCAGTTCGACATCGACATGATGCACACGGTCCGCACCGTGAACGCATCCCTGCCCTATCTCGAAAAATCGAAATGGCCCTCGATCGTGATTGTCTCTTCCGTGTCGGGCCGCGAGATCGACTTCACATCGCCGGCCTATGGCGCCTTCAAGGCGGCCCTCATTCATTACGCCCACGGCCTCGCCCACAAGCTGGCGCCGAAGCTCATCCGCGTGAACTCGGTCTCGCCCGGCAACGTCTATTTCAAGGGCGGCATCTGGAATTATGTCGAGGACAACCTCCCCGACCTCTTCAAGTCCGCGATGGCGCTGAACCCCACGGGCCGCATGGCGACGCCCGAGGAAATCGGCAAGGGCATCGTCTTCCTCGCAAGCCCGGCATCGAGCTTCACCATGGGCACCAACCTGGTGATCGACGGTGCCCTCACCAAGGGCGTTCAGCTCTAGGAAGGACACGGACATGATCACCGAAAGCAGGATCGGCGTTGGGGACGGCGTCAGCCTCCATGCCCTCGAAGCGGGGAGCGGCCAGCCCCTCATCATGATTCCCGGCTGGTCGCAGTCGGCAGCGGAGTATGGCCGCAACATCGAGGAGCTGGCGAAGGGACGGCGCGTCATCGCGCTCGACATGCGAAGCCACGGCGAGAGCCCCAATGCCGATGGCGGCCACCGTATCCAGCGGCTGGCAAAAGACCTGCAGGAGGTGATCGAGACGCTTGGCCTCGACAGCGTCGATGTGCTCGGCCACTCGATGGGAAGCTCAGTGATCTGGAGTTACCTCGACCTCTTCGGACCAGAAAAGCTGAGGCGGCTCGTCATCGTGGACCAGGCCCCGATGACGGCAGCGCTTCCCGGCTGGAGCGATGAGCAGAAGAAGCAGTTCGGCTGCCTCCTGCCCGACGTGCAGTCCGTCGCGGGCTTCTGCGATACGGTGCGAGCGACCGACAGCGTCGATGACACCATGGGCATCATCAAGGGCATGTTCACCTCCTCCATGCCCGAGAAGGACCTGCGCTGGATCGCAGAGGAAAACCTCAAAATGCCGCGCGCGGCTGCGGCCGGCCTGCTCTTCGACCATTGCCTCAACGACTGGCGCGACGTCATTGAAAAGACTCGCCTTCCGTCGCTCGTTGTGGGAGGCCGGAAAAGCATCTTCGCACCTGAATCTCAGGAGTGGATCGCCTCCGTCAATCCCAATGCCCGCGCCTCGATCTTCGAGGAACACGAGGGCGGAGCGCACTTCATGTTCTTCGAGAACCCCCGCCGCTTCAACGCGGAAGTCGCGGCCTTCCTGTCCGAATAGAAAGCAAAGGAAATCATATGGCGCTGAAACGCTTGATACTCGAACTCGGCATGGGCGTCGACCTGACCGGTGCCGACTACACCAAGGCTGCCGTCAAGGCGGTCAGGGACGCCCTGTGGCACAATTCGCTCACCATCGCCAATGCTGTCGGCCAAACGCCGCATGACATGCACATCGAGGCGACGGTGGGCGTGCCGAAGCCCGAGCAGGTGGACAAGGCGGCGGTCGCGGCGGTCTTTCCCTATGGCAAGGTCACTGTCGAGGCGGTCGAGGGCGGCCTGGAGATCATGAACGACGAAGGCACCAACCTCACCCTGATGGCCAATGCCGCAGTCGTGGTCTATCTCGACATTCCGGAGAAGAAGTGATGGCAAAGAAGCGCATTATCCTCGAACTGGGCCACGGCAACGACATGCATGGCGGCGACTACACGAAGGCCGCGCTCCGCGCCGTGCAGGACTGCATTCACCACAGTTCGCTGCCGTTCTTTCGCACACTGGACATAAACCGCGACGACACCGAGATCGAGGTGACCATCGGTGTGCAGCAACCCGACAAGGTCGACAAGACCGCCGTTGCGGCGAGCCTGCCCTTCGGCCATGTGACCGTGAATGTTGTGAAGGGCGGTCTTGACGTGGCCGACAAGGAACGCGGTGGCGGAGCCGTGATCGCCACGGCGGGCGTGGCCGTCCGTCTCGATCTCGAAGCCCATCTCGGCATCACTTGACCCCCTCGCCGGTTGGTCCTTGCGGAAGCCCGTTGCCGTGGGCGCCGCAAGGCCCTAGAGAGAGCGGATGAATCTCCCGGTTGGGGAAGGATCGCCCGCGTCGGGCGGACCGAGACCGGGCAAGACGGAGTGTTCGCGGTGAAATCATATCTGCTCGGTGGCGCGGCCGCCGTAATGCTGATGGGGCTGGCAACCGGCACGGCCTGGGCCGATGCCTACAAGGACGGCATGGCGGCGTTCCGCAACGAGGACTACGCCGCGGCGCTGAGCCTCCTCATGCCATATGCCAAGGACGGCGATGCGGAAGCCGCCTATCTCCTCGGCGAGATGTTTGGCCCGCGCAGCTGGGGCCAGAAGGGCGAGAACCGCAATGGCGTGGAGCAGGACAATGCCCAGGCCATCTACTGGTGGGGCGAGGCCGCCAAGGCGGGCAATTCCAACGCCCAGATGAAGCTCGGCTGGTGGCTCCTCAAGGGCCGCGATGTGGTGAAGCAGGACGAAGCCGCCGGCATGAACTGGCTGCTGATGGCCGCAAACCAGGGCGAGCCGCAGGCGCAATACGAAGTGGGCATCGGCTACTGGAAAGGCCGCGGCGTGAAGCCCGACCCCATCGCTGCCTACATGTGGCTTGAGCTCTGTTCCACCGAACCCGGCTTCGAAAACGCGGCTGAGTATCGCGATGAGGTTGCCAAGACGATGACGCCCGAACAAGTGAACCAGGCCAAGCTGATGGTCCAGGCTTTCGCGCCAAAACGGGCGAACTGACAAAACGGCGTCACGCCATCTGGTGTTGTGCCGGCCGTGGCGGGAGACGTGCGGCATCGCACTTGTTCAATCCGGCGTGAGAACTGCCAGGTGGTTGTCCCAGATCCACCGGATGGCCGCCGGAGCAGACAGCGGGCGGGCTGGATCCGTCGGCAGCCTTCGCACGCCCGCGTTGCCCGAAGTGACGAGAAACTCTTCAGGTGCTAGCGGTGCTGCGCCACAGATATCCGGCACCGCCACGCAGCGGCTGACAGCGCCCCATGCCATGTCCCAGACGAGGCCGACGCCTCCGCGCGGGCTCGTTGCAAGAAGATGATTGCCGCCGTCATCAAAGGCCACCGACCCTACATAGTTCTTCAGCCGGAACATGACATCCTCGTCGATCTCGAGGAGCGCAATGCCTTGCGAAGCCGAGAGCGTTCCGAGCAAGGGCGGCGCATCGTCGGCCGAGCCTTCATATTGGCAGCCAAAGGCCACCAGCCCGTCGCGCCGCACGGCGAGGTGGCGGATGCTTAGCTGCCGCAGGCTCGCGCCAAGTTCCTGTGTCGCCAGCAAGTCGTGATGGCGCAGATCGATCAGCGCGAGATTGGGCTTCATGTCACCCGGGTTGAGCGTCTCCCGCCCGGTGCCCGGATGGGTGCGCAGACCGCCATTGGCGACCACCAACGTCTGGCCATCGGGCAGAAGCGCGATGTCATGCGGGCCGATGCCGCCGGATGAAAACTCGCCGATGCGGCGATAGGCGCTGGTGGCGTCGTAGATCCCGATGAGGCCGTAACCCGTGGCAATGTCGTTCTCGGTCACATGCAGCAGATTGCCGTCGGGCGAGAAGACGCCGTGTCCATAGAGGTGACGCCCCTCCGGCGCGTGGACGACGGATACCACACGTCCATCGGCCGTTGAAACAACGACGAACCAGTTTCCGGGGCGCCTTGCGAACACGGCGGCCTCAGCCGAAAAGGGCCGCAAGGTGACGTCATGCCCGCGCGCCGGAAGCGAGGTCGCGAAGACCTCAGCGCCAGCGGCATCGAAGCATGCAACGGATGCCGCACCCGCCGCATCCATCCTGCAGGAGATGAAGAGTCGTTGCTTCAGCGCCTCCGCCCTCGCCCCCTGTCCACTGCACAGGCCCGCGAGAAGGCCCGCCAGAAGCTGCCGCCGGTCAATCACCATCGAGGCTGTTGAACCCGACGGTGACACCCAGGGCTGCGGGGACCTCGATTGCGGCGCGGTCCTGCGCGGCATCGACGGAATCGCGGAGCAGGATCGCGCTGCTCCGCTCGGGGCCTGCGGCCAGATCGGCAAGATTTCCCGTGATGCTTCGTGCAATGTCGATCGCCGTCTGCGTTGCCGCGGGAAGCGCCACCTCCTCGGGAAGTACCTCGAACAGGATCGCGTTTACCCGGCCCATGGTTTCGAGATTGAGCACGATGTCGCGCATCGAACGCCCACTGCGCCAGAACTCCGCCGCGCGCGGCTTGACGTCCGCTTCGGTGTCACCGATCACAGCTTCGATCTTGGTGTCCTTGATGATGGCGAAGGCCGTTACCAGATCGGTGGCGAGCGAGGCCTTGGCTTCCGCGCTGATGTCGCCGGACCGCTTCTCCCACCCGGAATTCATCTCTGATGCCAGACGTGCGGCATTGCCGGCGATGGCGGAACCGAGTTCGCAGCGGCGCTTGCCCTCGCCCTCACCGCTCAGGCCAGGCCTGTCCGTGCCGTTCCCGAACAACAGCCGTTCGAGGGCGGGAAGCCCCTGGAGCGCGGCACTTTCTCCGCCGATGCGGCGCGCCGTGAATGGTGCGCCGTCCTCCCCATTCATCGCCGCCGCGAGGGCGCGTTCGACAGCGTTCTTGCGCTCCGGCCAGAAATAGAACCGCTCATGGCGGAAATCCTCCGAGGCCGGACCGGTCCGCATCATCTCGGCCGATGCCCAGCGATCCGCAACCTCATGGAAAGAGGCATCGAGACGGTCGCGGCCCACGGCCGAAGGCTCCGTGCAATAGGCCGTCCACGCAGACTCATGCGCCCTCGCAGCGGTCTCCAGCGACTTGAAGCCCGGCACGACCACCTCCGTGACGATGCGCTCGAACACATAGTCGGTCCGTGGATTGGCCTGCGCGGCAGCGGAGCCTGAAGCAACGACAAGCAGCGCGGCAAGAATCGTCCTGATCATCTTCATCGCCTAGAGCTTCGACACAAAATCTAGAAGCAATTGCCTGTCGCGTCCATCGAGACCCTCGAAGGCCCGCCTCGCCTGCGCTGCCTCGCCGCCATGGCGCACGATGGCGTCTGCTATGCTTGGCGTCGCACCATCATGCAGATAGCGCCGTATTCCATTGCGCGATGCCAGGTCGCGGAGCGGTGCTGTCCGCCATTCCGCTGGCAGCACATCGCCCTCGCGGATGACCGAGCCGGACTCATCGCCCATGTCGTGCAGCAGAAGATCGCTGAACACCGTGACGGAGCCGCCGCCGCGTGCGGGCATCCGGGGCCGGTGGCAGGCCGCACAACCCGTCTCGGCGAAGAGCCGCGCGCCTTTGGAGGCGAGGTCGGCCTCGGGCGCGTCCAGCGTGCGGAGATAGCCGGTGATCAGGGCCAGCATGTCGCCGGACAGTTCCTCGCCCTCCGTGAGTGAGCTCTGCCCCGTGGCGCGGGACAGACAGGCGACTTGCGATGCCGTGCAGTCACCGAAGGGGCTGCGCACGCGGGGCGAGGACAGGCCCATATCGAGCGCAGCGGCATGCGCTGTCTGCTCGATGAGAGACGCCGCTCCAGCCTTTTGTCCAAAGCGCCCCAGCGCACGATGACCGTTGGAATCGGTCACGAAACGGGCTCGTCCCGATATGCCATCGCCATCGCGGTCATCGGGATCGGCGAGAGCCATCACGGCATCGGCATCGATGTCGTCCAGCAACCCCCTGCCCCTCAGAGAAGGCGCGATGCGCGTTTCGAACAGGGCAGCAGGATGAGCGGTCTGCGTGCTTACTGTAAGCACGCCCTGCACAATCCTGACGCTGACGCGTCCTTCAGCCTCCAGCCCCGGCAATGCACGGTTCTGGACCTGCGTGCCGAGAACCGGATGGGGCGTGCCATCCGCTGAGGCCGCCCGTACCGCCAGTCCGCGTGCAATCAATCTGCCATTCTTCTCGACAAACTGCGCCGCACCTCCTCCGCGATGACAGCCATTGCAGGACTTCGCATTGAACAAAGGCCCGAGCCCATCGGCCGCATCGGTGGAGGCCGGCGCCCCGACCCATTCACGTTCGAACAGCGCACGGCCAGCAACAGCATCGAGCGCGTCGATGGCATTGCGATCCACTTCATCGGAAGCCAGCGGACCCGCAACCGCCATCGTTGCCGCGATGACAGCAGCAGCGCCGAAGGCTGCAAGAGTTGAGCGGAACGCGATCATCGTGTCCTATTGCGCCGAGACAGCACCCGGATTGTCGAGACTGTCGGAGCCCTCGACCTTGATCGCGAGGTTCATGGCGCTCACCAGCGCTTCGATGCCGCGGGTCTGGACGACGAGGCTGTCGATGGCATTCTGCACCAGCGCATTGCCTTCGGGATTGTTGGCACCGATCATCTGGTCATAGGCCATGGTGCCGCTGTCGCCCTTGTCCTTCACCGCCTTGAACTTTGCGAGCGCGTCCTGCATCAGCGCATCGAGCTTCATCTGGGTGTCCGGCGCCGTGACGGCGGCGAGGTCCTGGATGCCGGGACCGTCGAGCACAGTGCCGTCGCGGCGCTTGAGCGTGCCGGAGTAGATTGTCCACATGCCCTCGACATCATAATAGTGCGAGTTGTGCGTATTGTCGGAAAAGCAGTCGTGCTCTTCTTCCGGATCGTGAAGAATGAGACCCAGCTTCATGCGTTCGCCGGCAAGTTCGCCATAGGACAGGCTGCCGAGACCGGTGAGAATGACGCCGAGCGCTTCGTTCACGGGCTTCGCCACCACATCCTTGCGGGCCGCGCCTTCGGCTTTCCAGTTCAGTGCCATCTCCTGCAGGTCGGCCACCAGAAGATCGGTTGCAGCCTTCAGATAGGCCGCGCGCCTGTCGCAGTTTCCATTGGTGCAGTTCGCCGTGTCGAAGTCCGTATACGGACGGTTTCCCGCGCCCGGTCCAGTGCCGTTGAGGTCCTGACCCCAGAGCAGGAACTCGACGGCGTGATAACCGATGGCGACATTCGACTCGGAGTCAGCCGCCTCATGCAGCGACTTTATGAGATCGGGCGTGATCGCCGTTGCATCCACCTTTTCGTTGCCGATCTGCAGGGACGAATTGGCGACGACATTCGCCACATAGAGTGTGTTCTCGTCAGACTCCTCGCCATACTTGCCCGTGTCGACATAGTCGATCAGGCCTTCATCCAGCGGCCAGGCATTGACGCGGCCCTCCCAGGCATCGACGATCGGGTTGCCAAAGCGGAACCCCTCCGTCTGCTGATACCAGGGACGGGCATCGAGCCAGGTCTTGCGTGCCGCGTTCAACGTGTCTTCCGAGGGCGCGGCGATCAGGGCTTCGACTGCCTTCAGGAGATCGACTGCGGCGGAATGGGCATCGGCATACATCGCTTCCGCCATGTCGGCGTAATGCGTCACGACGGCCTCGGGCGCAGGCGCATCGGCGCGCGCAAGCGAGACGATGGCCGACAGCGTGAGGGCGGTGCTGGCCAGAAGGCCGGGCCAGGGAAGGCGCATGGGAGAACTCCTGTTCAATGAAAAGGGTGGGAGGAATCTCGCTTTCACGGAACCGCGTCCGTAAATCCGAGTATTTCAGTCAACTATCATGCGACGGAAATTCGGACAACAGAAAAATACCTGAAATCAATAGTTTAGAATTATTCTAGTTCCAGCGTCCGCTGGATGCGCAATCGGGCGAACAGCGCCAGGGTATCAGAAGTCACTTGATCAGCGGCTCATGGCGCTGGTCGGTCAGGGTTTTCAGGAAAGCCACAAGCGCATCGATCTCGCGGTCCTTGAGGGCGGGACCGAACTCCAGTTCCTCGCGCGAAATGTTTTCGGGAACCTCCGGCGGCGCAAACGGGGCTCCGGTTTCCGGATTGATCTGCCGCCGTGGCGCCTTGCTGTTGTACTTGTTGTAAAAGAGGATCACCGTCCTGAGATCGTTGAAAACCCCGTTGTGCATGTAGGGGCCGGTCACGGCGACATTCCTGAGGGTGGGCGTCTTGAACATGCCCTTCTGGGCCGCGTCAGCCTTGCCATTGACGGTGTCGAACAGGCCGAGGTCAACGCGGCCCGGAGCAGACCCATTGGCCGCACGCAGCGCCGTGTTTTCCGGCACGCCGATATTATGAAACTCGTAGTTCGAGAAGGTCTCGCCTTCGCCGCCCGCAATATCCTTCAACTGATGGCAGGTGTTGCAATTGGTGAACTGGTTCGAGAAGAACAGCACGCGGCCAAGCTCCTCTTCATCTGTCATATTGTACTGCCCGCGCAGGAACCTGTCGTACTTTGAATCGAAGGGAGCAAAGGCAGGCGTGCGCTCGAAGGCGGCGATGGCCTTGGTCATGGCCGCGTATGCGGTCTCGTCGCTCTGGAACAGCGCCGGTCCGAACACCGCTTCGAAGGCTGTCACGTAGCCGGGATTTTCGCGAAGCCGTTTGACGACAGCGCCCTTCGACTCCATGCCCATCTCGATGGGATTGAGCGGCGGTCCTCCGGCCTGCCCTTCGAGGTCAGGCTCGCGGCCATCAAGGAACAGGCCGCCCACCCACCTGCCCTTGGCATTCCTGTGCGGGCGCGGCGAAAACTGTGCATAGGCGGCACTGGGCGCGTTGCGGTCACCCAGCGATGTGCCGTCATCGCCAAGCGAGGCGGCGCGGCCCACGGCAGTGTCGCGGGGATCGATGAAGGCATGGTCGGGCGAATGGCAGGTCGCGCAAGACTGGGTGCGGTCACGCGACAGGTTGACGTCGAAGAACAGTGCCTCGCCCAATGTCTCGATGTCGCCAGCCGAACTCATCGCGGTCATCAGCGCCATGGCGGCCGCGAGTGCCAGTCCATTCAGGCCTGATCGGAAAACGCGCGGTGCTCTCGACATGACTTCGACTCGATCCGGATGCCGCCTCATGCGCAATCCGCGAAAATCAATCAACGGCCAGGATGAAGCAGTGCCCAGAGTGAAGCAGCCGGTTCAACCGCTCTCGTCACACCTCCGGCGGATCAGGCCGCTTCCTTCATGATGGCCAGATAGTCCTCGACCGTGGCGGCGCGCGGGTTCGTCGCGTGACAATGATCCTTCATCGCTTCGTGCGAGACCTGTTCCATCATTGCGAGCGTGACGCCCATGGCCTTGAGCCCGCTGGGCATGCCGATGGACGCGTTGAGCTCTGCGATTGCCTTGTCGGGCGCATCGCCGAGAACCGCAGCGAGCGCATCCCACTTGGCCCCGATTACCGAACGGTTGAAGCGCAGCACCGCTGGCATGAGCACGGCATTGAGGGTCCCGTGATGCAGGTTGAGCGACCTGATAGCGCCCAGCGGATGAGTCAGCGCATGAACCGCGCCCAGCCCCTTCTGGAAGGCCATGGCGCCTTCGAGAGCGCACATCATCATGTCGTTTCGGGCGGCCTTGTCGGCACCATTCGAAACTGCCGTCCGGATCGCCCCCCACCCGCGCCGCAGTCCATCCATCGCAATGGCATCGGCGGGGGGATTGTAGGCCGAGGCCATGAAGGTTTCGAGGCAATGCGAGATCGCGTCCATGCCCGTGGCCGCGGTCAGGCCCGCGGGCAATCCGTAGGTCAGTTCAGGATCGCACAGGGCAATCGAGGGGAGCATGTGCGGCGAGATGATGCCGAGCTTCCGTCCCTCCGCCGTGATGATGACAGCTGCGCGGCCGACTTCAGAGCCGGTGCCGGATGTCGTGGGAACGGCGATCATCGGGCAAATGCGGCCATGGATGCGCGCCAGCCCGCCCGCGACAAGCGCATATTGGGCCAATGGGCCGTCGTGCCCGGTCAGCAGCCGCACCGCCTTGGCGAGGTCGAGCGCCGAGCCGCCGCCGAGCCCGATCACCCCGTCGCAGCCATTCGCCTTGTAGACCTCGTAGGCCGCCAGCACGGCCTCCTCGGTCGGATTGGCAGGCGTCCCGTCAAACATCGCAAAAGGCTGGGAGAGCAGCGCCGAGATCCTGGCAACCAGTCCCGTTGCGACCAGCCCCTTGTCGGTGGCGATCAGCGGCTTCTTAACGCCCAGCACGCCGAGCAACTCCGGCAGGCGCGCGACCTGACCCTCGCCGAATTCAATGCGCGTAAGATAACTGATGGTGCTCATGGCAATCGCAGGCTTTCCGCTTGTTTCGCAATCCAATATATGAGCTATTAGACGCAGATCGGTCCCGGACTGTCAATTGGAACGGGAAATTCTTCTAAACCTCTAAAATGACGAGAGTTTCGCGAAGTGCGATGACGGAAAAGAACCCAGCAAAGTCCGATCAGATATATTTGTCTCTCCGCCGCGCCATCGTGCGGCTGGAGATGGAACCGGGATCGGCGATCCTGGAAAAGGACATCTGCGCGCGTTTCGACGTCTCGCGGACGCCGGTGCGCGAGGCGTTGCAACGGCTGGCCGAGGAAGACCTGGTCAATATCCATCCGCATTCGGGCACCTGG
Source organism: Aestuariivirga sp. (assembly GCF_041738905.1). Lineage (GTDB taxonomy): Bacteria > Pseudomonadota > Alphaproteobacteria > Rhizobiales > Aestuariivirgaceae > Aestuariivirga. The sequence continues at coordinate 31,216 of NZ_JBGSOZ010000195.1, forward strand.
GTCAGCCGCATCTCGTTCAAGGTTGCGGAAGAAGGCTTCATCCTGCGCCGGGCGCTGGAGATCGAAAGCGTGCGGAAGGCGGCGGAACGGATCGGCGAGGATGACATCGCGGACCTGAAGGACATCATCGCCCGCATGCGCCGGATCCTCGAAGAGAACCGCCTTGAGGACTACCTTGAGGAAGATGACGCATTCCACGCGACCATTGCGCGGGTGAGCGGCTATCCACGCATCTGGAGGTTCATCACTTTGGCCAAGGTGCACCTTGACCGCATGCGCCAGCTGAGCGCGCCGGTGCCGGGCCATCTCGCCGATGTGACGGAACAGCACGCGGCCATCGCCACGTCGCTGGAGCGGCGCAACGCCATGCAGGCCGAACTCGCGATGCGCATTCACCTCGACAGCTCGTTCGGTGTCATGGCCGGCATGTATTCCGACAAGCAGGCGCTGTTCACGGACGACATGGAAATTACAATCGCCTTGAGGCCAGGAGCTTCGGCACCCAAAGGGAGATCGGCATGACGGAGCTTCGGAAACACTACGACGTTGTCATCATCGGCGC
>NZ_JBGSOZ010000209.1:0-32058 GCF_041738905.1 Aestuariivirga sp.
GCAGCTGCAGCAGGCTGCGCGGCGGCGAAGTTCTGCGGCTGCATGGAGGTCTGCTGGGGCGGCTGATTGGCCTGGGCGAGGGCGGCCACCACGGCGGTGGCCGAGATCGGGGCAAGCTTCGTGAGTTCGCGCTCCGGCACATCCCCCGCCACCTTGCGCAGTGCCACCATGGCGGCGTTTCGCGAGCCGTAGATGTCGCCCAGGATGGCATTGCCGTCGGACACGGCCTCGGCATCGGTGAGGGCTTCCGGCTCTTCCAGCGGCAAGGCCCCGGCCCCTTCCTCGATCAGGTCGAGAAGCGATTCGAGGAGATCCTCGTCGGCAGCGGCCTTCGTCTTCAGTTTCTTGACGATGGCGGGGCAGAGCTTGCCCATGGCCTTCCGCGTTTCGGCCTCATCGAGATCGAGGCTGCGGGCTACATGGGAAAACAACTGCCCCCCCTGCGCCGTCTCCAGCATCATCATCAGACTCATCTAGCCCACTCCGCTCCGCTTCAAGCGCCTCCGCTTCGTGCCGCAATCCTATAGGCTGTGACCACGGACGCAACGCCGAAGATGACGGACCCCAGTGCTATCCCGGCCAGCACGCCTTCGGGGCCAGCGAGGTGCGCGCCCATCAGCGCGAAGGGAATGGTGCCGAGCGTGGCCTTGCCCCAGTTGAACCAGGTGGAGAGGTTGGGACGGCCCAGATTGTTGAAGGCCGCGTTGGACACGAACTGTGCGCCAGCGAAAGCCCAGCTGATGCCGATGAATGTGCAGAAGAACACCACGATGTCGACCGTGCGGCCCGCCGCGTTGAAGGCCTCCGCGATCTCGTGCCTGAACAGGAACAGGACGATCGAGGTGATGACTGTGTAGATGGCCGAGAAGATGAGCCCGTCGGTGAGCGTCTGCAGCACCCGGTCATAGCGCTTCGCCCCGAAGTTCTGCCCGATGATGGGACCGACCGACCCCGACAGCACGAAGATCATGCCGAAGGCCACCGGAATGACGCGGCCGATGATGGCGGAGGCCGCCACCGCCTCGTCGCCGAAGGGCGCCACCTCATAAGTGACGTAGGCATTGGCGAAGGGCGTCGCCAGCTGCGTGAGGATCGCCGGAAGTGCGATGGCCCAGATTGCTGGAAAGTCGCGTCTCAGGCCATCGAGGCGCAGCGGATTGAGGAAGCCATGCACCTTCGAGACGCCGTGAAGGCCGATGCCGAAGGAGACGAGATAACCCAGCACGGTGGCCGCCGCCGCGCCCTGGATGCCCCAGCCCAGCCAGAAGATGAACACAGGATCCGCCATCGCCGTGATGATGGCCGACGACAGCGTGATGTACATGGCGCGCCTTGCATCGCCGAGGCCGCGCAGGATGAAGGAGCAGCACACGGCACCGGTGATGAGGACATAGCCCGGCGTCATCGTCCAGATGAAGACCTGTGCCAGCCGCTTCGCTTCACCTTGTGCGCCCAGAAGAGACAGGAGTGCGCCCGAGCCTGAGGCAATCGCAACCGTGATAATGGCGGAGACGATGAGTGAGAAGAGCAGGGCGCTGGTCGCATATTGTCTGGCGCGGCCCGCATTGCCCGCGCCCAGATTGCGCGCCACCAGCGCGGCTGCGGCAATGCCGGTGCCGATCGAGACCGAGAGATTGCTGAACACGATGGTTCCGGCATAACCGATGGCCGCCGTCACCTCCGTCTGGTTCAGCATCGACAGGAAGAACAGGTCGATCAGGTCGACGAGGAACAGCGACATGAGGCCGAGCGCGCCGGTGAGTGTCATCACCACCACATGCCGCATCGTCGAACCCTCGATGAAGCGGGCCTGGATGGTTGGCACCGGTGCGTTCATGCGTCGAAGCCCAGTTCGCGGACTTCAGGAAGCAGCTGCTGGTAGCTCCGGAAGTGATGGCCGCGGAGGCCTGCCATGCGGGCGCCCGTCACGTTCGAGCGCTTGTCGTCGATGAACCAGCACCGTGACGGTTCCATGGCCATGCGTTCCATGAGTTTCCGGAAACTCACCGGGTCGGGCTTCTTGGTTCCGAACTCGAAGGAGTAATAGTGTTCCTTGAAAACGTCTGTAAGATGCGGAAACAGATCATTGATCGTGGCCTTGGTGAGCGGGCCGTTGTTGGTATAGATCGCTGTCCGCGCCTGTTCGCCCACACGCTTGGCAAGCTCCAGCATGTCCGGCCACGGCTGCATTGCGTCGCGCCGCGCTGCCACCCAATCCTCGCGCGTCAGCGGATGTCCGATGCGCCGCCCGAATTCGCGCAGGTAGTGATCGGGATCGAGATAACCTCCTGAGTCCGCGTCGTCTTCGAAGCCCGAATCCCAGATCGCCGTCCGGATGTCGCGCGGCGTCTTGCCTGAAATCCGCGACAGCACGCGCAGTCTCTTGCCGAGGTCGTAGCGGCACAGGACATCGTCCATGTCGAAGATGACGGCTTCGGGTTTCATGTCACGATGCGGCGGTGCCGCCCACCGTGAGCCGGTCGATCCGGAGCGATGGCTGGCCGACACCGACGGGCACGCCCTGACCCTGCTTGCCGCAGGTGCCGATGCCGGAATCGAGTGCCATGTCGTTGCCCACCATCGAGATGCGGGTGAGCGCGTCAGCGCCCGCGCCGATGAGCGTCGCGCCCTTCACGGGTGCCGTGATCTTTCCGTCCTCGATCAGATAGGCCTCGGTGCAGGAGAACACGAACTTACCGGACGTGATGTCGACCTGGCCGCCGCCAAAGGACTTGGCGAAGAGGCCGCGCTTGATCGAGCGCTGGATTTCCTCTGGGTGCTTGTCACCCGAGAGCATGTAGGTATTCGTCATGCGCGGCATGGGCGCATGCGCATAGGACTGGCGGCGTCCATTGCCGGTTGGGGCCACACCCATGAGGCGCGCATTCATGCGGTCCTGCATGAGACCCACGAGAATGCCGTCTTCGATCAGTGTGGTGGAATGAGACGGCGTTCCCTCGTCATCGATGGTGATCGAGCCGCGGCGGTCGGGGATGGTGCCATCGTCCACGATGGTAACCCCCTTGGCGGCGACGCGTTGGCCCAGCATGCCGGTGAAGACGGAGGTCTTCTTGCGGTGGAAATCACCCTCGAGCCCATGGCCCACGGCTTCATGCAGCAGGATGCCCGGCCAGCCCGGACCGAGCAGCACATCCATTTCGCCAGCCGGTGCCGGCCGTGCTTCAAGCGAGACGAGGCTCTGGCGAAGCGCCTCGCGCGCGGCGGCCTGCCACACCTCCTCGGTGAAATAGGACAAGGGCTCGCCACGCCCGCCGAGGCCGTGGCTACCCTGGCCCTGTTCCTTGCCATCTGAGGAGACCACCGAAACATTGAAGCGCACGAGCGGCCGCACGTCACGGTAGCCCGCTCCATCGCCACGCAGGATTTCCATGGCCTGCCAGTCGGCCGACATCGACACCGACACCTGCTTCACTCTGGGATCGAGCCCGCGCGTGAAGGCATCGACCGTCTGCAGCAGCGCGATCTTTTCGGAAAAGCCCATCGCATCCGAGGGGTTGGTGTCGGCATAGAGCCTCGCGTTGGTGCGTTCGGGCGCAATGGCGTGGGTCACGCTTCCACCCGTCGCAACCGTGCGGCAGACCTCGGCGGCCCGTTGCAGGGCCGAAACCGACAGATCGGTCGCATGGGCATAGGCCGCTGTCTCGCCCCGGACCGCGCGAAGCCCGAAACCCTGCGATTCATCGAAGCTTGCCGACTTCAGCTTGCCGTCGTCGAAGACCAGGCTTTCGGATTGGCGCTTTTCCACGAAGAGTTCGCCATCCTCGGCACCATTCAGTGTGTCAGCGACTATGGCCTCGGCCCTGGACCGGCTGAAGTCGGCGGAATCAAAAAGCGAGACGGGAGCACTCTGCGGCACGGGATCACCTGTTCCTGAAACTGTCGGACCCAAGATAGGTCACTGGTCATTGATCTGCCAGTGGAGATCGACAGGGCCATCCCTCGTACGCAAAAAGAAGCGAGGCGGGCCATGACCCGCCTCGCAGAATGTTGGAACCGGGTAAACTCAGTTCTTCTCGAGATCGGCCAGCGCGGCGGAGAAGCCAACGAGCGACAGCTTCATGGGCAGGCCGATGCCGGGCGCCTCGTAGATGATGAAGTTCGCTTCATTGCCCTTCTTCAGCTTCGCGATCGTATCGGGCGAGGCCTCGGCAAAGGCCATGCAGACTTGCGGCATGCAGCGCGTGAAGGGAACGCGGCCCACGGCATTGCCGTCGATCTCGAGCGCCACGCCGGTCGGCAGGAACACGCCGATAGGCGCGATCACCCGCATGTTGATCATGCTCTTGTCGCCGGCCATGGTCCGGACGAGAACCAGGGTGAGGTTGGCTTTGGGATTCTTCTCGTTCTGCGTGGTCTGCACCATGCCGCACTGGCGGCCTGGAGGCTGGCCTTCCGCCGCCGGAGCATTGGTCTCACATTGAATCTTCCATTGGCCATGCGTCGCGATGACATCGACCTTCGGAGCGCCCTCGGCGCCCGGCTGCTGGCCTGTCTTGCCAGCCCGCGGCCCGAACTGGGACGGCTGCTGCTCATTCTGCGCAACGGCGATGCCGCTCAGGGTCAGGCTGAGCGCGAAACCAAGGGCGGAGAGAGCGAGCATGCGGCTCTGTTTCGATTTGATTCGCACAGGTATGGCACCTTCTGGTTCTTGATTCGGCGGGTCATAGCGCCGGGAGCCGGCGTAGACAACCCGGTTTCCCCCGGAAAAACAAGGGGCAGGCGGGCTGTCCGGCGAGGAGCTTTGGTCAGCAATTGGGGCAGAATTCCGGTTGCATACGACCCCCTCCACGCAATGACGTTTTGCCGCGCCTGCCCAAGTTGCGGGCGGCGTCCGAATGTGGTTCACAATCGCCCTTCGGAGAAGGGGCTTCAGGGACAGCCGTGGCCGCCGCCGTCTTGCACAGGTAACCAAGTGCAAGGACCTGAATTGGAGAGGGTGACGATGAGATTTCGGAACACGTTGACGGCACTGGCAGGCACCGCCGCCGGACTGGCCGGAGCGGACGTTGCGCAGGCTGAAAACCCCGCGTACAGCCATGCCGTGCCGTGGCAGATGGGGCTTCAGGAGGCGGCTTCGCCGTCGATGGAAGGCATCCACTGGTTCCACAACGGCCTGCTCCTGCCGATCATCACGGTGATCACGCTCTTCGTCCTGGCGCTGCTCATCTACGTCATGGTGAAGTTCAACGCCAAGGCCAACCCGGTTCCCTCGCGTACCACCCACAACACGGCGATCGAAGTCGTCTGGACCGTTGTCCCCATCCTGATCCTCGTGGTCATCGCCATTCCCTCCTTCCGCCTGCTCTATCTCCAGCGCAACATTCCACCGGCCGACATGACCATCAAGGTGATCGGCAATCCGAGCTGGAACTGGACTTACGAGTATCCGGACCTGGGCACCAACGAGGACGGTTCGGCCAAGGTGAACTTCACGGCCTACCTGAAGGAAGAAGCCAAGGATCTCGCAACCGCCCGCACCGCAAACGTTCCTTACCTCCTGGCAACCGACGTTCCCGTCGTGGTTCCGGTCAACAAGGTCGTGAAGCTCATCGTCACTTCCGACCCGGACGGCATCATCCACGCATGGACCATTCCGTCCTTCGGCATGAAGATCGACGCCATCCCCGGCCGCCTGAACGAGGACTGGTTCCAGGCATCCAAGGAAGGCGTTTACTATGGCCAGTGCTCCGAGCTTTGCGGCAAGGACCATGCCTACATGCCGATCGAGGTGCATGTGGTCTCGCAGGCCGACTATGACGCATGGGCCGAGAATGTGAAGACAGCCGGCGCCGAACAGGCCCGCGACATGCTCTTCGCCACGCTCAAGGCCAAGGGCCAGCTGGCTCAAAACTAATTCGGGAAGAGGCAAAACAAGAATGGCACACGCAGCAGCCGCTCATGACGATCACGGCCACCCGACCGGGTGGAAGCGCTACGTCTACTCCACCAACCACAAGGACATCGGCACGATGTACCTGTGGTTCGCGATCCTCTCCGGCCTCATCGGCGGCATCCTGTCCATCGTGATGCGCATGGAGCTCTCGGAACCTGGAATCCAGTATTTCGCGGGTCTCGCCTCGATGGTCTATGGCGCGCCCGCCGATGCGGCAATCGACGCCGGCAAGCACATGTACAATGTGTTCGTGACGGGCCACGCGCTGCTCATGATCTTCTTCATGGTCATGCCCGCCATGATCGGCGGCTTCGGCAACTGGTTCGTGCCGCTGATGATCGGCGCGCCTGACATGGCCTTCCCGCGCATGAACAACATTTCCTTCTGGCTGCTTCCCCCGGCGCTTGGCCTGCTGCTGATCTCGATGTTCGTCGAGGGACCCGCGGGTGCTTATGGCGTCGGCGGCGGCTGGACCATCTATCCCCCGCTTTCGACCACGGGCCAGCCCGGCCCCGCCATGGATTTCGCCATCCTGGCGCTCCACATCGCGGGCGCATCGTCGATCCTCGGCGCCATCAACTTCATCACCACCATCTTCAACATGCGCGCTCCTGGCATGACGCTGCACAAGATGCCGCTCTTCGTCTGGTCCGTGCTGGTCACCGTCTTCCTGCTGCTGCTGTCGCTCCCCGTTCTTGCGGGCGCCATCACCATGCTGCTGACCGACCGCAACTTCGGCACGTCGTTCTTCGTGCCGTCAGCCGGTGGTGATCCGATCCTGTTCCAGCATCTGTTCTGGTTCTTCGGCCACCCGGAAGTCTACATCCTCATCCTTCCCGGCTTCGGCATCATCTCGCACATCGTGTCGACCTTCTCGAAGAAGCCCGTGTTCGGCTATCTCGGCATGGCCTATGCCATGGTCGCGATCGGCGTCGTCGGCTTCATCGTCTGGGCGCACCACATGTACACAGTGGGCATGGACGCCGACACGCAGGCTTATTTCGTTGCCGCGACGATGATCATCGCGGTGCCGACGGGGGTGAAGATCTTCTCGTGGATCGCCACCATGTGGGGCGGCTCGATCGAGTTCAAGCCGCCGATGGTGTGGGCGCTGGGCTTCATCTTCCTGTTCACCGTGGGCGGTGTCACGGGCGTGGTTCTGGCCAACGCCGGTGCCGACCGCGTGCTGCACGACACCTACTATGTCGTTGCCCACTTCCATTATGTGCTCTCGCTCGGCGCCGTCTTCGCCATCTTCGCGGGCTGGTACTTCTGGTTCCCGAAGATCACCGGCTACATGTACAACGAGACGATTGCCCACGTGCATTTCTGGGTCACCTTCGTCGGCGTGAACCTGGTGTTCTTCCCGCAGCATTTCCTCGGTCTCGCTGGCATGCCGCGCCGCTACATCGACTACCCGGATATCTACACCGGCTGGAACCAGGTCTCGTCCTACGGCTCCTACATCTCGGCCGTCGGCGTCCTGATCTTCCTGTTCGGCGTGTTCCAGGCCTATTCCCGCAAGGAAAAGGCTGCGGACAATCCGTGGGGCGTTGGAGCGACGACGCTGGAGTGGACTCTGTCTTCTCCGCCGCCCTTCCACCAGTTCAACACGCTGCCCGTGATCAAGTAACGCAAGTCTGATGAGCGATCTCAACACATACGCCGCCGACACCCCGGCCACCGCCGAAGGTGGCCAGGGTTCCGTCGGCGACTATTTCGCGCTGCTCAAGCCGCGCGTGATGTCGCTCGTCATCTTCACGGCCTTCGTCGGCATCATCGCCGCGCCCGGTGCTGTTCATCCGTGGATCGGCTTCGTGGCTCTGCTGGCGATTGCAGTCGGGGCTGGCGCCGCCGGCGCCCTCAATATGTGGTACGACGCCGACATCGACGCGATGATGAAGCGGACCGCTAAGCGTCCGGTGCCCAAGGGCGTGGTGCTTCCGAGCGAGGCGCTGGGCTTTGGCCTCACGCTTGCCGTGGGCTCGGTCCTGGTTCTGGGCCTGCTTGTCAATGTGACGGCTGGCGCGCTGCTCGCCTTCACCATCTTCTTCTATATCGCCATCTACACCATGTGGCTGAAGCGCCTGACGCCACAGAACATCGTGATCGGCGGTGCAGCCGGTGCATTCCCGCCCATGGTTGGCTGGGTGTCTGTCACGGGCTCCGTTGACCTGGGCTCGATCGCGCTCTTCCTCATCATCTTCATGTGGACTCCGCCGCACTTCTGGGCGCTGGCGCTGTGGAAGAAGATCAACGCCGACTACACCAACGCCGGCGTTCCCATGCTCCCTGTTGTGGCCGGCCCGGACGAGACGCGCCGCCAGATCCTAATCTACACGCTGCTTCTGTTCCCCATCACGCTGCTGCCCTCGCTCACCGGCACCACCGGACTGTTCTATACGGTCACGACTGCGGCGCTCGGCGTTGTGTTCATCTACCATGCGGTGCAGGTCTACCGGCTCCGCGAGGGCGTCGAGGCCGAGACCGCGTGCAAGAAGCTGTTCGGTTTCTCGACCCTCTGGCTCTTCCTGGTGTTTGCGCTGATCCTTGTGGAGCGCGGGCTGGGCCTTCCCGCTTTTGCTCCGGTTCTCGGATGAATGACGCCATGACAAAAACGCCATTCGGCCCCGAGGACATGTCGCGCCGCAAGAAGCGCGCGGCTGTGATGGCTCTGATCCTTTTTGCCCTCGTCGTGCTGTTCTTCGTTACCACCATTGTCCGGCTGGGCAGCGGTGTTGCGGATAGGGCATTCTGATGCGCGCGCCGGACCCGAAAAAGAACCTCCGCGTGGCGGCACTTGCCGCGGGCGTCGCGGTGGGCATGGTGGGCCTGGCCTATGCATCCGTCCCGCTCTACCGGCTGTTCTGTCAGGTGACCGGTTTTGCCGGAACCACGCAACGCGCCGAGGCCGCGCCGCAGAGAACCACTGAAAAGACTGTGGTCGTGCGTTTTGACGCCAACACGTCCGGCAGTCTGGAATGGGGCTTCCATGCCGCCCAGACCGCGATGACGGTCAAGCTCGGCGAGCAGAATATGGCCTATTACCGGGCCACCAACAATTCCGCCAGGACCGTCACGGGCACGGCTGTGTTCAACGTGACGCCGGTAACCGCTGGCGCATACTTCAACAAGATCCAGTGCTTCTGCTTCACCGAGCAGACGTTGAAGCCGGGCGAGAGCGTCGAGATGCCCGTCGACTTCTTCGTCGACCCCGACATGCTCGACGATCCGGATGCCGTGGATATCAAGGAAATCACCTTGTCCTATACGTTCTATCCGGTGGACAAGCCCAAGGCTGTTTCAGAGGCGCCCGCCGCCTCCGGCAGCGTCACGAACTGAGGAGTAGGGGAAATGGCTGACGCCCACGCAAAGAACCACGACTATCATCTCGTCGATCCAAGCCCATGGCCCTTCGTCGGTTCCATGTTCGCCTTCATCATGGCAATCGGCGCCGTCATCTGGATGCACGGCAGCACGTCCGCCGTGGTGCTCCTCGGCTTTGCTGGCGTCCTCTACACGATGTTCATGTGGTGGCGCGACATCATCAAGGAAGCCAACAAGGGCGACCACACCGAAGTCGTCGGCATCCACCTGCGTTACGGCATGCTGCTGTTCATCGCCTCCGAGGTCATGTTCTTCGTGGCCTGGTTCTGGGCATTCTTCGATGCCAGCTTGTTCACCGGCGAAGCCATCCAGGCCTCACGCGTCACGGCCACCGGCGGCGTATGGCCGCCAAAGGACGTGGCTGTCTTTGACCCGTGGCACCTGCCGCTGGTCAACACCTTGATCCTGCTCACGTCGGGCACGACCGTCACCTGGGCGCATCACGCACTGCTGAACAACGACCGTCAGGGCCTCAAGATGGGCCTTCTCGCCACCGTCGCCCTCGGCGTGCTCTTCACCTGCGTGCAGGCCTATGAATACGCCCACGCGGCCTTCGCCTTCAGCCGCGACCACGGCGGCAACATCTACGGCTCGACATTCTTCATGGCGACCGGCTTCCATGGCTTCCATGTGCTCGTCGGCACCATCTTCCTGCTGGTCTGCCTGTTCCGCGCCTATGGCGGTGCCTTCACGCCGAAGCAGCATTTCGGCTTCGAGGCCGCTGCCTGGTACTGGCACTTCGTGGACGTGGTCTGGCTGTTCCTGTTCGCCGCGATCTATATCTGGGGCTCGCACGGCGCCGTCATTCCGGAACACTGAACGCTGAAATCCGCTAAGACTGGGGCCGCACCGGACAACCGCTGCGGCCCTTTTGCATTTCGAGGCCAGACATGACCGAAAATTACTATCCCGATATCTCGCCCTTGAAGACCGGCATGGCCGGCACCTGTCCGCGCTGCGGCCGCGGCAAGCTGTTCGACGGCTATCTCACGGTGGCCCGCAAGTGCTCGAGCTGCGGGTTGTCCTATGAGTTTGCCGATGGCGGCGATGGGGCTGCCTGGTTCGTCATGCTCTTCGTCTGCGTCGTCGGCGTTGGCTCGATCCTGGGGGTGGAAGTCGCCTACAGCCCGCCCTTCTGGGTCCATGCGCTGATCGCCATCCCGGTCCTCATTCTCCTGCCGCTTGTGCTGCTGCGCCCGGCCAAGGGCGTTCTCATCAACCAGCAATGGAAGACCGGCGCCCGCGAGGGACGCCACGACACATGAGACCGCACGAACGTCCACCACGCATCTGGTCCATCGTCCTTGCATCCGTCATCGGCGTCGCCATTCTGGTGACGCTCGGCGTTTGGCAGGTGCAGCGGCTGCACTGGAAGGAAGGCCTTCTGGCCCAGTTGGCCGCCAATGCCTCGGCACCTCCCGCTGGCCTGGCAGATGTCGAGGAGCGGGCCGCCACGGGTGGCAGCGTCGAGTTCATGCGTGTGAAGTTCCGCGGCACCTACCGGCATGACGCCTGGAAGAAGATGATCTCCACCTATGACGGCGGTCAGGGCTGGACCATCATCACCCCGGCTGTCTCGGCCGACGGCGATGCCGTCATTGTCGATCGCGGGCGCATTCCGGGCCAGAGACTCGAGAGTTTCGACCGGCCCGAAGGCGAGGTTGATATTCTGGGCGTCATCCGCACCTATCCCAACGGCCAGGCCTATTTCGACCCCGCCAACGATCCGAAAGCCAATCTCTGGTACTGGTGGGACGAGCCGGGCATGCTGCGCGAAAGCAATCTGCCCGGCGGATTGAAGCCGTTTCCCTTCGTGGTCCAGCTTCTACCGGAATCCGTCATCGCCGACTTCCCGAGGCCGCCCGAGCCCAAGGCCAACCTTGCGAACAATCATCTGGGCTACGCCATCACCTGGTTCGGCCTCGCGCTCACGCTCGTTGGCGTCGCGGGCTTCTACATTCGCGAAGTGAAGAAGGCCACGAAGGGCTGATGCCGCACGGCCCAGCGGTCTGAGGAACAAATCCATCGCTTGATGGAGCCGGTGCCGGAGGCTAAAGGAGCCCCATCTTCTTGAGGGGGCACGGCCGTGCGCTATGTTTCGACCCGGGGCGAAGCTCCGGATCTCGGTTTCGAAGACGTTCTGCTCACCGGTCTTGCCCGCGACGGCGGCCTTTATGTGCCGTCGTCATGGCCGCAGCTCTCCACGCGCGACCTGACGCATCTTCAGGGCAAGTCCTACGAAGACGTGGCCTATGCCGTGATGCATCCCTTCATTGGCGGTGCTGTGCCGGAAGCTGAACTCCGGCAGATGATCGCCGCCGCCTATGCCAGTTTCGGCCATCCCGCCGTGGCGCCCTTGAAGCAGATGGATGACAACCAGTGGCTTCTTGAACTCTTCCACGGGCCAACACTCGCCTTCAAGGACGTCGCCATGCAGTTGCTCGCGCGGCTGATGGACTGGGCGCTGGCCCGCCGCCGCACCCGCGCCACCATCGTCGGCGCCACCTCCGGCGATACGGGCGGTGCCGCCATCGAGGCCTTCAAGGCCAGCCGCCATGCCAGCGTCTTCATGATGCACCCGCATGGCCGCGTCAGCGACGTGCAGCGCCGCCAGATGACCACGGTGGATTCGGCGAGCGTCCACAACTTGGCCATTGAAGGCAATTTCGACGATTGCCAGGCGATCGTGAAGGCGCTGTTCAACGATCTGGCCTTCCGCGACAAGGTTGGCCTCGCTGGCGTCAATTCCATCAACTGGGCCCGCATCATGGCCCAGACAGTTTACTATGTGACCGCGGCCCTGTCGTTGGGCGCCCCCGGCCGCGCCGTCAGCTTCTGCGTGCCCACCGGAAACTTCGGCGACATCTTCGCTGGCTTCGTCGCAAAGCGGACGGGACTCCCCATCGACCGGCTGGTGATTGCTACCAACGTGAACGATATTCTCGACCGCACCCTCAAGACGGGGCGCTATGAGCAGCGCGGCGTGAAGGCCTCGACCAGCCCTTCGATGGATATCCAGATCTCCAGCAATTTCGAGCGGCTGCTCTTCGAGGTTCATGGCCGCGACCCCTATGCGGTGCGCCGCCTGATGCAGAACCTCAATCAGTCCAGCGCCTTCACCATCGCAGACCGCGAACTCGACCAGATCCGCCACGAGTTCGATTCGGGCGCCACCGATGAAGCTGAAACGGCAGAGATCATCAGAACCACACTTGCAGCGACGGGCGAGTTGCTCGATCCGCATACCGCCGTGGGTTATGCTGTGGCCCGCAAGGCAAAAGCATCCGCAAGCCCCATGGTGACGCTCGCGACCGCGCACCCCGCCAAGTTCCCCGATGCGGTGGAAAGGGCCAGCGGCATCCGCCCTGCATTGCCGCCCCGCCTCGGCGACTTGATGGATGCCAAGGAACGGTTCACAGTATTGCCCAACGATGTGGCGAAGGTGCGGGACTTTATCCTCTCGCACCAGACCGCCTGAAGCAGAAAAGCAGAGTAGAGCGTATGAGTGTCGAGATCACCCGTCTTCCCAATGGCATCAACGTGATCACGCACCACATGCCGCATCTGGAGACGGTGGCGCTGGGAATATGGGTGAAGGCCGGGGCCCGCGATGAACGCGCCGAGGAAAATGGCATCGCGCATTTCCTTGAGCACATGGCCTTCAAGGGAACGCCGCGCCGCTCCGCCCGCGCCATTGCGGAAGAAATCGAATCGGCGGGCGGCGACATCAATGCCGCCACCGGCATGGAAACCACGACGTATTACGCCAAGGTGCTGAAAAACGACTGGGCCCTCGCCCTCGACATTCTGGCCGACATCTTCACCTCGCCCGAACTGGCCGAGGACGAGCTCGAGCGTGAGCGCGACGTGATCCTGCAGGAGATCGCCGCCGCCCATGACCAGCCGGACGATCTGGTGTTCGACCTGGCACAGGCCGCGAGCTTCGGCGACCATCCGCTTGGCCGTTCCATCCTCGGCACGCATGACCTGATCGGCGCCGTCACCCGCCAGCAGATCCTCGACTGGCGAAACCGCAACTACTGGGGCTCGCGCATCGTCGTCGCGGCCGCCGGCAACATCGACCACAAGGCGTTTGCAGCCGAGGCCGAACGGCTTCTGGGCCACATCGAGAGCGGCCAGCAGCCGCAGCGCGAGCAACCCGCATTCACGCCCACCGCCTGCACGGCAGAGAAGCCGCTCGATCAGGCCCACATCGTCCTCACCTTTGAGGCACCCAGCTACCGCGACCCCGAGATCTATGTGCTGCAGGTCCTGTCGAACATCCTCGGCGGCGGCATGTCTTCGCGGCTGTTCCAGGAGGTGCGCGAGAAGCGCGGCCTCTGCTACAGCGTGTTCTCCTTCGGCTCGGCCTATGAAGACGCGGGGCAGGTCGGCGTCTATGCCGCCACCTCGCCCGAACATTCGAACGAATTGGTGGAGTTGACGACCGGCATCATGCTCTCGGTGGCGGAACAGGTGAGCGAGGCGGAGGTGGCCCGCGCCAAGGCCCAGCTCAAGGCCAGCCTCGTGATGAACCTCGAAAGCGCATCCTCGCGCGCCGACCAGATCGCCCGGCAGTTCCTCGCCTTCGGACATGTGCCGGCCATTTCCTCGCTGGTCGCCAAGATCGACGCGGTGACGCCCGAACAGGTCCGGGGATTGGCCGAGCGCCTGTTTACCAAGCGCACGCCCGGATTCAGCGCCGTCGGCCACATCTCGCAGCTCGCAGGCTATGACGCCATCGGGCGGCACTTCGGCTAGACCCATGGCCTTCCTGCGCTCTCCCTTCGCATCCGACCCGCCGCCCATCCTCAGGGATTCCCGCGTGATGCTGCGCGTACCGGACGCGCCGGACTATGAGCAATGGGCGAAGCTCAGGGCTTTGAGCCGCGACTTCCTCACGCCCTGGGAGCCGACCTGGCCGGCCAACGACCTGACACGCTCCGCCTTCCGCAATCGCATCCGGCAATACTGGCGCGACATCGACGATGACCTTGCCTATCCCTATTTCATCTTCGATGCCGGCGGCCACACGCTGCTTGGCGCCCTCACGCTCTCCAACGTCCGCCGCGGCGTGGCGCAGACAGGAACGCTGGGCTACTGGATCGGCGCGCCCCATGCCCGCCATGGCTACATGTCCTCGGCCGTCAGTCTCATGCTCGGCTTCGCCTTCCGCCACCTCTCGCTGCACCGGGTGGAGGCTGCCTGCCTGCCGCACAACCAGGCCTCGATCTCGCTCCTGCACAAGTGCGGTTTCGAGCACGAGGGGCTGGCGCGGGGCTACCTGAAGATCGCCGGCGAATGGCGCGATCATCTGCTCTTTGCCCGGCTTTGTGACTGAAACTGTCAACTCTCTGATGTATCATGCCTTGCCATGAGGCAGACAGACAGACTAGCTGACCACATGAGTCGTGGTGGTGAAAGGGTGAGAGGCGGTATTGCCCGCGTTCTGCCGCTGTTGATGCTGCTTGTTCTGGCGGCACTGGCACTGCCGCGCGCTGCCCACGCCATCGACCTGGTCGATACTGCTAAATCAGCCCCCCAGATGGACCTCGAGTCCTATCTTGCGGGCTTGAACACGGAGCAGCGCGACATCCAGATCGAAAGGCCCGACTCCCACACGTCCGTCCGCACCTACATGATGCTGAACGGCAAGGGCCCGGGTCCACTGTTCCGCTGGGTGGCGGCGGGCTTCGGCAACAGCGGCACCGAACCGCGCGACATGGTGGTCGCCATTCCGCAACAGGGTTTTGCGGGCTCGGGTTTCCTTCTCCCCCGGCTGGCCGGCCCACGTGTGGTGAACATCGTCACGGCTGGTGATCTCGAACTGCAGCTGCTTCCGATCCTGGGCGAGAACGCCTACGCCTTCACCATGGCGCCGGGCGGCACCTCGGCCATCGCCTTCGAAATGGCCGATGGCGGCACGCCGCCGGTGCTGCTCTGGCAGCGCGGCACCTACGATGCGCGCAAGGATTACCTGTCCTTCTTCCGGGGCGCGCTGCTGGGCGTCTCCATGCTGCTCACCCTGGCGCTCTTTGCGCTCTATGGCTTCCGCTCGCGTCCGCTGTTCCCCATCGCGGGCGGGTTCGCTGTGTCGAGCGTGGGTTTCATGATGTTCGAGGCAGGGCACCTGCCAGTCATCGTGGACTACCTGTCGCTCCAGGCGCTCAACGTGCAGACCGCGCGCGCCGTCATCGAAGGCTCCATGGCGGCCTTCCTGCTGCTTCTGCTGGCGTCCATCTCGGAACTGCAGCGCGTCGCCCGCATGGCCGGCAACCTTCTCCTCGTTGCAGGCGGCCTTGCCTTCGCCATCCCCATCTACGGCTTCGCCGAGCCGCTTCTTGCAACCACCCTTGCGCGCGGTTTGTTTGCCGCCACGGCCTTGCTGGGCTTCATCCTCATCTTCGTGCTCTGGCGCCGCGAGGAGGCCAAGGCCGAAACGGCGCTGCTGCCGTGGTGTGCCATTCTCGTGTGGACCTTCCTCGCCGCAATGGCGGCGCTGACCGTCGATCCGGGTCCATCGATCTCTGCCGTCCTCCTCGCCGGTCTCTGTGCCGTGCTGGTCATTCTCGCCTTCACGCTTGCCCATCACGCGTTCAGCCAGGGCTACCTCTCGCGCCATTTCTTCCGTGACGCGGGCCGCCATGCGCTGGCGCTAGCGGGCGCGCGCTCTTATGTTTGGGACTGGCAGCCCGAAGAGGGAGATCTCTATGTCAGCCCCGAGATCGAGCGGGCACTGTCACTGCCGCCGGGCATCTTTGCCGAAGCGGGTGCCGAGGCCTTTCTTGAACTGCTGAACCCTTCTGACAGGACCGCCTATCTCGCCGCCGTCGAGGAGGCGAGCTACGATGGCCGCGCTCCGATCGAGAAGGAATTCCGTCTGCGCCACGGCGATGGCAGCTATCGCTGGTTCGAACTGCGCGCCCGCGCCATCACCGGGCATGGCCAGCGCGCGGTGCGCCTGATCGGCACGCTGGCCGACGTCACCAATGCCAAGATCGCCGAGGAACGCCTCCTGCAGGATGCCGTCTATGACGTCGTCACGGGGCTGCCCAACCGCGCGCTTTTCATCGACCGCCTCGGGCGCGCGCTGGAGGCGGCGGGCGCGGGCGTACAGCACAATGTCTTCGTGCTGCTGGTCGATCTCGACCGGTTCAAGATGGTGAACGAGGCCATGGGCCATGAGGCAGGCGACGCGCTGCTCGCCGTGGTCGGCCGCCGCCTGAAGGCGGAGATGGGCACTGCCGATTCGATCGCACGGCTTCCCGGCGACAAGTTCGCCATCCTCTTCCACGAAATCCCGGGCGCCCGCGACGTGGTCGCCTTCGCCGATGCGCTGATCAAGGCGGTTGCCCGCCCGATCAAGCTCGACGACCAGGAATTCTTCCTCACGGCGTCCGTCGGCATCGCGCAGTTCCGCGAGGAGGTCATGTCCTCCGAGCAGATGATGAAGGATGCCGCACTCGCCCTCTACGAGGCCAAGCGTCAGGGCGCGGGCGCCGTCGAGCTGTTCAATCCCGCGATGCAGGACGAGCGGGCGGAGCTTGTGGTGCTCGAGTCGGAACTTCGCCGCGCCATCGAGCGGAACGAGATCGAGATCCACTACCAGCCGATCGCGCGGCTGGCCGACCTGCATCTTGCCGGCTTCGAGGCGCTGGTGCGCTGGCGTCACCCCACGCTGGGCCTGTTGTCGCCCGAGAGCTTCATCGGGCTGGCCGAAGAGACCGGGATGATCCGCGACATCGGCCGCGCGGTGCTGAACGAGGCAGGCCGCCAGCTTGGCATCTGGCAGCGCGCCTACCGCCCGGCGGAGCCTGTCTTCGTGGCGGTGAACATCTCTTCCGCCCAGTTGATCGAGCCAAGCCTGGTCGACGACATCAAGCAGATCCTCAACCGCGAGAACCTGCTCCGCGGCAGCTTCAAGATCGAGGTGACCGAATCCCTCGTCATGCAATATCCGGAGCGTGCCGCGCAGATTCTCGAACGCTTCCGCGAGTTGGGGGTGGGACTCTCCTGCGATGATTTCGGCACGGGTTATTCCTCGCTGTCGAGCCTGCGCAAGCTGCCCTTCGACACGCTCAAGGTGGACCGCAGCTTCATCTCGACGGATGCGCAGGACCAGCGCGCCGGGGTCATCCTCGACTCGATCATCGCCATGGGCCATGCGCTGGGCCTCTCGATCGTGGCCGAGGGGATCGAGACGCAGGCGCAAGTCGACAGGCTGGGCGAAATCGACTGCGACTATGGGCAGGGCTTCTTCATCGGCAGGCCGCTCACCGCCAAGCAGGTGAGCGATGCGCTGGCGGGCCTGCCCTATGCCTCGACCTCGGGGCGCACCGCCATCACCTGGCTGTGGGAAAGGGCCCTCAAGGACCCGCCGCCCGAGCCGAAGATGAGACGCGTGACAGCCGGGGACATCGAGGAGCAGCGCAAACCCGCCAAGCCCCGTCCGGTAGCACCCCTGCCGCCGCTGCAGGCCAAGCCGAGGCCCGTGGTGCCGCCCGTCATCCCCCCTGTGGTTGAAGACCCTGTTCCGGTGCGTGATGACATTCCGGAGACCATCGCTGCGCCTCAGATTGAAGCCGCGCCGGAGGTGGCAGGGCCAGAGCCCTTCGAGAGTGCCGGGGAAATGCCTGCCGGGGAACCTGCTGACGGCGATGCGCCGCCGCCACCGAACCCGCGCCGCAGGAAGTTGAAACGGCGGCTGCCCAACATCGGAGTGGCCGCCGACTGATCCTCAGGCGTGGCCGGCCTCGCTCGACAGCATGGCCGGATCGATCTTCAGTTTGCGGAGCGCGGCGGCATAGCGCTCGTCATAGTCCACACCGAACAGCAGGTCCTCGTCGGCGGCCACCGTCAGCCAGCCATTGTGCTGGATCTCGTTCTCGAGCTGCCCCGGCGCCCAGCCCGCATAGCCCAGCGCCAGAACCGCGCGTTGCGGACCTTGTCCCGATGCCATGGCCTTCAGGATGTCGACGGTGGCGGTCAGTGCGATGTTGCCCGCGACCGGCAGGCTCGAATCCTCGGTGAAATAGTCGCTCGTGTGCAGCACAAAGCCGCGCCCCTGTTCCACCGGGCCGCCGAACAGCACCGGCATCTCCATCAGTTCCGCCGACGGCTCCATCGGACTGTCCTGGGGGTGGAGGTCGAGCTGCGAGAGGAGATCGCCGAACCGCATCATTGGGGTGGTCTTGTTGATGATGATGCCCATGGCGCCCTGTTCGGAATGCGCGCACATGTAGACGACGCTGCGCTCGAAGCGGGTGTCGCCCATGCCCGGCATGGCGATCAGCAACTGGCCATCAAGATAGGGAGTCTTGGTCATGCCATTTCCCTTTGAGTGTCCCTCCAGACTAACGTTCTTTCCGTCCCGATCAAAGACCAAGATGGTGACGGGAAGGTGATTGGCGCCAGCCCCGCTTTCTTCCATATAGGGGCGATGCTGTTACGATCAATCATCATTGGCCTGTCGTCTCTCCTGCTGGCAATGCCCGCTGCCGCAATGGAAAAACCCTATCGCGTCAGCCTTGTGGGCGACGGTTATGACGGTAAGGCGTGGCACACCGGGCTGCGGGTCGAACTTGCGGACGGCTGGAAAACCTATTGGCGGATGCCCGGCGAGGCGGGCATTCCTCCGGAATTCACCTGGAAAACCTCGGTTCCCGCTTCTGTCGAGGTGTTCTATCCCGTACCTGGCCGCCATGCGGACGCAAGCGGCGAAACAGTGGGCTACGAGCATGAGGTGATTTTTCCTGTCCGCGTCGAGGCCGGCACCGCATCGGAGGTCTCGCTCTCGCTTGATCTGTTCTTCGCCGTCTGCAAGGACATCTGCATTCCGGCACAGGCAAAAGCCTCGGTCGACCTCGGGTCCATGATGAGCGATCCGCGAGGAACTGCTCTCGTGGAGGATTGGCGGGAAGCCGTGCCGCGGCCAGGCTCTGCCGTGATGAATGCCGAGATTGCCACCGAAGGCGGCAAGCCCGCATTGCATCTGAAGCTGGCTGAAGGCGTCGATGACATATTCGTCGAGACCGGCACGTCCGCCTATTTCCGCAAGCCCCGCTTCTCGGCCGACGGGCGGATCGCCACCCTCGCCATCGACAACGTGGCCGAGCCTTCACAGCTTCGCGGCAAGACGCTGATGCTCACCTATCGCATCGGCACCATGGGCCTTGAACAGGCCGTGACACTCCCCTAATCCGCTCAACTCAAAATCAACAAAGGACATATCCATGACCATTCAGCCTGGCGACAAGCTTCCCGCAATTGATTTCGCCGTGATGACAGCGGACGGCCAGCAGAAACTCTCGACCGATGTCGTATTCGCGGACCGCAAGGTCGTGCTGTTTGGCCTGCCGGGCGCCTTCACGCCCACCTGCAGCATGAACCACCTGCCGGGTTTCCTGCTGGCCTTTGACGACATCAAGGCCAAGGGCGTCGACACGATCGCCTGCACCTCCGTGAACGACGTCCACGTGATGAGCGCCTGGGGCAAGGCCACCGGCTCCGATGGCAAGATCATGATGCTGGCCGATGGCAATGCCGAGTTCGCCAAGGCCGTGGGCCTCGACGTTGACCTCACCGTCGCCGGCATGGGGCTCCGCTCGAAGCGCTACTCGATGATTGTCGAGAACGGCGTGGTGAAGACGCTGAACATCGAGACCGAGCGGGGCGTGAATGTCTCGGGCGCCGAGACGATCATGCAGCAGCTTTCGACGGAAGGCGTCGACGCCTGAGCGAAGCCGAAGGGGGCCGCGCGAAACGCCCGGCCCCTATTTTTTCCGCTTGAACGGCGCCATTCCCTCACGGGCCAGTTCATCCGCGCGCTCATTCTCATCGTGGCCGGCGTGGCCCTTCACCCAGTGCCACGAAACCTGATGCTGTTTCAGGGCCAGGTCGAGCCTCTGCCATAGCTCGACGTTCTTCACCGGCTTCTTGTCGGCGGTCTTCCAGCCGTTCTTCTTCCAGCCGTGAATCCACTTGGTGATGCCGTCTTTCACGTAGTTCGAATCGACATGCATCTCGACCGGGCACGGCCGCTTGAGCGATTCCAGCGCCATGATCGCGCCCATCAGTTCCATGCGGTTGTTGGTCGTCTCGGCCTCGCCGCCGAAGAGTTCCTTGCGCGTGCCGTTATAATCGAGAATGACGCCCCAGCCTCCCGGACCCGGATTGCCGGAGCAGGCCCCATCCGTATGCACGATCACCTTGTTCTCGCTCATGCGGAGGCTTGAGCCTCGCGCAGCTCACGCGGCAGCTTGAAGGATACGTTCTCCTCGCGGAGCGTCGCGTTCTCTACCGTCACATCGTAATGCGCGCGGAAGGCGTCGACGATCTCGTTGACAAGAAGCTCGGGCGCCGAGGCCCCCGCGGTGATGCCGATGATCGACAGGCCCTGCAGTGATGGCCAATGCAGCTCGCTCGCGCGCTGCACCAGAAGCGCTCGCGGCGTGCCGTGCCTCTCTCCCACTTCGACGAGCCGCTTCGAGTTCGATGAGTTGGGCGCACCCACTACCAGCAGCAGTTCGATGCGGCCTGCGATCGACTTCACCGCGTCCTGGCGGTTGGTGGTCGCGTAGCAGATGTCTTCCTTGTAGGGCCCCTTGATCGCAGGAAAACGCCGCTGCAGCGCCGCGATCACGTCCTTCGTGTCATCCACCGAAAGCGTGGTCTGCGTGACAAAGGCGAGCTTTTGCGGATCGCGCACCTGAAGTGCAGCAACCTCGTCCGCCGTCTCGATCAGCGTCACGGCGCCATCCGGCAACTGCCCCATCGTGCCGATCACCTCGGGGTGTCCCTTGTGGCCGATGAGGATGATCTCGAAGCCATCCGCATGGTGGCGCTGCGCTTCCATGTGAACCTTGGTGACAAGCGGGCAGGTGGCATCGAGCTGGAACATGTGCCGCGCGGTGGCCGCTGCGGGCACCGACTTCGGAACGCCATGGGCGGAGAATACCACGGGCCGGTCGCCATCGGGGATCTCGTCAAGCTCTTCCACGAAGATGGCGCCCTTGGCCTTGAGGTCGTCCACCACGAACTTGTTATGCACGATCTCGTGGCGCACATAGACGGGCGCGCCATAGAGCGCCAGCGCCCGCTCCACGATGTCGATCGCCCGCACCACCCCGGCACAAAAGCCGCGGGGGGCCGCCAGCAGGATGGTGAGCTTCGGCTTGATCATGGAGCTTTAAATGCGGGGGTCGTAATGGGATGTCAAGGCGGGGCAAACCCGTGCTGCAGGTTGAGGCCATGGGTTCCAGTGTCCGGTCGCAGGCCGTAGGTGGCTTCGTTCACGGGCAGGGATCGGCACCTGTCGCATCTGCGAATAACCCCGCGTCTGATCCCTTTCACACAGGTCTGCTCTGACTTGGGCCCTGCTTGACTTCCCTCCCCATCGGCCTAGTCTCGGACCCGTTCAGCACAGCGCCTTGTGCGGAAGAGACCGGTTCACTCCGGCGCCGAAGGAGCAACCGCCCCGGAAACTCTCAGGCAAAAGGACCGCGAGGCGTCACCTGACTCTGGAGAGCAGCGGGTTTCGATTGGAAACCAGCTCACCGAAGGAGCCAAGCGTCCGGAGTTCCATGTCTCCGGGCGTCAAATCTCTCAGGTCTCGTACAGAGGGGGCAGACGCGGCAACAGCCGGGTCTCGCCACGCCTTGTCCGGAGACTTTCATGACTGATTCTGCGCCTCACCGAACGGCTCTTTATGACGAGCACGTCCGCCTTGGCGCGCGCATGGTGCCCTTCGCGGGCTATGACATGCCCGTGCAATACCCCACCGGCATTCTCGCCGAACACAACTGGACCCGCGAGAATGCGGGCCTGTTCGATGTCTCGCACATGGGCCAGTGCGTGATTTCGGGGCCCGGCTTCGAAGCCGTGGCGAAAGCCATGGAAAAGCTGGTGCCAGCCGACATCCTGAGCCTCGCTCCCCATCAGCAGCGCTATTCGCAACTCCTCAGCGAGGAGGGCGGCACGCTCGACGATTTGATGATCACCCGTCTTGCCGAGGACGGCACGCTCTATGTGGTCGTCAATGCCGGACGGAAAGACCATGACTACGAGTGGATCGAGCGCCACCTGCCGCGCGGCGTGAGCCTTCAGGTCGCGGGCGGATTGTCGCTCATGGCGTTGCAGGGCCCGAAGGCGGAAGACGTGCTCGCGAAGCACGCGCCGCAACTGCGCGCGCTGAAGTTCATGCATTATGCCGATGCCGAGATTGCTGGCATCCGCGTGCAGGTGTCGCGCTCGGGCTATACGGGCGAGGACGGTTTCGAGCTTTCGGTTTCAAATGCCGAAGCCGCGAAACTCTGGACCCTCCTGCTGTCCGATCCGGCGGTGAAGCCCATCGGGCTCGGCGCGCGCGATTCGCTGAGGCTCGAAGGCGGGCTCTGCCTTTATGGGCACGAATTGGACGAGACCATTTCCCCCGTCGAGGCCGATCTCCTCTGGTCGATCCAGAAGCGCCGCCGCAGCGAAGGTGGCTTCATCGGCGCGGCGCGCGTGCAGAAAGAACTCGCAGACGGCGTGTCCCGCAAGCGCGTCGGCATCAAGCCGGAAGGCCGCGCACCAGCACGCGACGGTACGGTCATCACCGACACGGCCGGCCGCCAGATCGGCACCATCACATCGGGCGGATTTGGGCCAACCGTCGGCGGCCCCATCGCCATGGGCTATGTCGAGACGCAATCGTCCGTACCCGGAATATCCGTTCATCTGGTCGTGCGCGGCACGCCCATGCCTGCGCAGATCGTCAAGCTTCCCTTCATCCCCAACCGCTTCAAACGCTAGGAGCCTTTCCATGACCGTCAAGTACAGCAAGGACCACGAGTGGGTGACCGTCGAGAACGGCATCGCCACCATCGGCATCACCAATCATGCACAGGAACAGCTGGGCGATGTCGTCTTCGTCGAGCTTCCGGCGATCGGCAGGAAGGTCGAGAAGGATGGCGATGCCGCCGTGGTCGAGAGCGTCAAGGCCGCCAGCGAGGTCTATGCGCCGGTCTCGGGCGAAGTGGTGGAGGTCAACAAGGAACTCGAAGGCGACCCCGCCATGGTGAACCGCGATGCCGAGGGCGATGCCTGGTTCATGAAGGTGAAGCTCGCCAATCCCTCCGAACTCGACGGCCTGATGGACAAGGCCGCCTATGATGCATTCGTGAACGGTTGAGAACAGACATGCCCGCCCGTCCCACATTCGCCGAACTCGAGCCAGGCGCCAATTTCATTGCCCGCCACATCGGGCCCGATGATGCCGACACCTCCGAGATGCTGCGCGCCGTCGGTGCGAAGTCGCTCGAGGACTTCATCGCGCGCGTCGTGCCGGAGCAGATCCGCGCCAAGCGCCCGCTCGATCTCAAGAAGGCGATGCCCGAGCGCACCGCGCTCTCCTACCTTCGCCGCATGGCCGAACGAAACGAGGTCTTCGTGTCGATGGTCGGCATGGGCTATTACGGCACCGTCACGCCCAAGGTCATCCTCCGCAACATCCTCGAGAATCCTGGTTGGTATACGGCCTATACGCCCTACCAGGCCGAGGTGAGCCAGGGCCGCCTCGAGGCGCTGCTGAACTTCCAGCAGATGATCATCGACATGACCGGCCTCGAAATCGCCAACGCCTCATTGCTCGATGAGAGCACGGCCGCCGCCGAAGCCATGAGCATGGCGAAGCGCGTGGTGAAGACGTCCTCCAACACCTTCTTCATCGATGCCGACATGCATCCGCAGACGATCGGCGTTGTCGAGACCCGTGCGCGGGCTTTCGGCTATGACATCGTCATCGGCGATCCAGCGAAGGACCTGAAGCCCGAGACCGTCTTTGCGGCTCTTCTGTCCTATCCGGGCTCGTCGGGCGAGGTGCGCGATTATCGCGGCATCATCGCGAAGCTTCATGGTGCCGGCGCTCTCGCCATCATGGCGACGGACCTTCTGGCGCTCGCCCTGCTGACACCGCCGGGAGAACTCGGTGCCGACATCGCCATCGGGTCCGCCCAGCGCTTCGGCGTGCCCATGGGCTATGGTGGCCCGCATGCTGCCTTCTTCGCCACGAAGGACGAGTACAAGCGCTCCATGCCGGGCCGCGTCATTGGCGTATCGGTTGATTCCGAAGGCCACCGCGCGCTCCGCATGGCGCTGCAGACTCGCGAGCAGCACATCCGCCGCGAGAAGGCGACCAGCAACATCTGCACCGCGCAGGTGCTGCTCGCCATCATCGCCTCGATGTTCGCGGTCTATAACGGCCCGAAAGGCATCCGGAAGACAGCGGAACGCACGCACCGCATGACTGAGATCTTCGCCGCAGCGGTGAAGGGCTTCGGCTATGAGGTGAAGACGAAGAGCTTCTTCGACACGGTGACGATCTCCGCACCTGGCCGCGCGCATGCGCTGTGGGCCAGGGCCAAGGAGAAGCGCATCAACCTGCGCTTCGTCGATGCCGATCATCTCGGCGTCTCGTTCGACCAGTCAGTGCGGCGCCAGGAACTCGAAGCGCTGCTCAGCGTGTTCCGCACCGACGCATTGGAAAGGATCTCGATCGACGATGTGGACAAGGGCCTGAAAGACGTCATTCCGGAGGCTCTCCGCCGCACCTCCAGCTATCTCACGCATCCGGTTTTCTCGATGTATCACTCGGAAACCGAGATGCTGCGCTACCTGCGTCACCTGCAGGTAAAGGACGTGGCGCTCGACCAGTCGATGATCCCGCTTGGTTCCTGCACGATGAAGCTCAACGCCACGACCGAGATGATCCCGGTCACCTGGCGCGGCTTCTCGATGCTCCACCCCTTTGCGCCTCTGGAACAGGCGCAGGGCTATGCGCAGCTCTTCGAGGAACTGGAAGCCATGCTGGCAGAGATCACCGGCTTCGATGCAGTGTCGCTCCAGCCCAATGCCGGCAGCCAGGGTGAATACGCGGGGCTTCTGGCCATCCGCGGCTATCACGAGAAGCGCGGCGAGCCGCACCGCAATGTCTGCCTCATCCCCGTCTCCGCGCATGGCACCAACCCGGCCTCTGCCGTCATGGCGGGCATGAAGGTGGTCGTGGTTGCCTGCGACGAGCATGGCAACGTCGACTTGGGCGATCTCCGCGCCAAGGCGAAGGAACACGCGGCAAGCCTCGCGGCGCTGATGATCACCTACCCCTCGACGCATGGCGTGTTCGAAGTGGCGGTGAAGGACATCTGCGCAGCGGTGCATGAGCATGGCGGCCAGGTCTATCTCGATGGCGCCAACTTGAATGCGCAGGTTGGCCTCGTGCGGCCAGCCGAACTCGGCGCCGATGTCTGCCACATGAACCTGCACAAGACCTTCTGCATCCCGCACGGCGGTGGCGGTCCCGGCATGGGTCCCATCGGCGTCAAGGCGCATCTCGCGCCCTTCCTGCCGGGGCATAATGTGGTGACGGGCGTCAACCCCGCGGCGGGGCGCGAGCAGTCACACGGCGCTGTCTCGGCGGCACCCTGGGGATCGGCTTCGATCCTGCCGATCTCGTGGACCTATATCGCCATGATGGGCGGAGAGGGTCTGCGGAAGGCGACGATCATGGCGATCCTCAATGCCAACTACATCGCCCAGCGCCTCGATCCGCATTTCCCGGTGCTTTACAAGGGCCCTGGCGGCTTCGTGGCCCATGAGTGCATCATCGACCTTCGCTGGGTGAAGGACCGCACGGGACTCTCCGTGGAAGACGTGGCGAAACGGCTCGTGGACTACGGCTTCCACGCGCCGACGATGTCTTTCCCGGTGCCCGACACGTTGATGATCGAGCCGACGGAATCGGAAGGCAAGCGCGAGATTGACCGGTTCTGCGATGCCATGATCGAGATCCGCAAGGAGATCGCCGAAGTGGAGGAGGGCAGGGCCGACAAGCTCGACAACGTGCTGAAGAACGCTCCCCATACGCATCGCCTGCTGCTGGGCGACTGGAAGCATCCCTATTCCAAGGAGAAGGCCTTCTTCCCGTTGAAGGGTTATCCGAACGACAAGTACTGGCCACCCGTGGGCCGCGTCGACAACGTCTTCGGTGACCGCAACCTCGTCTGCACCTGCCCGCCCATGGCCAACTACATGGAGGCGGCGGAGTAGAGAGGTCGCCTGAAGCGTCTCGCTCTCAAACAAAAAGCCCGGCCATTCGGCCGGGCTTTTCAATTCGGGGATTTACGAACCGTTCAGTTCAGGCGGCTCTTCACAGCTTCGATCGAAGATGCAATCAGGTCGGCGCCCTTGGCTCCCTTGGTGGCTTCCGTCATCAGCGTCTGGGCTGCGGCAATCGCCATCTCGGTTACGGCGTTGCGCACGTCCTTGACGGCGGCGGCCTCGGCCTGGGCGATCTTCTGCTCGGCCTGCCGGGTCCGGCGGTCGAGCGTCTCGGAGAGCTTGCGGCGCGTCTCGGCGGCATATTCTTCCGCGTCGGACTTGGCTGCGGCGATGATGGAAGCGGCCTCTTTCTCGGCATCGAGGCGCTTCTGCTTGTACTCGGCGAGAAGAGCCTCGGCATCCTTGCGGAGGCGGGCGGCCTCTTCCAGTTCCTTGGCGATGCGGGCAGAACGGGCATCAAGGCCCGAGCCCATCGACTTGAACGCGCCGGCATAGGCAGCGATGCCAAGGAAGATGACGAGGGCAACGAGGGCGAAGAATGTTGCATCGAAGTGCATGGCGTTCTTCTCCCTTAAGCCTTGAGACCGGCGATGACCTGAGCCGCGGCGTCCTTCGACACCTTGGAACCGGTCAGTTCGGCCACGATCTCGGCGGCGGATTCGGCCGCCACTTCGCCCACGTCCTTCATTGAAGCAGCGCGGGCCGCAGCGATCTTCGCTTCGGCCTCGGAAACCTTCGCGGCGAGCGTCTTCTCAAGCGAAGCACGCTCGGCGTCCATTTCGGACGCCATCCGGTTACGGGTTTCAACCGCGATGTCCTGAGCCTTGGCGCGGGCATCGGCCAGCGCCTTCTCATAGGCGGCGACCGCGGCTTCGGTTTCGTTCTTCAGCGTCTGCGCCTTGGCGAGATCGCTCTCGATACGCGCCGAGCGCTTTTCGAGGACCGCAGCCATCTTCGGAAGAGCCACGCGGCTCATCAGCAGGTAGAGCAGTCCGAAGAAGATGAAGAGCCAGAAGATCTGCGAGGGATAGGTTGAAGTATCCATCGGCGGAAAAGCACCGCCATGGCCGCCTTCAGCTGCCGTTCCTTCGGTGTGGCCGGCCTCGGCCGTCGCCGGAGTTTCGGCTGCGGGAGCCTCCGTCTCGGCCTGGGCCAGAACCGTTGTCGATTGCGACATGTGCAACGCCTCAAATGGGTAAGCCTGCGAGGCCACAAGGCCCACAGGCTTCGATTTGATTGCAGGAAGTATTACGTGAAGAGCAGGAGGAGCGCCACGACGAGCGAGAAGATGCCGAGACCTTCAGCAAGCGCCGCGCCGATGAGGGCGTTGGTGAACTGGGCACCGGCTGCTGCCGGATTGCGGAGCGCGCCTGCCAGGTAGTTGCCGAAAATGTGGCCCACGCCGATGCCAGCGCCGCCCATGCCGATGCAGGCGATACCGGCGCCGATCATCTTTGCTGCTTCAGTTTCCATTTCAGTCTCCTTGAATAGCTGTAGTTTGGTTGGGTTGATGGGTGGAAATCAGTGGTGGGTGTGAAGCGCGTCGTTGAGGTAGACGCACGTCAGGATGGCGAACACGAAGGCCTGCAGGAAGGCCACGAGGAACTCGAGCGCGGTCAAGGCCACGGCCATGGCCAGCGGGAAGATGGCCCCGAAAATGCCGACGGCGCCAAGGCTGCCGAGGCTGACGACGAAGCCCGCGAAGACCTTCAGCACGATGTGGCCAGCCAGCATGTTGCCGAACAGGCGAAGCCCAAGGCTCACCGGGCGCGACAGGAAGGAGATCATCTCGATCAGCGAGATGAAAGGCAG
This sequence comes from Aestuariivirga sp., assembly GCF_041738905.1. GTDB lineage: Bacteria > Pseudomonadota > Alphaproteobacteria > Rhizobiales > Aestuariivirgaceae > Aestuariivirga. The sequence goes on from NZ_JBGSOZ010000209.1 coordinate 28,208, forward strand.
GATCACGACCGGCACGCCCGAAGGCACGAAGAGCTTGAACCAGCCAAGCCCATGCTTGGCGATGCCGACGACCACCACGAGCCCGACCACGAAGAGCGCCAGCGAGGCGGTCACGATCACATGGCTGGTGACCGTGAAGAAATACGGGAACATGCCCAGCATGTTAGCGACGAGGACGAAGGAAAACAGCGAGAACACCAGCGGGAAGAAGGCCTTGCCCTCATGTCCCAGCACGTTCCGCACCATGTTGTGGATGAATTCGTACCAGAGTTCACCGATCGACTGCAGGCGGCCCGGCACCAGAGCGCCCCTGGAAGCGGCGGCAACCAGGATGCCCGTGACCGTCAGGACCGACAGGCCCATGAACAGGGCTGAATTGGTGAAAGCAATCTCGTAACCGCCGATATGGAACGGTTGCGTGATATTCTGGATCTGAAACTGGTGGATCGGATCGTTAGCCACGATCAGTCCTCTTCTTCATCATCAAGGGCCGCTTTTGGCGGCGGGTTTGAACCAAGCCGCTCCTGTGCAGCAGGCACCCTGTTGGCAGCACGCGCCATGTTCAGGATCCCCGCTCCGAAACCGAGGAGCAGAAAGACGATCAGTCCGATGGGCAACGTACCGAAAAGCCAGTCGAATCCGTAGCCGATGAGGGCCCCGACCAGTGTTCCGGCGACGAACTCGCTCGCAAGCCTGTAGCCCTTGGCATAGCCAGTGGCACCTTGCAGGCCTTCGGACGGTTTCGCGCTTTCGGCCTGCTCGGACCTCTCCGCCGCGATGCGGCCTTCGAGATCCTTGAGGCGTTCCGAAAGCTCGCCCAGCTCCTTTCGGGTTGATCCTGAGTGCGGGTCGTCACTGCGAGGTGTAGTCATAGAGAAGACCTCCAGGCAAATGTCGAGCGCGCTCGGAAATTCTACCTTTCCAAAGCGGGCGCACCATAGTTGCGGGTCCAAAATGTGTCAAGATATGGATTGTCATTTTAACCCGTTGTTTTATAAGGGGTATTTTCGTGTCAGGGACCGTGCGGCGATTCGCGCGTCAGACCCCGCTCGCGAGTCGGACGATGGCCGGGCAAACGATGCCGGCGGTGGGTGAGCCTAGGCCTTCAGGATGCCCATTGCCGCCAGCTCTGCCCTTAGCGCATCAGGAGACGTGAAGTGATGCGCCTTCATGCCCACGGCCTCAGCGCCCGCCACGTTCTTCGCGCTGTCGTCGATGAACAGGCACTGGCCCGCTTCCAGGCCATTTCGGTCCAGCAGAAGCCGGTAAATGGCAGGGTCGGGCTTGATCAGCCTCTCGTCGCCCGAGACGACGATGTCGCGGAAGTGGCAGAGGAATCCGTAGCGCGCCTTCGTCTCGCGGAACTTGTCCTGGTGCCAGTTGGTGATGGCGTAGAGCGGGGTTCCCTGCTGCTTCAGGTCTTCCAGAATCTCGACCGTGCCCTCGATCACATGGGTGAGGGTTTCGGGCCACCGCGTGTCATAGGCGGCGATCGCTTCGGCATGTTCGGGATGGCGGGCCGTGGCCTCGGCGACAGCATCAGCAAAACTGCGGCCCTTGTCCTGCTCCAGGTTCCACGCGGACGTGCAGACGTTGGCAAGAAACCAGTCCACTTCCGCCTCGCTCGCGAAGACCTTGCGGTAAAGCGCGCGCGGATCCCAGTGGAGGAGGACGTTGCCGATGTCGAAGACAATGTTCATGGACAGGCCTGCTCCAGAAACGGTTGATACATCATGACGGCGTGGTTCTCGGTAATGAACTCCTCGCCCAGCGCTTCGCCGGTGATGGCATCATTCCGGGTGCGCCACAACTCATTGTGGCGCGAATATCCGCCCCACCACTCGTGTTGCATGGCGTGCGCCTTTTCCAGCACGTTGAAACTGTGCAGTGCGGGCCGCTCCGCACGCCACTCGCCCTGGAGATCGTTGCCCTCGGTCCACACGCGAAGCTGATAGGTGCCGTCCGTGCGATTCTCGATCTGCAGGTCGATGTAGTTCCACGAGCAGGTGGCGCCGGAGCCGAAAGGTTGGGTCCGGCCGGAGTCGGGGAACACGTCGAATCCATGGCGCCAGCGCTCGGTGATGGTGAGGTCGGTGTGGATTGTCATCCAGTAGAAGAGATTGGTCATCTGGCAGAGCCCGCCACCGATGCCTTGTTGTACGGTCCCGTTGCGCAGCACCATTCCTACCTTGAAGCCGCGCCGTGCCGAGGGCTTGCCGACAAGCCGCCAGAACGAGAATGTTTCACCGGGCCTCAGCAGAAGCCCGTCGAGGCACAAGGCAGCCACTTGCAGGCTCGCCATCTTGTTGTGCTGCAGCCACATGTCGACATTCTTCAGCTCACGGAGCATTGGTGTCCGGTGCCGGGCATGAACATGAGGCAGCGGCGTGGCCGAGCGCTGGCGGGCATAAGTCTTCGTCGAGCTGTACCACTCGATCCGCCGCCTGGTGATGAACCACGCCTTGCCAAGTGCAAGGTGCAGGGCTGAACGTTGCTTCGGTTTCGGGAGACCCGCCACCTTCACGCCTTATGCCGATTGCGCCACGACCATGGTTTCGGCTTCCTGCAGGTTCACCGAAACGAGTTGCGACACGCCGCGCTCCAGCATGGTTACGCCGAACAGGCGGTGCATGCGGGCCATGGTGAGGGCGTGGTGGGTGATGATGAGGAAGCGCGTCTCGGTGCGCTCCAGCATCGCGTCGAGCAGGTTGCAGAAGCGCTCCACGTTGTGGTCGTCGAGCGGCGCGTCGACTTCGTCCAGCACGCAGATGGGCGAGGGATTGGTGAGGAACACCGCGAAGATGAGCGAGAGCGCGGTCAGCGTCTGCTCGCCGCCCGAGAGGAGCGACAGCACTGTGGGTTTCTTGCCAGGCGGATTGGCGATGATCTCGAGTCCGGCTTCCAGCGGATCGTCCGATTCGATCAGCTGAAGCTCGGCCTTGCCGCCGCCGAACAGCGTGGTGAAAAGCTCGGTGAACTTCTGGTTCACGGTCTCGAACGCGTCCAGCAGCCGCTGGCGGCCCTCGCGGTTGAGGCTCGAAATGCCGCCGCGCAGCTTGTTGATGGCCTGGATGAGGTCATCTCTCTCCTTGATGAGCCCATCGAGCTGGGCCGCTACTTCGACCGCCTCTTCGTCGGCACGCAGGTTGACGCCGCCCAGCCGTTCGCGGTCCTCGCGAAGACCGAGAAGCTTGCGCTCGATCTCGTCTGCATTGGGCATCTTCTCGGGGTCGAGCCCGGCCTGCGCCAGCACGTCGTCCGGCTGGCATTGCAGCGTCTCGCCGATGCGGCGCTCGCAAGCTTCCTGGCGTTGCGTGCTGGCTTCCAGCCGCGCTCCCAGCCGTGCATGTTCCTCGCGGGAGGTTGACAGAAGCTCCTGCACGGCCCGGAGATCCTGGTCGGCCTGTCGCACATCGTTCTCGGCCGTCTGGAGGGCATCGCCCGCGGCCTTGCGTTCCGATTCGGCTTCGGCAAGCGTGTTCATCAGCTTCAGCCGCTTGTCGGCGAGAAGCTGCGGCAGGGAGGAGATTTCGACAATGACGGCGCGGGTTTCTTCCACGCGGTTCGACAATTGATCGATCTGCTCGTTGGCACGCTTGGCGCGGGACGTCCACTGGCTGGTCTCGGAATCGATGGCCTTGAGACGGTCGGTGCGGGCCTTGGCCTCGCGTTCCAGCCCGTCATGCGTGGCGCGCGTTTCGGCATAGGCGGCACGCTCGCGGTTGACGCCGCTGCGGAGATCGTTGAGTTCGGACTGCAGCGCGTCGAGGACCGGGAGGTCGGCCGCTTCGCCGGTGGCATCCTCCAGCAGGCCACGCGCCTCTTCGAGGGCTTCCTCGATGCGGCGCTGG
>NZ_JBGSOZ010000044.1:0-2293 GCF_041738905.1 Aestuariivirga sp.
GCGGGCGATCTGGTTGAGGTTGTTGCCCACGGCGGCAAGGTCCTGCCGGGCTGCCGCGATGGCCTGAAGCTCCTCGGACTGGATGGCCAGAAGATCGCTTGCCTGTCTGACCAGATGACGGGCTGCCTCGGAAACCGTCAGACCGCATGCCTCGGCAACCGCCCGGAAGGCGGCATGCTCGCCTTCGGTCACCCGGATGTTGAGCTTCACCGAAAGCCGTCGTGCCTGGCCCCGATCAAGGCCGCCCTTGATGCGAGAGAGCGTATGACGCGAGCGTCCGAGCGAGGCCGCAAGGGCGGCAACGCTCTCGCCAGCCACGAGCCGCGCCTCGATGGCGGCAATCTCCGAGGAGTTGAGGCGGGATCTGGGCATTGCATCATTACATGTTTATTGCAGGCATAGCGCATCATGTACCACACACCACCGTTCCTGCCAACCGTCCTCACCGGCCGGTTTCCGCTCCTCCGAAGAGGAGCCCGCGCGCGGAAACCGGACAGCCGGTGAGGACACGATATGTCGTCAGGGGTTGGCGGCTTGCCCGCCACCAGCACCCCTGCGACCTGGCCGTCAGGCCACCACTTCAAGGAGCGTTTTCACGCGACCGCATTGATAATGCGCGGCTTTCTTGACGGAGGGTGTGGGTGGTCTGACGGCCCACTTCGGAAGTGGGTGGCCCCGGAATGGAAAGATTGCTCGCGCGGAACAGGGCTCGAAGGTCCCGGGAAGGGGAAAGAGAGCGTTGGACTGCTTGATGCTGCACGATCTGACCGTTAGCGAGTGGAGGGTGCGAAGTCCTCGATCAAGAGGCGCAGGGCCCTCGGCGAAGTCCTCAAGGCGAACGGGCAACCGGCCAGACATGCCAACAGGCAAAAAGGCAGGGAGGCAAATTCCTGATTGCCGGGACACCACGATCTCCGAACCATGTCGCGATTTTATCCGCAGCCAATGACTCTGCCACAAAGTGCCATGCCAACTAGGCAGCCAGGTCGACGTGCAAGCAGGCGACCATCCGATCAGGCAGACAGGCATCCGACTGCCCATCAAGGCGGCCCAACTGGCCGACGTCGAAACAGTTAAACGGTAAGCCATGCAAACAGGCAAACGGGCATCAAGTCAGGTGGTCGGCAGAATTTCCTGCCAAATGGCCAGGCCGTCGCTGCGCCGCAGCAACGCATTGTGGAAATTCCTCAAGGAAGATGACTATTTGAGCATCTTGCCCACAACCACAGGCGCAACCTGTTTGACGTCTGCACAACCTTGTGTCTAAACGGCGCTCCAAACGCGCTGAGGATTAGTGAACCCTGACAAGGGCTTCACGCTGAATTTGCGTGTTTTGGCGAGAATTGCCTGCCGTAGCGTCAATAGCGACGTCGCAGGCGTTGCTTGGGTGTTGGTATGCGGGTTGCGGAGGCGATTTTTCATGCAAGTTATTTCCATCGTCCAGACCAAAGGTGGCTCTGGAAAGACGACAGCCGCGATGCTTCTCGCATCTGCAGCACTCGACGCCGGCCGGCGCGTCACCCTGATCGACGGTGACGTTAACGCTCAGCTTGGCCGTTGGCGTGACAGTTTCGAGCTCTCCACCTGGGAAGGGGTCACCCGCCCGGCTTGGCCCGATGCGCTGTCGATCCTGTCGCCTCCCGATACGGTCGACGGCTTGCTCGCCGTTCTGGAGGCCGAAGAAGTATCAGGCACGGATCTGGTCGTTCTCGACACACGCCCAGGCACCCATGCCGATACGGAAGACTTGTGTCTCATCTCGGACCTCGTTCTGATCCCGGCGCGGCCTGTGTTTGCCGAATGGGAAATGACCCATCGCGCCGTCCTCTGGATGGATGATCTGCGTGCATCAATTGCATCGGGCGAGCGCTTCCCGGAGGTGCGTGTTCTGGTGATCGACGCCGGACCCAAGATCATCGATGCAGCAACCCGCGAGGGTGGCATGACAGCACTGCCAAAACGCGATCAGGATGTCCTTCTGGAAATCCTGCGCCTCGATCATCTCGACGTCATCGTGCCGCATTCGAAGATTCTCGAGCAGTTCGGCTTCCACGGCCCCCTCGGGCCGGCAATGGCGGCAAATGCCTGCGCGCCGGGTGGGAGGTTGATGGCGGAGGCCATCAAGCGCCAGCTGGAAGTGGCACGGCTTCTGCTAGCCGGGGTCGACGAGGTCGTGCCGAGATGAGCCGGTTCAAAATGCCACCCCGCGTGGCACCGTCCCCGGCTGCTGGCGAACCGGGCCTGCAAAACGCGGCTGCGCGCCTGCGGTCATCGCGCGACGTTCAGGCTCGGC
>NZ_JBGSOZ010000164.1:0-23331 GCF_041738905.1 Aestuariivirga sp.
CCGGTATCCCCGGCCAGGCAAGATATCGATCACCCCGACCAAGCCGATGGCCACCCAGCGCGATCTCGCCCTCGCCTATTCTCCGGGCGTTGCGGTGCCCGTGAAGGCCATCGCGGCCGACCCTGACACCGCCTACGACTATACATCCAAGGGCAACCTTGTGGCCGTCATCTCGAACGGCACCGCCATCCTGGGGCTTGGCGACCTGGGCTCGCTGGCGTCCAAGCCGGTCATGGAAGGCAAGTCGGTCCTCTTCAAGCGTTTTGCGGACGTCGATTCGATCGACATCGAGGTCGACGAGAAGGACCCAACGAAGTTCATCGAGTGCGTGCGCGCCATCGGCGCAACGTTCGGCGGCATCAATCTGGAGGACATCAAGTCTCCCGAATGCTTCATCATCGAGAGCGAGCTGCGCGAGCGTCTCGACATCCCGGTCTTCCACGACGACCAGCATGGCACCGCCATCATCGCCACAGCAGGGCTCATCAATGCGCTTCACTTGACGAAGCGCGATATGAAGACGGCGAAGATCGTGTGCAATGGCGCGGGCGCCGCGGCAATAGCCTGCGTCGAACTCATCAAGTCGCTCGGCGTGCCCAATGCCAATGTCATCCTCGCGGATTCGAAGGGTGTCGTCTACAAAGGCCGCACCGAGGGCATGAACCAGTGGAAGTCCGCGCATGCGGTCGAGACCAAGGCGCGTTCGCTGGCAGATGCCCTTGAGGGTGCAGATGTATTCTTCGGCCTCTCGGTCGCAGGCGCACTGACGCCCGCCATGGTCAAGAGCATGGCACCCGACCCGATCATCTTCGCCATGGCCAATCCCGACCCCGAAATCTTGCCCGAAGACGTGCTGAAGGTTCGCAGCGATGCGATCATGGCCACGGGCCGCTCGGACTATGCGAACCAGATCAACAATGTTCTGGGCTTCCCTTACATCTTCCGTGGCGCACTGGATGTGAGGGCGCGAACCATCAACGACGACATGAAGATTGCGGCCGCCCAGGCATTGGCCGGCCTCGCGCGCGAAGACGTGCCCGACGAGGTGGCGGCAGCCTATCACGGCCCCCGTCCAAGCTTCGGCCGCGATTATCTGATCCCCGTGCCATTCGACCCCCGCCTGATCTCGACCATTCCAGTAGCCGTGGCACGTGCTGCCATGGAAAGCGGTGTCGCGCGAAAGCATATCGCTGATCTGGGTGAATACGCGCACACGCTTTCGGCAAGGCTCGATCCCATCGCCGGTACATTGCAGAGCGTGTTCGACAAGGTGCGCGTGGCGCCGAAGCGCGTGGTCTTCGCCGAGGGTGAGGAAGACCGAATGATCCGCGCCGCCAACAGCTTCGCAAGTGCAGGCCTTGGCCGAGCAATTCTGATTGGCCGTGAGTCGGAAGTCGAGAAGACGCTCTCCACAAGCGCCCTTGAGCTGCACGAGAATGTCGAAATTTCAAACGCTCGCCTCTCGGACCGCAATGTCGATTATGCAAACTTCCTCTACGAGCGCCTGCAGAGGCGGGGTTTCCTGCTGCGGGATTGCCAACGCATGGTCAATCAGGATCGCAATGTATTCGCGGCCTGCATGGTCGCGATGGGGGACGCCGATGCCATGGTGACGGGCCTCACCCGCAACTTCTCCGTGGCGCTCGACAATGTCCGCCGCGCCATCGACGACCGCCCGGGCCATCGCCCGATTGGCGTGTCCATGGCACTCGTCCGGGGGCGGACGGTGTTCATCGCCGATACGTCCATTCACGAGCTTCCCTCTGCCGAGGAACTGGCCGACATTGCCCAGGAGGCTGCAGGCGTGGCGCGCCGATTCGGATATGAGCCGCGCGTGGCCTTCCTGTCGTATTCCACCTTCGGCTATCCGCGCGGCGAGCGCTCGGAGTACGTGCGGAACGCTGTCTCCGTCCTTGACCGGCGCAACGTAGACTTCGAGTATGATGGCGAGATGGGTGCCGATGTCGCGCTGTCGCGCGAGGCCATGGCGCTTTATCCCTTTTGCCGTCTGACCGGCCCGGCAAATGTACTCGTGATGCCTGCTGCGCACTCTGCTTCGATTTCGACGAAGATGTTGCAGCAGCTTGGCGGCGTCACGGTCGTCGGGCCGTTGTTGACCGGTCTTGATCGCCCTGTACAGATCGCCTCGATGTCGGCGGCGGCCTCCGAGATTTTGAACCTCGCCGCAATCGCGGCCTATGACATCAATCGTTAGGCTGACCGAAATGCGCAAAGTAGCGGGCGTTGATCGATGAGACGGGCAAGATGATCAGCACATCGATCGTATTGAACTGCTGATCGATGACGGCGCCATCGCCGATATGGCAGCCGAGACGGAGATATCCCTTGATCAGCGGCGGCAACTCCCGGAGCGCCTGCCGCTGGTCGATGTTCTGGGGAAGCATGCGCTTCATTTCGACATGGCGGTTGGGCAGAGCCCGGACGTACCACTTGGCAGGCGCTGCGGCGTTGTGAGCCAGAAAGCTCAGTGCAGCCGCATGTGGTTCGGGATCAGTACCTTCGAGACTGGCGCATCCCAGCATCACGTGAAGATCATAAGCTCGAACGTAATTCCAAATACCTTGCCAGAGAAGCTCGACCACAGGCTTCGTCCGGAATGGTTTCAGCACGCAGGAACGCCCAAGCTCAAGGAATCGCAAATCGGGATGCGAGGCGATCAGCGGTGCGATGTCGAATTCGGTTTGCGTGTAGAATCCGCCATGCGCCTCGGCCACCTCCTGCCGCAAAAGCCGGTAGGTGCCGATCAGTTCACCGTCTGCGAGTCCGATGGCTCCGGGTCTCTCCGGACCTCCGGCTTGTATGACCACGAGGTGGTCGCAGATCGAATCGAAGCGGTCACTGTCCAGTCCAGTCTTCAGCGCGTCGCCATCGGGCCTGGCACTGAGTTCCTCGTAGAAAACCTCGTACCTGAGCCTCTGACAGGCTTCTATCTCGGCAGCATTCATTGCCTGGCGAAGGATCAGATTGCCGCGTTCGGCACGGATGTCTGGCGCGTCTGACAGCTTTTGTTACTCCGTTGCAGGGTGTTTGCCACAGACCCGACGGAGATGAAAGTTCTGTGACGATTCAGGCGGCGGGTTGCCGTGCCACGAGCCTCGTGATGGCTTCGTCAAGATCTTGCCTGTCGAAAGGCTTGGAGAGATGGCCGTTCATCCCCGCCGCAAGGCATTCGGCTATGTCTTCACGCTGCGCATTTGCTGTGAGCGCCAGAATGGGCACCGGGGAAGCACCCATCGACTTTTCGCGCTGGCGAATTCGGCGCGTCGCTTCAAGGCCGTTGAGCACTGGCATTTCGACATCCATCACGATCATCGTAGGACGCAGCCCAGCGTCAAGGCAGTCGAGAACCATCTGACCGTTGATAGCATGGGTGACGTGGCATCCTGCTCTTTCGAGCATGGTGCGCGCAAGAAGAGCATTCACGGGGTTGTCTTCGGCAAGAAGTACATCCAGAGGTTCCGCCGGTCCCTGTTTATTTGCAATGTCGCGAAGATCCTGCACTGCCTCGGCAATCACGCCTTCGTCGCGGAGCGTCACCAGGCGCAGCAATGATTGCCGACGGAAGGGCTTCAGAAGATATCCGGAGAAGGGGCGTCCAAGGAGGTCGCTGAATTGCCGTCTTTCTTCGGATTTTACGAGCACGAAGATCTGCCGCGGCGGTGAGAACCGTGCCGGGTTTGCAGCCCAGGTGCGCAGCAGTTCGGCATGTTCGCTGTCACAGATGATGTCGCCTGTCAGTTCCGGCGCAGCCCCGGAAAGAATTTGCTGGATGTCTTCCGTGGTTTCTACCCACGAGACCCTGGCACCCTGCTCCTCGAGGGTGTGGCAGATGTGCTCTGCAGTGATCGTTCGGCTGGCGGCGATGATGTAGGAGCGCCCTTTCAGAAGCTGAGAAGGGACGTGGGGCACGACTGCCCTGCAAGGTAGCAGGACTTCGAACGCCGATCCCACGCCAGGAGCGGACGTCACCGTGATCTCGCCCCCCATCGCCCTGACCAGTTTTCTTGAAATCGACAGACCCAGTCCTGTTCCGCCAAATAGGCGCTTGGTGTCGGCATTTGCTTGTGTGAATTCCTCGAACACCTTGAGTTGTTCGGCTTCGGTCATGCCGATGCCGGTGTCTGTTACGAGGATGCGAAGCTGCTCCGGACCGTGGACGTCGACGGAAACCGATATTCCACCCTTGGCCGTAAACTTGATGGCATTGCCGCACAAGTTGAACAGTACCTGCCGCAACCGCTTTTCATCGCTCGTGATCTGCGAAGGCAGCTGTTTGGAGACAAAGCACGAGATTTCGATACCCTTTGCATGGGCGCGGGGCGCCAGAAGCTCAGTCACTGATTCGATCAGCGCTGGTAGATCCACGGGCTGCTCCGCCACGGTCACGCCATCGCGTTCTGACTTCGAGCAGTCGAGAAGCTCATCCACAATGGAAAGCAGCGCGCGGGCTGAGGCCTCGGCGGTTCTGGCATAGTTGCGCTGCTCAGGCGTCAGCGGTGTGTCCATCAAGAGTCCGATCATTCCAATGACACCGTTCATGGGTGTCCGGATCTCGTGGCTAGTGGTCGCAAGAAAGCGCGACTTTGCCCGGCTCGAGGCCTCGGCCCTGAGCTGGGATTCCTGGAGGGCAGCCACTGCGGTGGCCAACGCAGCCATGCGCCGCTTGGTGCCCCGGCGCCAATAGTATTCACCAACCGTCACACCGACGGAAAGGATTAACCCCGCCATGGTCAGCCCGAGGAGTGAGGATGTGGCCTTGCTCGAGAATGCAACTGCCACGCAGATACCGCTGAGCAGCATTACCAGAGATGCCCCGAATATGATGGCGCCATAACCAAGCTCGGGACGTGCCAGATGCCGAAGCGCTTCGCTCAGGTCGTTCTTGTCGGCAGCCTCCTCGCCCAAGGTCGTGGGCAGGCTTTCGGATTCGTTGGCATGGGATATGTGTAACATCGCAAACAGCCTTGCCACGCTGCCATTGCCAAAGCCTTACACTCCACTATCACGGTAAATCAGCAGTAAATTGTGATACTTGCCTTACCGTCAGGCAGCGACCTGGAAGGCCGCGAGTTTCCGCCGGTAGCTGAGTGCTTCTGCGATATGGATGCGCCCTACCTCTGCGCGTCCATCAAGATCTGCAAGTGTCCGCGCGACCCTCAGGACACGGTGATAACCGCGTGCCGAGAGGTTCATGGCGTCGGCCGCCTCCCGCAACAGCTTCAGTCCGGACGCCTCGGGCGTTGCGATCTCTTCGAGGATTGCACCATCTGCCTGTGCGTTGGTTCGCAGGTTCGGCTTGCCGAGCGCGGCGAAGCGCTGAAGCTGAATCTGACGTGCTGCAAACACGCGTGCTGCAACGTCCTTGCTGGCTTCCTTGGGCGGCGGTAGCGTCAGGTCGGAGGCCTTGACGGCTGGCAGTTCGATCTGGATGTCCATGCGGTCCAGCAGCGGACCAGAGATTCGCGCCTGATAATCGGCGGAGCATCGGGGACCGGTGCGGCAGACATGGCCGGGCTCGCCCGCCATGCCGCACTTGCAGGGATTCATCGCTGCCACCATCTGGAAACGTGCAGGGTAGGTGACATGATAGTTCACGCGGGCCACAACGGCCTCGCCCGTCTCCATTGGCTGCCGAAGCGCCTCCAGCACGCGAGGCTGAAACTCCGGGAGTTCGTCAAGGAACAGTATGCCGTGATGTGCCAGCGCCATCTCGCCTGGTTTGGCTCGGAGGCCTCCTCCCACCAGAGCTGGCATGCTGGCTGAGTGATGCGGAGCCCGGAACGGACGCCGCCGCGAGAGCTGCCCGCCCGCCAGTTCGCCCGCCAGCGAGGCAACCATGCTCACTTCGAGCATCTCGCGCGAATCCATCGGTGGCAGGATCGACGGCAGCCGCTGCGCCAGCATCGACTTTCCGGCACCTGGCGGTCCGACCATCAGAAAGTGATGCCCTCCGGCCGCGACGACCTCAAGCGCGCGCTTTCCGGCCTCCTGTCCCTTGATATCGCGGAGATCGGGAAGTTCATCCGTCTCCTTGGCTACAGAGGGCTTCGGGCGTGACAGGACCTGCGTGCCCTTCACATGATTGATGAGCTGAATGAGATTTTCAGGTGCAAGGATATCGACATCCTCGCTGGCCCAGGCCGCCTCCGGGCCGGATGACCTGGGACAGATTAGTCCCATGTCGCGTCCATTGGCGGCAATTGCCGCCGGCAAGACGCCAGAGACCCCCATGATGGCGCCATCGAGAGCCAATTCACCCATCACCACATAACGCGACAGGAAGTCAGGCGGTATGATACCCAGAGCGGATAACACCGCCAGACTGATTGGCAGGTCGAAATGGCTCCCTTCCTTGGGAAGGTCGGCCGGAGAGAGGTTGACGATCAGCCGCTTACCAGGAAGTGCCAGCCCGATGGCATGGAGCGCCGCCCTCACGCGCTCCCGGCTTTCGGCGACCGCCTTGTCTCCCAATCCAACGACGTTGAATTGGACCATGCCTGAGAGGAACTGGGCCTGAACGTCGACCGGCACGGCGTCGATGCCCTGAAATGCGATCGTTGCAGCGCGAGATGTCATTGCCAAGCCCCTTGAAGGTGAACTTGACGCTACTGCAGCGATTTTTATCCGTCAAGAACATTTGAGGAACAAACAAGATTAGCCCGATGCCTTGTCAGCCGCAGCCTCGCTATCTGGTGGGCTCACATTGCGGGCGTTGATCCTCAGGCGCTTCACGCGCCGGGGATCGGAATCGAGGATTTCGAACTCGAGTCCGCTCCCGTGACGTATGATTTCTCCTCGCGTCGGCACACGGCCTGCGATCTTGAAGACGAGCCCAGCCAGAGTGTCCGCCTCTTCTTCTTCCTCATCGGAAAGCAGATCGATACCGAGCAATTCCTCAAGGGACGAAATATCAGCGCGCCCGTCCGCGGTATAGAGCTTGTCTTCGACGGGCTTGATGTCAAGGCTCTCGTCGGTGTCATGTTCGTCGGAGATGTCGCCGACAATGACCTCGACCAGATCCTCGATCGAGACAAGGCCCTCGGTACCACCATATTCGTCGATGACGATGGCGAGATGCGTATGGCTCGCCTGCATGCGAACCAGAAGATCGGTCGCCGGCATCGAAGGTGGCACGAACAGCACCTCTCGATTGAGCCCAGACTGCTTGACGGCCGTAGAAAGTTCCGATGCAGGAATGGTGAGACCCGCTGGCGACGAAGGCTTCTCCGTCTTGATGGTCTTCCGTCTTTTCGCCCCACGTGCCGTCATCCAGCGCATGAAGTCCTTCACGTGGATCATGCCAATGATGCCGTCGAGCGTCTCGCGATAGACTGGAACACGGGAGTGGTTGGCGTCGATGAACTTCTCCAGAAGTTCGCGCATCGAGTCGGTTTCGTCGATGGCCACGATATCGACTCGCGGCACCATCACATCGTCGACGCGGAGGCCGGAGAACTCGATAATGTTCAGCATCATCGACTTGGCTTCTTCGCGAACCAGTTCGCCAGGGTTCTGCGCTTCGTGGCTTTCGATTGCGCCTTCCAAGCTCTCTCGCAAGCCGATTTCACGGTTGCGGCCGAAACGGCTCCGGATGCGCCGCCACAGACTATCGCGGCGCCCCTCTGTGGAGGCTACGCCACTTTTGTTGTCACTGTCGCTCATAGGGGTTGGAAATACCCAGTCCTTTCAGGATGCCGGCTTCAAGCCGCTCCATCTCCTCGGCTTCCTCGTCGTCTTCGTGATCATAGCCCAGCAGATGGAGCACGCCATGGAGAATAAGATGTGTGGTATGGTCACGCAACGTTTTGCCCTGATCGGCTGCTTCTCTTGCAACGACGCCATAGGCGAGCACGACATCGCCCAGAGGCCGGGTTTCGCCGGCAGGAATGGGGATGTCAGCAGGTGCAGGAAAGGAAAGCACGTTGGTGGGCGCGTCTTTACCGCGCCATTCCGCATTGATTTCGGCAATCGCCTTATCATCGGTGAACAGAAGAGCCACCTCGATGCCTTCCGCTTTCGCCCCGGCGCCTGTCAGGCCCGCAGCGACAGCGGCGCGTGAAAGATGTTCCAGGTCAGGCAGAGCCGACCATGCCTCATCCTCGACATCGATCGACAGGTTCATCGCTTCGGCTTCGGGGCTTTCTTGTCATAGGCCGCCACGATCCGTCCCACCAAGGCATGCCGGACAATGTCGGCATTCTTGAAGGCAACGGAAGCCACCCCCGATACATCGCTCAGGATCGATACCGCTTCCGACAGGCCGGAACTGGCACCTGGGGGCAGGTCGATCTGGGTCGGATCGCCCGTCACTACCATGCGGCTTCCCTCACCCAGACGGGTGAGAAACATCTTCATCTGCTGCGGCGTGGTGTTCTGGGCCTCGTCTAGAATGATGAACGCCGACGACAGCGTGCGCCCGCGCATGAAGGCGAGCGGCGCGATCTCGATCTGGTTCTCGGCTATGCCCTTGGCGACGAGGCTCGCCGGCATCATGTCGTAGAGCGCATCGTAAAGCGGGCGGAGATAGGGATCGACCTTCTCCTTCATGTCACCCGGCAGAAAGCCGAGGCGTTCGCCCGCTTCAACGGCGGGCCGCGAGAGTACGATGCGGTCAACCTTTCCGTTCATGAGGGCTTCCGCCGCGCAGGCTACGGCGAGATAGGTCTTGCCGGTGCCCGCAGGCCCGATGCCGAACACGAGTTCATGCTTCCGGATCGCTTCGATGTAGGTGCCTTGCGTGGGTGTGCGCGGCATCACCAGCTTGCGCCGGGTGCGAATGGCGCCTCCGGGAACATTGGTTTCCTCTGCTTCCCGCATGCGGATCGCGCCCTCCACTTCACCCTTGGTGACATCGAGTCCCCGTCGCGCACGGTTGTAGAGCGACATCAACACGTCCCGGGCCGCGTTCCGCCCGGAATCGGTGCCGCGCAGGGCAAGCCTGTTACCGCGTGGAGTGATGTCGACGCTCAGCCGGTGTTCGATGATGGCGAGGTTTTCGTCATGCTCCCCGCAGAGCAGCGACAACAGGCGGTTGTCATCGAATGAAAGGGTGAGGATATCCGAGTCTTCAGGCCGGGAACCGCTCTTGGGGCTTCCGATCTGGGCCGCAGTGACGGGCGGATTCAAGGAATTGATTCTCCACGTTTAGGCTGCATGGTCATAATGACCCGAAAGGCTGTTCGTTCCAACCCCTGTTATATGGGTATCCACGATCTGGCCGATAAGTATCTTGTCGGCCTGGATATGGACCGATTGCAGGTAGGGCGACCGCCCCACGAGCTGCCCCTCTTCGCGGCCGGGCTTTTCGAGGAGAACGGGAACGGTCTGGCCCAGCATTGCGCCATTGAAGGCAGCCTGTTGTGCGTGAATCAGGGCCTGCAGCTCATGCAACCGAGCGGTCTTTTCGGCGTCGGGGATCTGGATTTCGTGTTCTGCGGCAGGTGTGCCTGGGCGGGGCGAATACTTGAAGGAATAAGCACTCGCATAGCCGACCTCCCGGACAATCGAGAGCGTGTCGCGGAAATCCCTGTCGGTCTCACCGGGAAAGCCGACGATGAAATCGCCCGACAATGCCATGTCGGGCCGGGCTGCCTTTATCTTGTCGACCAGCTTGAGGTAGTGCTCGGCGGTATGGCCGCGGTTCATCGCTTTCAGTATTGAGTCGCTGCCAGATTGCACGGGCAGATGCAGGAATGGCATCAGCTTCGGGTTATCCCTGTGGGCGGCGATGAGGTCGTCGGACATGTCGCGCGGATGACTCGTCATGTATCGAAGTCTTTCGATACCCTCGATCCGTGACAGTTCGGCAACAAGCCCGGCCAGCGAGACCGCCGCGCCCCCTGAACCCGCCCCATGGTAGGCATTCACATTCTGGCCCAGCAGCGTGAACTCCCTCACGCCTTGCGCCGCCATCTTGCGGGCTTCAGCCAGCACCTGTTCGACCGGCCGGGAGAATTCGGCGCCGCGCGTATAGGGCACCACGCAGAAGGTACAGAACTTGTCGCAACCCTCCTGCACGGTGAGGAAGGCGGCAACGTTGCGGCCGGGAAGGGTTCGGGCTTCAAGGCCGCCGAACTTGTCTTCTGCCGGGAATTCGGTTTCGACAACGGCCTTTCCACCGGCCTTCTTGCGCGCCAGCAGGTCCGGCAGGCGATGGTAGGTCTGCGGCCCGAAGACGAGGTCCACGGCGGGTGCCCGCCTGACGATTTCCTCGCCCTCTGCCTGTGCCACGCATCCCGCAACGGCGATGAGCATCTCTTGTCCCTGCGCGGCACGGTCGCGTTTCATCCGCCGGATCTTGCCGAGTTCGGAATAGACCTTCTCCGCAGCCCTTTCGCGGATGTGGCAGGTGTTGAGGATGACGAGATCGGCATCTTCCGGCGTTCCCGTCTCGGAATAGCCCAGGGGAGCCAGCACATCGCGCATGCGCTCGCTGTCATAGACATTCATCTGGCAGCCATAGGTCTTGACGAAGACCTTCTTCGGGGCGTTTTCCATGGGAGAGCCCTCTATCCGATTTTGCCGGGATCGTGAAGCGCCAGCGCCACGCCCCGCCTCACCTGATCCTCCGCGTGGCGGGCCAGGGCCTTGCGGTTCATTTCTCCGCTGAGCGAAAGCGGCGGGTGGCAGACGACCGTCACCTCGATGGGGCCAGTGCCGAGCGCCTCCCAGAGATGGGGCGCAAGATCCATGTCACCATACCAGGCATAGAAGGGCATCAGCCTGCGGTTCATGGGCAGGTTCCGGTGGCCGGCATAGGCGAGCGATACGGGCTGGACGAGCACGCCCTCGAAGGCCGCAGCCCCGAAGAACGAGCTCTTGAAGGGAAGAACCTCGACGCCGTTGTTCGACGTTCCTTCCGGAAAGAGAACGAGAATGTCGCCCTGTTTCAGCCGCTCCTGCATTTCGTCCCGCGAGTTGCCCGTCGCGTGACGGCGATCCCTGTCCACAAAAACCGTCCGCTGCAGCCGGGCGAGGCTGCCGAAGAAAGGCCACGTGTTGACCTCCCTCTTGGCCACGAAGGACAGGGGAGCGACCGCGCTCAGCACCATGATGTCGAGCCAGCTCACATGGTTGCTGGCGATAAGCAGGGGCCCGGATTCGGGCGGCTTGCCGATGATCTTGAGCCTGATGCCGAGAATGCGGCAGACGAGGCGATGGTAGTACATGGGGAAATGCCTGGCCATGCGCGGCCATGCCCATACGAAGATCTGCTGCAACGGCATGAGCGGCAGGGTGAACCCCGCGAAGGCGGCAAGCAGAAGAGCAGGCCGCAGCCTGCTCAAGGTGTCAGTTCCCGGCGCATGATGTAGGCATCCTCGGCAACGCCTGAAGCCCGCTTGTAATAGCCCTTGCGCCGTCCCGCCTCCTTGAAACCGAGTGCGCCATAAAGCCCGCGTGCGGCGGCGTTGCTTTCGGCCACCTCGAGGAAGACATGATGGATACCGTGGCGCCTCAGCTCGGCAAGCTGATGATCGAGCATCTGCCGTCCAACGCCGCGGCGCTGGGCAAATGGCCTTGTGCCGATGGCGAGGATCTCCGCCTCGTCCGCAGCCGAGCGCGTGAGGACAAACCCGACGGGCTCGTCATGGTCCAGCGCGATCGTCGCCAGGGCACCCGGTGTTTGCAACAGGCCATCGAAGGCCTGTGCCGTCCAACCGTCCTCGAAGGTTTCGCCATGAATTTCGGAGAGCAGCCCCGCTGCGGGGGCCGATGCTCGTTGAAATGTCAGAGTGCCGAGTTTGCGGAGCGGTGCGGCTTGCGACTTCGCATCAGGTGCGCGGAGGTAGAGCGGTGAGGGCATTTGCCCGGCTGTTGCGGTTGCGGCGAGATGGGCGATGCGGGCTGCGACCGGGAGATCGCCTCCGCCGGACAAGGCAAGGTCGCTCCGCCCGCTCCCAGCGATGACGGCTCCTGCAGCCGTTCCAATCAAAAGCGTGCCCGCGGGAAGATGATCGGCAGCGGCCGCCGCTGCCACGACATGAGGCGGCAAGATCACCTTGCGCCCTGGGTCGAAGCGCGCTGCATAGACTTCGCCATTGCGCGCATCCGCGGCGACGAGAAGCGGAAATCCGGAACCATCGTTTGCGGCGATAGATTGCAGCGTGTCGACACCAATAACAGGAATGTTGCGGGCAAGGCCAATTCCGCGTGCCAGCGCCAGTCCGATCCTCACACCGGTGAAGGTTCCGGGCCCGGTCGTTACCGCAATCCGGTCCAGTTGAGAAAACGCCAGCCCTGCATCCTTCATCACTTGCACGACCATGGGGGCCAGCGCTTCGGCATGACCGCGTTCCATCAGCACGAATACTTGCGCCAACGGATGCGCA
The DNA here is from genome assembly GCF_041738905.1 of Aestuariivirga sp. Taxonomy (GTDB): domain Bacteria; phylum Pseudomonadota; class Alphaproteobacteria; order Rhizobiales; family Aestuariivirgaceae; genus Aestuariivirga. Next base: position 12,351 of record NZ_JBGSOZ010000164.1, read on the forward strand.
AGATCCGTATCGATGACGGCGGCAGAGCAGGCGGCCATCGCGGTATCGAAGGCGAGGATTTTCATGGGCGGGCGTGATAGGCCGCCAAGGCCTCTCCCGTCAAACGGCGCGGACTTCGCTTACCTCTGGCACGAAGTGGCGCAAGAGATTCTCGATCCCGTGCTTCAACGTCGCAGTCGAACTCGGGCAGCCTGCGCAGGACCCCTTCATATTCAGGAAGACCACGCCTTCCTTGAAGCCATGAAACGTGATGTCGCCGCCGTCCTGGGCAACGGCAGGGCGCACCCGCGTGTCCAGTAGCTGCTTGATGGTGGAGACAATCTCCTCGTCGCCTTCATCAAAGAACTCGTCCCCCGAAGCGACGTCGGCCTCGGGGTTGCTGCCCAGCACAACAGGCTCACCGGACAGGTAATGGTCCATGATCAGCCCGAGGATCGAGGGCTTGAGGTGCTGCCATTCAGCGGCGGATTTCGTCACGGTGATGAAGTCCTGCCCGAGGAAGACCGCCGAAACGCCGCTCACGGAGAACAGTTTCTGCGCCAAAGGCGATTCAGCCGCCGCCTCGGCATCGCGATAATCACGCGTTCCGCCGGGAAGAACCGGCTTTCCGGGCAGGAACTTGAGTGTCGCGGGATTGGGTGTGGCTTCCGTCTGGATGAACATGTCCGATTCCTCTGGTCGGGATTTATATAGGCCAGTTTAGAACAATTTCAAACTGGGTATTGAGGACCTCCGGGAACCGGGCTTGCATGACCCGGCCCGGCCTCGGTGAGCGCCCTGAAAGCTGTCGGGGCGCTAACTGACGATGAAACCCACAATCTCCCGGGCTTTCCGGACGATCGGCCCAGCGATGGCGCGAGCTCGTTCCGAACCATCCTTCAGGACGCTTTCGACATAGGCGCGGTCACCCTGCAGGCGCTTGGTCTCGTCACCCACGGGGCCGAGCTTGGCGACCGCCAGATCGGCCAGCGCGTTCTTGAACACCGAGAACTGCCCGCCGCCATATTGCGCCAGAACCTTCTCCACCGCCTCGCCCGACAGAGCCGCATATATACAGGTCAGATTGTCGGCTTCGGGACGGCCCTTGAGGCCTTCCTTTTCGCTGGGCAGCGGTTCGGGATCGGTCTTGGCCTTGCGGATCTTCTTGGCGATGGTGTCGGCATCGTCGGTGAGGTTGAGGCGTGACAGGTCGGAGGGATCGGACTTCGACATCTTCTTGGTGCCGTCGCGCAGGCTCATCACGCGTGTTGCCGCGCCGGTGATATAAGGCTCGGGCGGCACGAAGAACATGCCGTCCTCGAAGCCCGCTTCCCTGATCGCATCGGCATAATCGATGTTGAACTTGTTGGCGATGTCACGTGCGAGTTCCAGATGCTGCTTCTGGTCCTCGCCCACAGGAACGTGGGTCGCATGATAGCCGAGGATGTCGGCGGCCATGAGCACGGGATAAGTGTAGAGGCCAACGGATGCCGCCTCCTTGTCCTTTCCGGCCTTGTCCTTGAACTGCGTCATGCGGTTCAGCCAGCCGATACGGCCGACGCAGCCGAGAATCCACGCAAGTTCCGCGTGTTCCGCCACCTGGGACTGGTTGAAGATGATGCTCTTCTTCGGGTCGAGCCCGCAGGCGAGATAGGCGGCGGTCACGTCCACGATGGCGCGCCGCAGGTCCTTCGGCTCCTGCCACATGGTGATGGCATGCATGTCGACCACGCAATAAATGCACTCGTGCGTATCCTGCATGTGAATCCAGTTCAGCATCGCGCCCAGATAATTGCCGAGATGCAGGTTGCCTGTCGGCTGCATGCCGGAAAAAACGCGCGGAACGAACTTGGACATCGGAACCCCCAGGGAAAGCCGCGCCGCTTATGCCCCCAAATGCACCGCCTGAAAAGCCCTTCGCGGGCGCTCTTGCCAGTCCTGACGGAAGAAGGTCTAAGACGGGTCCATGCCAGAGCTTCCAGAAGTCGAAACCGTCATGCGGGGCCTGAAGCCGGTCCTTGAGGGCCGGCGTATCGAAGAGGTCTCTTTGAGACGCAGCGGCCTGCGCTTTCCCTTTCCAGACGGTTTTGCCGAACGGCTCACCGGCCGGCGGATCGGCAACCTCAACCGGCGCGCCAAATACATTCTTGTGTCATTGGATTCGGATGACGTGCTGCTCGTCCACCTCGGCATGACGGGCCGTTTCACGGTCTTCTCGCCGGCCGGCCGCCAGAATCTCGGCGAGTTCTATTTCGAGACAGCAGCTGGTGAAGGCGGCGATGGAACGCATGACCATGTCGTGTTCACTCTCGATGACGGCACTCGTGTTGTCTATACCGACCCCCGCCGCTTCGGCATCATGGACCTGTTTCCCGAGGCGGAGGCTCCGGCGCACAAGCTTCTCCATGCCATCGGTGTCGAGCCGCTCGGCAATGAATTGCATGGCGATTATCTGGCTGAGAGATTCCGCGGCAAGGCGGCGCCACTCAAGGCAGCTCTCCTTGACCAGCAGATCATCGCGGGCCTGGGCAACATCTACGTCTGCGAGGCGCTGCACCGCGCAGGCCTGTCTCCGAAGCGCAAAAGCGGAACCCTAGCGCGCAGGAAGGGACACGACCCGCGCCTCGATGCCTTGATCCGCCATATCCGTGAGATCTTGTCGGAAGCCATCTTGGCAGGCGGCTCCACGCTGCAGGACTTCGCCCACACCGATGGCGCATCGGGAGCGTTCCAGCAGCGCTTCCTCGTCTACGACCGCGAGGGTGAGCCCTGCACAACATGCGGGGCGCCCATCGAAAGGCTTGTGCAGTCCGGCCGTTCGACCTTTTATTGCCGCCATTGCCAGAAGTAGGACGGAACATGGCTTACGAGAACATCATCGTGGAAACCCGGGGCCAAGTGGGCCTGGTCATCCTCAACCGGCCGAAGGCCCTCAACGCGCTGAACCAGAAGCTCATCGAGGAACTGAACGAGGCACTTGTCGGCTTTGAAACTGATCCCGCCATCGGCTGCACGGTCATCACAGGTAGCGAGAAAGCATTCGCGGCAGGCGCCGATGTCAAGGAGATGGCGGAGAAGACTTACGTTGATGTCTATGTCGGAAAGTTCCTCGAAGGCTGGTCGAAGCTGTCGGAAGCGAGAAAGCCCGTCATCGCGGCAGTGTCAGGCTTCTGCCTCGGTGGTGGCTGTGAACTGGCCATGATGTGCGATTTCATCATTGCATCTGACACGGCGAAATTTGGTCTTCCGGAAGTCACGCTAGGCATCATGCCGGGTGCGGGCGGAACCCAGCGCCTGCCACGCCTTCTCGGCAAGGCCAAGGCCATGGACATGATCCTGACGGGCCGCATGATGGATGCCGCAGAAGCAGAGCGCTCCGGCCTGGTCGCGCGCGTGGTGGCGCCAGACAAGCTTCTCGATGAAGCGCTGGCAGCGGCGGAGAAGATCGCGACCTATTCAAGGCCCATCGTGATGATGGCAAAGGAAACCGTGAATCGCGCCGAGGAGACATCGCTCTCCGAAGGTGTGCGCTTCGAACGCCGGCTGTTCCTGTCGATGTTCGCCACCGAAGACCAGAAGGAAGGCATGAAGGCCTTCATCGAGAAGCGCAAGCCTGAGTTCAGGAACAGGTAAGGTGTTATCTACGGATAGATCACGCCCTTCTTGACGACGATATTGCCGTAGAGGCGCGGCTCGCTCGACGCCACGATGGCGAAGCAGCCTTTTACCTTGTTGTAGAAGTCGGCACCGGTCAGCGGCACGATCTTTTGCTTCGGCTCGTGCTTCAGCAAGACTGCGGTGAAGTCTTCGAAAACAGGCTCCATGCGCTTGGGGTCCAGATAGGCCGCCGGACGCCACACAGCTTCCGGCACCATGTCATCGACCGGCATCACCGACAGGATAGCATCGAGAATGCGCGGTGCGCCGTGCCCGTCGAGCCGCACAAGCCGCTTCGCATCCGTCTCGGCGGGGTAGTTCCCGTCGACGATGGCGATCTCGTCGCCATGACCCATGGTACGCAGCACCCTCAGCAGATCGGGGCTCAGCAGCGGGTCCAGTCCCTTGAGCATCAGTTTTGTTCCTTGAAAAGCAGATTGCGGTTGATGATGAAATTGTCGAAGAGCGGAAGGCTGGCCGCCCCCATGGCGCGGGCATCGGCCCCGACGGAGCCTTCCCGCACGGCAAAGCTCGATATGCCCTGCAAATTGACCTCATCGAGCGCGCTGCGTACAGCCCTGGTCAGACGCGACCTCAGATCGATGGGCATTGCACCGTCGATCACGACAGCCGAGCAGTCGATCACCGCCATCACGCCGGCCGCCGCCGTTGCAATGCCGCGAGCCGCAGTCTCCACCCATTCGTCCATTACATCCCCGAAGCCGCTCCAGTCCGTGGGGTCTCGCCAAAGGGCTTCCGCATCGCCGCCGCGACGGCGAATCTCGCGCTCAAGCACATAGAACGATGCCGTGCGGATCAGCTCTTCCGATTTTCCCGTGACCGAGGTGACGGGGAAGGAGCCAAGGGCACCGGCATTGCCATTGGTGCCGAGAAACAGGCTGCCGTTGAGAACGATGCCGCCCCCGATGAAGTAACCCATGTAGAAATAGGCGAAATCGCGGATGTCCCGGCCTTGCCCGAAAAGCAGTTCGGCCGCGCAGGCCGCCGAGGCATCGTTGCAGAACAGGACGGGCCATTCGAACAGCCGTCCGATCTCGGCCGCGAGATCGTAGTCCTTCCAGGCCATCAGGATGTCGCGGGGGGCGCCGACTTCGTCCTCCCATTTCCACAGCTCGAAGGGGGCAGCGATGCCGAGCCCCGAAATCCTCGACCGCTGCCGTACCGAAAGCTCTGAAGTCAGCTCTTCCACGCCCGACCTCACGAAATCGAGCAGTTCCGCGGGAGACGGAAACATGTAGGGCTTGTGAATGGTGCGCCGCACATTGCCTGCGAGGTCCATCAGCATCAGATCGCCCGACCGGCGGCCGACTTTCAGCCCGATGGTGAAGGCGCCTTCGGGATCGAGCTCGAAGGGAACCAGCGGCTGTCCCACCTTGCCGCGCTGCGGGGTCCGCCTCTTGAGCAACCCATCGGCTTCGAGCTGTCGCACGATAACGGACACAGTTTGAGCAGACAGCCCTGTGAGCCTCGCCATCTCGGCTTTGGGCAGCTGGCCATGCAGCCGGATCAGGGAGAGCACCAGCCGCTCGTTATAGAGCCTCACCCCGGACTGTGTTGTGCCGCGCGACAGCGAAGGGTCGCGATCGCCCCCCTTGCCGCTGCTAGCCCATTCCCATGTCACGGCAGACTCTTCTCCGACGGTCCCGTGCACAGATTTCCAGCACTTGGCATGGCTGTCAACAATAAATCACTCGGATTTACTTATTGACAGGTTCGGCATTTTGCGTTGAAGTCACTTCGAGTGTGGACAAGGCACGCAGCCAAGAACGCACCCGTAAAAGCAAATTGAACTCAGCATAACCCCTGCAAGGGGGCCACGTTTCCATGGGAGGATCCACGTGAAATCAGTACTTAAAGCCGCCCTTCTTGGCGCAGCTGCCGTTGCCATGTTTTCCGCATCTCAGGCCCAGGCCGCCGGCATCGGCGCCTGCCTCATCACCAAGACTGAAACCAACCCCTTCTTCGTGAAGATGAAGGAAGGCGCTCAGGCCAAGGCCGCCGAGCTCGGTGTTGAACTCAAGGCCTATGCCGGCAAGGACGATGGCGACAACGAAGGCCAGGTCGCCGCCGTTGAAACCTGCATCGCCGATGGCGCCAAGGGCATCCTTATCACCCCGTCGAACTCCAAGGCCATCGTGCCGGTCATCAAGATGGCCCGCGATGCCGGCATTCTCGTGATTGCCCTCGACACGCCGCTTGACCCGATCGACGCCGCCGACCAGACGATGGCGACCGATAACTTCCAGGCTGGTTTCCTCATCGGCGCCTACGCGAAGGCCAAGATGGGCGACGCAGCAAAGGACGCCAAGATCGGCTTCCTCGACATCAACCCGGCGCAGGTCACGGTCGACGTGCTCCGCGACCAGGGCTTCATGAAGGGCTTCGGCATCGACGTGAAGGACCCGAACGTCATCGGCGACGAAGATGATCCGCGCATTGTCGGCCATGACTACACCAACGGCAATCCGGAAGGCGGCCGCAAGGCCATGGAGAACCTTCTCCAGATCAATCCGGACATCAACGTGATCCACACGATCAACGAACCCGCAGCAGCAGGCGCCTATGAAGCGCTGAAGGCCGTGGGCAAGGAAGGTCAGGTTCTGATCATGTCAGTCGACGGCGGCTGCCCCGGCGTGAAGGATGTGGCTTCCGGCATCATCGGCGGCACCTCGCAGCAGTATCCGCTGCTCATGGCGTCGATGGGCGTCGAAGCCATCAAGAAGTTCGCCGACACCGGCGAGAAGCCCGGCGTCACCGAAGGCAAGAACTTCTTCGATACGGGCGTTGCCCTCATCACCGACAACCCGGTGGAAGGCGTTCCCTCGATCACCACCAAGGAAGGCCTGGAGAAGTGCTGGGGTTGATCCCCTGACTCTTTCGGTCAATCATTGAACGACACGGGATGGGCGGCCCGCTGTGGCCGCCCATTCCAGAACAAAAGCAACAAGGCGGAAAATTCGCCGTTGAGGGAGATGGGGAATGGCGCAGGCCCAGGAATTCGAGAAGGTTCTCGACGCGAGCGACAAGTTGGTCGCGTCATTCGATGAACACAAGTCCCTCCTGAAGAAAGCGCAGCACCTGCTGCACGGCAATCAGGCGGCGGTGCCACTGATCGTCCTCATTCTCTCTGTCGCCATCTTCGGCGTGCTCGTGGGCGGCAAGTTCTTCAATGCCTTTACGCTCACCCTCATCATCCAGCAGGTCGCCATCGTCGGCATCGTCGGCGCGGCACAGACCCTGGTCATCCTCACAGCCGGCATCGATCTTTCCGTGGGCGCCATGATGGTGCTGTCCTCCGTGGTCATGGGACAGTTCACCTTCCGCTACGGCCTTCCGGTGCCTGTTGCGATTGTTTCCGGCCTCTTGTGCGGCACCCTCTGCGGATTTATCAATGGCTGGCTCGTCGCCTACATGAAGCTTCCGCCCTTCATTGTCACCCTCGGCACCTGGCAGATTTTCAACGCCACCAAGTATCTCTATTCCGCAAACGAAACCATCCGTACGCAGGACATCGAATCCCAGGCGCCGCTGCTGCAGTTCTTTGGAACGCAGATCAAGATGGGTGGCGCGGTCTTCACGCTTGGCGTCATCTTCATGGTACTGCTGGTTCTCTATCTCTGGTACGTACTGAACTACACCGCTTGGGGACGGAGACTTTATGCCGTAGGCGATGACCCGGATGCCGCCGACTTGGCCGGCGTGCCGGTGAAGAAGATGCTGCTCACCACCTATACGCTGTCCGGCCTCATCTGCGGCATAGCTGGCTGGGTTCTGATCGGGCGCATCGGTTCGGTATCCCCCACCGCAGGTGAATTCGCCAACATCGAATCGGTTACTGCCGTGGTGATCGGCGGCATCTCGCTCTTCGGCGGCCGTGGCTCGATCCTCGGCATGATCTTCGGCGCCTTGATCGTCGGCGTGTTCTCGCTGGGGCTTCGCCTCTATGGCGCCGACCCGCAATGGACCTATCTCTTGATCGGCGTTCTCATCATCGCCGCCGTCGCCGTCGACCAGTGGATCAGAAAGGTAGCAGGCTAATGGCAAAGGAACCCATCCTCACCGCACGCGGACTTGTCAAGCGCTATGGCCGCGTCACGGCTCTCGACAATGCCGATTTCGACCTCTACCCGGGCGAAATTCAGGCTGTCATCGGAGATAACGGTGCCGGCAAGTCGACCCTCATCAAGGCGATCTGCGGTGCCGTCACTCCCGACGAGGGCGAAATCAAGCTCGAGGGCAAGACGCTCCACTTCAGGTCACCGATGGATGCCCGGAATGCCGGGATCGAAACGGTGTACCAGAATCTCGCGCTGTCTCCGGCGCTGTCGATCTCGGATAACATGTTTCTCGGCCGCGAGGTGTTGAAGCCCGGCGCGCTGGGCTCCATCTTCCGCATGCTGGATCGTTCGGCAATGGAAAAGCGCGCCCGCGAGAAGTTGACCGAACTCGGGCTGATGACTATCCAGAACATCAGTCAGGCAGTTGAAACGCTGTCTGGCGGACAGCGCCAGGGCGTCGCGGTTGCACGTGCCGCCGCCTTCGGGTCGAAGGTCATCATCATGGACGAACCAACGGCGGCTTTGGGCGTCAAGGAATCTCGCCGCGTGCTCGAACTCATCCTCGACGTGAAGAGGCGCGGCCTGCCGATCGTCCTCATCTCTCATAACATGCCTCATGTTTTCGAGGTGGCCGACCGGATTCACATTCACCGGTTGGGCAGGCGTCTCTGCGTCATCGACCCCAAGGATTTCACCATGTCGGACGCGGTGGCCTTCATGACCGGTGCCAAGACACCACCTGCGGAGTTGCTGGCGGCCTGAGCTGGGGGGCCGACGCTCGCAGATACGGGTGCCAGTTGTACCTCGCCCTTGGTCGTCCTCCTGCGTCGGGTAGCCATGTGGGCTTGCCACTTGCGCGCCAGCCCCGATCCTGCGAAATGGCACGCCGCAATGGTCTGGCGGAAAACATGACAATAGGCAGTAACAAACTTCTCCTCGATCTCTATCGCACCATGCGCCGCATCCGCACCTTCGAGGAGCGGGTCAACGAACTCTTCGTGCGAGGCCAGACGGCCGGCTCCATGCTGCACATGTCGATCGGTGAGGAAGCCATCGCCGGTGTCTGCCAGGCCATGGAGCAGGGTGACAGCTTCACCACGCACCATCGCGGCCACGGCATCTTCATCGCGCGCGGTGCCGATCCAAACCGCATGATGAGCGAGATCGCCGGCAAGTCCGACGGCTATTGTTCGGGCAAAGGCGGGTCGATGCACATTGCGGACATGGGACTTGGGGCGTTGGGAGCCAATGCCATCGTTGGCGGTGGAATTCCGCACGTGGTAGGTGCCGGCATGTCGTATCGCAATCGCGGGCTGAAGAATGTGTCCGTCGCATTCTTCGGTGACGGCGCTTCACAGCAGGGCGTGCTCTATGAGGCTATGAACATGGCAGCACTCTGGAAGCTTCCTGTCGTGTTCTGCTGCATCAACAATCAGTATGGCATGGGAACGCGCATCGACCGCGCCGCCGCCAACACCAACCTGCATGAACGCGCCATTGCATTTGGCCTCAATGGTGTGTCCGTCGATGGCGGCGATGTGGAAGAAGTACATGAAGCGTCCGAGCGCATCTTCAATGGTGCACGGAACGGCAAGCCGGGCTTCATCGCCATGACGTGCTACCGCTTCTTCGGCCACGCACGTCTGGACAAGAGCCCCTATCGCGACGAGGCGGAGGAACTCGAAGGCCGCAAACGCGATGCTCTCGCCAACGCCCGAGGGAAACTCGTTGACCGCAAGATTGTTGACGCTGCCAACCTTGATGCGCTTGACGACAGTGTGACGAAGGAGATGAATGCCGCCGTCGAGCATGCGATTGCGGCGCAGTCCCCGGATCAGGACTCGATGTTCCGCGATGTCTATGCGGACGGCGAGCCGCGTCCGCGCCCGCTCCGCCAGCACCTGTCGATGATCCTGGGGGAATCGCGCTGATGTCTAAGATCGAGACCACCTATCGCGATGCGCTCCGCCAGGCACTCATCGACGCGATGAATGACGACCCGTCCATTTTCGTGATGGGCGAGGAAGTGGGCCGTTATGGCGGCGCCTATGGCGTCACCAAGGGCTTGCTCGACATGTTTGGTGAGAACCGCGTGGTCGATACGCCGATTGCCGAACCCGGCATCATTGGTGCTGCGGTGGGTGCCGCGATGACGGGATCTCGCCCCGTTGCCGAACTCATGTATGTGGACTTCGCCGGCCTCACCATGGACCAGGTCGCAAACCAGGCGGCGAAGAGCCGCTACATGTTCGGCGGACAGATCGGCGTGCCTATGGTTCTGCGCACGCAGGGCGGCACAGGGCGCTCGGGCGCTGCCCAGCATTCGCAGTCGCTCGAAGCCTGGTTCACCCATGTGCCGGGGCTCCGCGTGGTGATGCCTGCGACCGTGAACGATGCCTATCACCTGCTTCGCATGGCACTGAAATGCCCGGACCCGGTGATCTTCATCGAGCACAAGAGCCTTTATGTGCGGAAGGGCGAGATGGACGCCGGAAAACCCGATGGCGAATGGGGCAAGTCCGTCGTCCGCCGCGAAGGCTCCGACGTTACAATCGTCACCTATTCCAAGATGGTTTTCGAAGCACTCGCTGCCGCCGAGATCCTGGAGCAGGAGGGCATCTCCGCCGAGGTCGTCGACATCCGCACGTTGAACCCGCTCGATGACGAAACCTTCTTCGCATCGGTAAGGAAGACCGGCCGCGCCATGGTGGTAACCGAAGCCGTGCTGACCTCTGGCTTTGCCGCCGAACTCTCCGCCCGCATCTCGGAGCGTTGCTTCGAATGGCTGGAAGAACCGGTGGTGCGTATTGCGGGCGAGGATATTCCGATACCTGTGTCTCCCGCGCTCGAACGCGGCGCCGTGCCCTCGTCACAGCTCATCGCAGAAACCGGCCTGTGGCTTGTCAAGAGGATCGCCCCGTCATGGGCCGCGTAATCGAGATGCCGCTCCCTCGTTTGGGGGAGACCATGGAAGAAGGTCGCATCGGGCTCATCATCAAGAAGCCGGGCGATGTCTTCAAGCGCGGCGAAACGCTGCTCGAGGTCGAGAGCGACAAGACCACCGTCGAGGTGCCAGCCCTTCAGGATGGTATCCTGGTCGAATGGCTCGTCGCCAGCGACCAGATGGTTCCCGTCGAAAGCGCCATCGCGCGTATCGAGATTGAAGGCGAAGCCGTGTCGGAGGCAAAGAAGCCGGCAGTGCCCGTCGCCACGGTTGCCGCTGCGCAGGCTCCGCGCTCCCTGCATGCGCCGCAGGCCAGCGGCTC
>NZ_JBGSOZ010000087.1:0-4758 GCF_041738905.1 Aestuariivirga sp.
ATCGACGAGGCGGGCCGCGGGCCCTGGGCGGGACCGGTGGTCGCCGCAGCGGTTGTGCTCGATCCGGGATTCATCCCATCCGGCCTCAATGATTCGAAGAAACTCACGGAGGCCCAACGCGAAGCCCTGTTCGATCCCATCATGCAGACGGCGCGGGTGGGCATCGGAATCGCCGAGGCCGGGCGCATAGACCGCGACAACATCCTGCAGGCAACGTTCTGGGCGATGACACAGGCGCTGGCGCAGATCGAAGTCGTGTCCTTCGCGCTCATCGACGGCAACCGTGCGCCACGCCTGCCCTGCGGAGTGCAGACAGTGATCGGCGGCGATGCCCTGTCGCTCTCGATTGCGGCGGCGTCGATCATCGCCAAAGTCACGCGCGACCGGATCATGGTGGCGCATGATTCGACTTATCCCGAATATGGCTTCGCACGGCACAAGGGATATGGCACCGCTTTCCACCAGTCGGCTCTCACGCGCTTCGGCCCCACGCCTTTGCACCGGAAAAGCTTCAAGCCCGTTGCGGCATTTTTCGCGCGTTAACCATCAAACCCGAAACCGATTCACCCCGGACTCCGCACGATTCATGATGCCGATTCTTGAGTCAGTTGCGTTTGCGTACAGGGGTGTCGGATGGGGTATCAGACACGGCCGGACATCCGGCCGTTGCATAATCGGATTCTCGTCGGCGACTGCCTGACGGAACTGAAAAAAATTCCGAGCGCGTCGGTCGATCTCGTTTTCGCCGATCCGCCCTACAATCTGCAGCTCGCGGGAAATCTCACGCGGCCCGACCAGAGCAAGGTCGATGCGGTGGACGATCACTGGGACCAGTTCGAGAGTTTCGAAGCCTATGACCGCTTCACCAAGGGCTGGCTGGCGGAATGCCGCCGCATCCTGAAACCGACGGGTGCCTTGTGGGTGATCGGCTCGTATCACAACATCTTCCGCGTCGGCTCGATCCTCCAGGATCTAGGATTCTGGATCCTGAACGACGTCGTCTGGCGGAAGACCAACCCGATGCCGAATTTCCGCGGCCGGCGCTTCACCAATGCGCATGAAACGCTGATCTGGGCGGCGCGCGATGCCAAGACCAAATACACCTTCCATTATGAAGCGATGAAGGTGTTCAACGACGATTTGCAGATGCGTTCGGACTGGACGCTGCCGCTGTGCACCGGCGGCGAACGCTTGAAAAATGATTCAGGCGACAAACTTCATCCTACTCAAAAGCCGGAGGCTCTCTTGCATCGCGTCATGCTGTCCACCACCAACCCCGGAGACGTGGTGCTCGATCCCTTCTTTGGAACTGGAACAACGGGTGCAACGGCCAAGCAGCTTGGCCGCATCTTCATCGGCATCGAGCGCGAAGAAGAATACGCCGAGGCTGCGCTGGCCCGTATCGACGCCACAGAACAGCTTTCGACGGAAGCGCTGAAGGTGACGACCGCCAAGCGCGCGGAGCCCCGCGTGGCTTTCGGCCAGCTTCTGGAGCGTGGGCTCGTGAAAGCCGGCGACACGCTGTTCGACCCGACCAACCGCATCGCCGCGCGCATCCGCGCCGATGGCTCGATCGCCTGCAAGGACGCGAGCGGATCGATCCACAAGATCGGCGCCCATGTGCAAGGGGCGGAAGCCTGCAACGGCTGGACCTTCTGGCATGTTTGGAAGGGCCCGAACCTCGTTCCCATCGACATGCTGCGTCAGCAGGTGCGCTCGGAACTGGGGGCTGCTGCGTAAGCGAGGAGAGTTGCCGCGCGGGCGTATGGGGTTTAATCCTTCGGAGAACGAAGGAGCCCCAGATGCAAGCCCGCCAGAAGACCTCATTCCTGTTCGATCTCGACGGAACGCTCGTCGACAGTGTCTATGACCATGTTCTTGCGTGGCACGACGCGCTGCAGGAAGAGGGGATCGAGGTGTCGATCTGGCGGCTCCACCGCAAGATCGGCATGTCCGGCGGCCTCTTCACCAAGGCGCTGGCCCGCGAGACCGGCAAGGAATTCGGCGCGGAAGTGCTCGAGCGGCTGAGCCGGCTTCACGCCAAGTATTATGGCCAGCGCTCGCCCCGCACCATGCCGCTTCCCGGCGCGCGGGAACTTCTGGCCTTCCTCACCGAGAATGACATTCCCTGGGCCATCGCCACGTCCGGCCGCATCGAGACGGCGGGGCCCGTCCTGAAAATCCTCGGCGTCGACCCGGCAAAGAACATCGTCATCACCCGCGACCTCGTGCGCTATGCCAAGCCTGACCCGGACCTGTTCCTCGCCGCCGCCGAGAAGCTCGGCGTCGACATCCAGAATTCCTGCGTGGTGGGCGATTCGATCTGGGACATGCTCGCGGCCCAGCGCGCGCGTGGCTTAGGCATCGGCCTTCTCTCTGGCGGCTACGGCACCGAAGAGCTCGAACGTGCCGGCGCTTACCGTGTCTACGAGGACCCCGCAGACATGCTGGCCCACATCGACGAAGTGGGCGGGCGGCGATAGGAGTTTCCATCATGAAGACCATCGTTCCGCCGCGCGAGGGCCGCGCGGTTCGTGTCGCCAAGGGCCAGACCATCCGCATCACCACGCCAAAGGGCGCGCAGGCGGCGGATTTCTTTGCCTACATTGCGCAAAGTCCGGCTGAATGGCTTTCGGCCAACCATACCTGGGTGACGACGTTCAACGTGAAGCCACGCCAGGGCGACACGCTGATTTCGCGGTTCCGCCGGCCGATGCTGAAGTTCACGCGCGACGGGGCGAATGGCGTCCATGACATGATGATCGCCGCCTGCGACCAGTTCCGCTACGAGTTCTTCGGCCACAAGGGACCGCATGCGAGCTGTTCGAAAAACCTCTGCGTGGCGATGCGGCGCGAGGGCCATCAGGTCGACGTCATTCCGCAGCCCGTCAATTTCTTCACCTGCACCACGGTCGAGACGGATGGTTCATTCAAGTCGCCGCCCAACCCCGTGGCGCCCGGCGCCTTCGTGGAGCTGGAAGCGCTGATGGATCTCATCTGCGTCGTCTCGTCGTGCCCCTTCGACCTCGCCGTCGACGGATGGACGATCAATGCGGGCGGCGGGCCGACCGAGCTTGAAGTGGATGTGGTCTAGCCCGCATTTGCCGGATAGAGCACTGATTTCTGGCAGCATGGCGCCAATTCAGGTATATTTGTCAGTAGTTTAATCTGATCAGCACGAGGCCACCATGTCGAACTCAATGAGTGAATCGAATGATGGCACTCTCAGGCTCGATTTCGACCGCCGCCTGAAGCTTGAGTTCCATGGCTCGCGGATAACTTCCGACGCTGGTCTGCTTGCGTATCGTGAACTTGACGACACCCTCGGCCTCAGCGCGTTGGCTGGTGAAGCCTCCGTTGTATGTCCTTGAGCTTTGATGCGAGCGCGCGGTTCACAGTCATACCGGGTTTCCCCATTTAGGTTTTCTTCCGCATTGGCCGGGGCGCGTTTCCACCAAGGACATGCGCCACGATCTTGCGCATGACGGTGGGAAGTGCTTCGCCGGGAAGATCGCCTTGTGCCGTCCAGCGGTAGTCGCCGTCATCCAGCAACTCGCCGGTCGAAACCGATCCGGCTTTCAGCACTTCAAGTTCGAGGTGGAAATGCGTGAAGGTGTGCTCGACGAGGCCGGGCAGCGCGCTCCAGTCCGCCGCAAGCGGTGCATCGGTCTCTGGTCTGTCCGGCTTCTCGCCCCAGGCCGTCGAAGGCACTTCCATCATTCCGCCAAGCAGCCCCTTCTCCGGCCGCCGCCGCAGAAGAATTGCACCGTCCTCACGCTCGATCCAGAAAGCCGTGCCGCGCCGCACCGGTACCGCTTTCTTCGGCTTCTTGCGCGGCAGCGTGGGGGACAGGCCGGACTTGCGGCCCTCGCAATGCTCCGCCCACGGACAAATGAGGCAGTTGGGAGATTTTGGCGTGCAGATGGTGGCGCCCAGGTCCATCATCGCCTGCGCGAAATCCCCTGACCGCTGCAAAGGCACCAAGGCTTCCGCCCTCGCCCTGATCTCGGGCTTCGAGTCCGGCAGCGGCGTTTCGATGCAATAGACACGGCTGATCACGCGCTCGACGTTGCCATCGACTGCAGCATGGGGCTTGCCGAAGGCGATCGCCGCAATGGCGCCCGCCGTATAGGCCCCGATGCCCGGAAGACTGCGCAACTCCTCCTCGGTTTCGGGGAAACGCCCACCGAAACGCGATGCGACCTCCTTTGCGCAGGCATGAAGATTGCGGGCGCGGGCATAATAGCCGAGCCCCGCCCAGGCCTTCAGCACATCGTCCAGTGGCGCGGCTGCGAGCGCCTCCACCGTGGGCCAGAGCGTCACGAATTTCTCGAAGTAGGCCTTCACCGCCTGCACGGTCGTCTGCTGCAGCATGATCTCGGAGAGCCACACGCGGTAGGGATCGGCCAGTTCGCCCGGCCGCGACCGCCATGGCAGCACCCGGGCATGCACATCGTACCAATCAAGAAGTTGTGAGGCGAGACCGGGACTTGGCCCTTGTTTGGCCATGCTGCTGCGCAACGAAACGACTCCTGTTATAGCCAGACGATATAGGCCGCCAGCCGGACCCGACAATGGAAACCCTGACCAAGCACTTCCGCGAGATTACCCGTGCCGCCTTCGCACGCTATGGCTTCGGCCAGGGCGATGTCGTCTCGCATTGGGCTGAGATCGTGGGGGACGACCTTGCCGCCGTCTCCGCACCCGAGCGCATCCGCTGGCCCAGGGGTGCTGCGGAAGAGGCCCGGGCGGGCGGCG
>NZ_JBGSOZ010000107.1:0-10606 GCF_041738905.1 Aestuariivirga sp.
GGCGACATGGAAGCCGCCGTCGACTGGCTGCGCGCCAAGGGCCTCGCCAAGGCCGCCAAGAAGTCGACGCGCGTCGCCGCGGAGGGCCTTGTGGCCGTCGCGGTCGCCGGCACCACGGGTGCCGTGGTCGAGGTGAACTCCGAGACCGACTTCGTCGCCCGCAACGAGAAGTTCCAGGCCATGGTCGCCGAGATCTCGAAGCTGGCGTTGAAGGCCAATGGCGACAGCGAGAAGCTGAAGACCATGCCCTATCCGGGCACGTCTCATGCGGTCGCCGAGTTCGTGGCCGAGATGGTCGCGTCCATCGGCGAGAACATGACGGTGCGCCGCACCGCCTCGCTCTCGGTGAACGATGGCGTCATCGGCTCCTACGTCCACAATCAGATCGCTCCGGGCGCTGGCAAGATCGGCGTTCTGGTCTCGCTCGAATCGACCGGCAAGAAGGATGAACTCGCCGCGTTCGGCCGCATGCTCGCCATGCACGTCGCCGCGACCAATCCCGTTGCCTTGACGCTAGACGCCGTTCCCGCCGATGTGCTGGCGCGCGAGTCTGCAATCCTCGAAGAGAAGAACGCCGGCAAGCCTGCCAACGTGCTGGAGAAGATCGTGGCCTCGGGCCTCAAGACCTTCGCCAAGGAAAACTGCCTCCTCGAGCAGGCCTATGTGCATGACGGTTCAAAGACCGTGGCGCAGGCGATTGCCGAACTCGCCAAGGCCGCAGGCGCCGACGTGAAGCTCACCGGCTTCGTCCGCATGCAGTTGGGCGAAGGCATCGAGAAGAAGGAAGACGACTTCGCCGCCGAAGTGGCGAAGATGTCCGGCGGCCAGTAAGCGGTTTACGATTGGAAGTATCACCGAAGGGCCCCGGAAACGGGGCCCTTTTGCGTGCGCTACAGGATGAAATCGGTGCTGGAGAGGGCGTGGATGCCATTCAGGCAGATGGCGAAGTCGGCCGCCGCATCGCCATCCGCATCCAATGCGACAACCGTGCGCGTGCCTGAGATGTTGTAGGAAATCCGAATCTCGCCCGCGACACCGCTGAACGGATCGCCCAGAACATCCTGAACGAACAAGACGGTGCCTTTCTGTCCCAGGACGGCAAGATCGATGAGATCCGTGCCACTTTCGAAATCCGTGATCACGTCGCTGCGCAGCGTACCGGGGCGCGACTCGGTCAGCAGGCCATACGTGAACGCGTCGGCGCCGTTGCCGCCAATCAACCGGTCCTTCCCTCCGCCGCCCTCGATCACATCGCCGCCGCCGCCGCCATCGATGCGGTCCTCTCCGAGCCCTCCCGAGATTTCGTCGCCTGCCATTCCGCCACGCAAGACATCATTCCCCTTTAAACCGAGCAGAAGGCTCGCACTGTCAGGTCCAAGAACGACATCGTCAAAATCCCCGCAGGTCACGGCATACTCGGGCAGAGCCGTTTGCCCCGTCAGCACGAGTCGGTTGCCGGCAACATTGCCCAGACCCAGCGAAGCAATCGCGTAGGTCTTGCCCGTCATGTCGAGCAAGCCTCCGTCTGTAAAATAGGCTACCGCAGCGGAAATCGACTGAAAGCTCGCAACCTGTCCTATGTTGAGACCGACAAAACCGGTAAAATCCAGCTGCTCTATGCCGGTGAACACGGCACGCGTCAGGTCGCCGAAATACTTTAAGGAGAGAACCTCGCATGCGACAGTGTCATAACCATTGCCGCCATCGTAGATTTCAATCCCCTTCGCTGTGACAGGTTCAATGGCGACCGTGATGAGATCGTTACCCGCACCGCCATGATATTCGTCCCAGCCATCAAGTCCTTCGAGGATGTCGTTGCCATCGAAGCCGCGGAGAACATCATCCTCCGGTGTCCCGATCAGCGTGTCGTCGCCCGATGTACCAACGACTAGAGCCATGATGACATCCTCAAGGTTTGGCATATAAGCATGCATATGCAAGACGGCGGCTGCATTGATCTCTGTCAATGGCGGCGCAGTCACGGGCAAGAAGTGAGTCAACTTGGGCGCGGCCGTGCCGCTGATGCTCGCCGCCGCTCTAGTGATTTTGACTGCAATCCCCGAATTTTGTTGAAACGGGCTGAAGCCACGTCGGCCTCTGACCGGCAATTCACCGGTTGCCGCCATCCTCCACACTTCTGGGGGTGGGGGCTTCCCAGCCAACTCACATAAGACGAATCAAGTGCCACCTTCTATTGTACTTCCAACGTCCACCACGCCGGTCTCCAATGTCATGCCAAAGCCTGCCTACAAGCGCATCCTCCTGAAGATCTCGGGCGAAGTCCTCATGGGCCAGCAAGGCTATGGGATCGACCTCGAAACCGTCGGGCGCCTCGCGGACGAAATTCTGACTTGCGCCGCGACCGGCACCCAGATCGCCCTCGTCATCGGCGGCGGCAACATCTTCCGGGGGCTTGCGGGCGCGGCGAAGGGCATGGACCGAGTGTCGGCCGACCACATGGGCATCATGGCAACCGTCATGAACGCGCTCGCCATGCAGGGCGTGCTGACGCGCAAGGGCATGGATGCCCGCGTTCTCTCCGCCATCGCCATGCCAACCGTCTGCGAGACCTATTCGCGCGCCAAGGGCATCCACCACCTGGAGCAGGGCAGGGTCATCATCTGCGCGGCCGGCACCGGGCTTCCCTTCTTCACCACCGACACGGGTGCCGCGCTGAGGGCGGCCGAACTCGGCTGCGATGCGCTGTTCAAGGGCACCAGCGTCGATGGCGTCTATTCGGCCGACCCCAAGAAGGACCCTTCGGCCATCCGCTACGACCGCATTACCTTTGGGGAGATCCTGGCGAAGGACCTCCGCATCATGGACCCCGCTGCCATTGCCCTTGCGCGGGATAACGGGATTCCGGTAGTTGTGTTCTCCATCAGGAAGCCCGGCGCCGTGCTCGACGTGATCAGCGGCGGCGGGCTGTTTACGACAGTCACCAAGGATTGATCTCATGGCACAGCCCCAACCTTTCGACGCAGCCGACCTCAAGCGGCGCATGCACGGCGCCGTCGAGGCGTTGCGGCATGATTTCGGCGGCCTTCGCACCGGCCGCGCTTCCGCCAGCCTTCTGGAGCCGATCCATGTGGATGCCTATGGCGCCAACATGCCGCTGGCCCAGGTGGCTTCGGTTTCGGTGCCAGAGCCGCGCCTGCTGCAGATCAGCGTCTGGGACCGCGGCCTCGTGGTCGCCGTCGAAAAGGCCATCCGTGCCTCGAACCTCGGCCTCAACCCGCAGACCGAGGGGCAGGTCATCCGCCTGCGCATGCCGGACCTCACCCAGGACCGCCGCAAGGAACTGGTAAAGGTTGCCCAGCAATATGCGGAAAAGGCCCGCGTGGCCGCCCGCAATGTCCGCCGCGACGGCATGGACCAGTTGAAGCAGCTCGAGAAGGCCCACCTCATGAGCGAGGACGATCACAAGAAGAAGGCGGACGACGTCCAGAAGATGACCGACGACACGATCAAAGACATCGAACAGGTTCTGAAGACCAAGGAACAAGAAATCATGCAGGTCTGAGGGCGATCACCTGTCATCATGACGGATCTAGGCTCCAGAAACGGCGTGCCCAGACACGTTGCCATCATCATGGATGGCAATGGACGCTGGGCAACGCGGCGGGGCAAGCCGCGCTCTTTCGGACATCGCCAGGGTGTCGAAGCCCTTCGCCGCACTGTCCGCGCGGCAGCCGACATGGGGATCGATGTCCTCACGCTGTATTCCTTCAGCTCCGAGAACTGGTCGCGGCCGCAGTCCGAGGTGCGTTTCCTTCTCGAACTGCTGCGCCGCTTCATTCGCACCGACGTGGCCGAACTCCACAAGTCGAATGTCCGCATCATGATCATCGGCGGCCGCGACGGGCTTGAGCCGGCGCTCCGCACCATGTTCGAGGAGGCGGAAACGCTCACCCGCGAGAACACCGCGTTGAAGCTGGTGATCGCCTTCAACTACGGTAGCCGGCAGGAGATCACCCGTGCCGTTCAGATCATTGCCCGCAAGGTGGCCGAGGGCAAGATCGATCCCGCCGACATCACGCCCGCCGTAATTGGCAACCACCTCGACACCGGCGGCCTGCCGGACCCTGACCTGCTGATCCGCACCGGCGGCGAGCAGCGGCTGTCGAACTATCTGCTGTGGCAATGCGCCTATACCGAATTCGTGTTCCTGCCCGAGTACTGGCCGGAGTTCGACGCCAGCCTCCTCAGCCGGGCCATCGAGGAGTTCCAGTCGCGCGACCGCCGCTTCGGCGGCGTCAAGGCGCAGACGGCCTGATGGCCGAAACCCCTCCGTCGGTCTCCGCCAAATGGGGTGATCTCGGCGTGCGGGCCCTGTCCGCTGCCGTGCTCATTCCGGCTGTCCTGGCGGATGTCTGGGCCGGCGGCATCTGGTTTCATCTCTTCGTGGCCCTGATCGGCATCCTGATGGCGCAGGAGTGGGTCGCCATCGTTCACCGGGGGAACCCCGTGCAGTTCGCGCTTCATTCGGCTGGCGCCATGTGCGGCGCTCTGCTTCCGCTGGATGTTGGTTTGGGCGGGGGCCTCATCGCCATTGCGCTGCTGTCCATCCTGTCGATCGCGCTGGCGGCTTATGAAGAGACGGGCGGACCGGCGTGGCGCTATCTCGGCGTTCCCTATGTCTCGATTCCGCTCATCGCCCTGGTGCTGCTCCGCGAAGATCCGGACTACGGGATTGCCGCCATTGTCCTCATCATGCTGATGGTGTGGGCAGCCGACACGCTGGCCTATTTCGCCGGCCGCATAATCGGCGGACCGAAGCTGGCGCCCCGCATAAGCCCGAAGAAGACCTGGGCGGGTCTGGGTGGTGCCATGGCGGGGAGCGCGCTTGGCGCACTGGCCGTCGGCCTGTGGCTCGGGCTTCCGGCGCTTGTGGTCCTCGTCATGATCGCCGCGGCCATGGCCATTGTGGAACAGGCGGGCGATCTCTTCAAATCCGCCATGAAGCGTCATTATGGCGTCAAGGACTCCGGCCGCCTCATTCCGGGACATGGCGGCGTCATCGACAGGGTTGATGGATTGGTGGCGGTTGCAACCGCAGCGGCTCTGATCGGCGTACTGAAGTCCGGCGTAGAGCACTCGGGGGCCGGCATCTTGCTCTGGTAACCTTGTTTTGCCGAAATCTTGCCGCAAAACTCCCGTCGTGTAGTTAATAAAGGGTAAAGCTGCTGTGCCAGGTGGCACAATGCTTGCGAAGTAGGCAGCAGCCGGAATGGTTACGGGCTTGATGGGAAGTGACGAATGGATTTCTTGAATATGCTGCATCTCCCGATCAGCACCGGAATTCTCTATGCAATTCCGTTCCTGATCGCGCTGATGATCATCGTCTTCATTCACGAACTCGGTCACTTCATGGTGGCGCGCTGGTGTGGGGTGAGCGTCGAGGCCTTCTCCATCGGCTTCGGCAAGGAGATTGCGGGCTGGGTCGACCGGCACGGAACCCGCTGGAAACTCTCGTGGATCCCGCTCGGCGGCTATGTGAAGTTCAAGGGCGACGCCAATGCCGCGAGCATGCCCGAAGCGGGTGCCGTGGCGCAGGCAAAGGGCGATCCGGGCAATTTTCATGGCAAGCCCATCTGGCAGCGGGCCGCCGTGGTCGCCGCAGGCCCCATTGCGAACTTCATTCTGGCCATCGCCATATTCTCCGCCGCCTTCATGCTTGTCGGCTCGCCCGTCACCGAACCCCGCGTCGATGAGGTTCTGCCGGGCAGCGCGGCTGAACAGGCAGGGATCCAGAAGGGTGATCTGGTCATCTCAATCCAGGGCAGCGAGATCAGGAACTTCTCCGACCTTCAGCAGGCGGTCATCACGCGCGCCGGCGAGGAACTGGCGATGGTCATCGAGCGCAACGGTCAGCGCATCGACCTCGTCATCGTGCCCCAGCTGAAGGAAGAGCCCGACGGTTTCGGCGGCAAGATGCGGATCGGCCTCCTGGGCGTGCGCCACAATCCTGAAGGCGGCATCCGTTACGAGCGCATGGGGCTCATGAGCGCAGTCGAGGCCGGAACCGAACGTACCTGGTTCATCGTCGAGACCACTTTCCGCTATCTCGGAAAACTGGTGACAGGCCGCGAGAGCGCCGACCAGCTCGGTGGACCCATCGCAATGGCCAAAGCCGCGGGCGATGCGGCATCCGTCGGCATCTACCAGTTCATCAGTGTCATCGCATTTTTGTCGGTCAGTATAGGTCTCATTAACCTTTTCCCAATCCCTATGCTCGATGGTGGACACTTGGTTTACTACGCGATCGAAGCTGTGCGCGGAAAGCCGCTCGGCGAGAATGCGCAGGAGTGGGGTTTCCGCATCGGCTTTTCGTTGGTGATCATGCTGATGGTGGTCGGGACATGGAACGACCTGGTGAGGGTGGCAACGGTGTGGTTCGGAGGCTGAGAAGCCACCGGCAACTTTCGTTTGCAAACGCGAACAGGGGAGTTAAAACGGCGATCGTCGGCAGGGAATCTCAAGGGGCGGCTCGGAACGGAAGAATGGCCATTTGATGCGTTATAAGTTTGTAATCGTTGGGTTTCTGGCCTTCGTTCTGAGTGCCTTGCTGCCTGTTGCGGTGCCGTCCGTTGCTGTCTCTCCGGCCTATGCGCAGGTCGTGTCCTCGATTGTGGTCGAGGGAAACCAGCGCGTCGAAGCCGATACCGTCCTTTCCTACATGCAGATCTCGCCTGGCGAATCGATGGATGCCGACAAGATGGACGCGTCCGTGAAGGCGCTGTTCCAGACCGGCTTGTTCGCTGACGTGCAGATCAGCCGCCGTGGCAATGTGATTGTCGTGCGGGTCGAAGAGAACCCGATGGTCAATCAGGTCAACTTCGAAGGCAACAGCGAGGTCAAGGACGCCGATCTCGTAAAGGAAGTGGAACTGCGCGAGCGCATGATGTTCACGCGCGCCCGTGTGCTGAGCGACGTCAATCGCGTCATCGCCGTCTATCGCCGCGCTGGCTTCTACTCCGTTAAGGTTTCGCCGAAGATCATCCGCCTCCCGCAGAACCGCGTCGATCTCGTTTTCGAGATCCAGGAAGGCGAAGAGACCAAGGTCAAGCGCATCGAGTTCGAGGGCAACCAGGCCTTTGACGATGGAGATCTCCGTTCCGTCATCGGCACGCAGGAGCATACCTGGTGGAACTTCTTCGCGCGCAATGACAACTACGATCCGGACCGGCTCGAATACGACAAGGAACTGCTGCGCCGCTACTATCTGAAAAACGGCTTCGCTGACATCGCTGTCATTTCTGCCGATCCGGTGCTCTCCGCCGATGCCACTGGTTTTACGATCACCTTCACGGTTGAAGAAGGGCCGCGCTATACCATTGCCGACGTCGCTGTCAATGTGGGCGATGCACAGCTCGATTCAGGCGACCTGATTGATGGCGTGAAGACCGGTGTGGGCCAGGATTACGATGCCAGCGCCGTCGACAAGAGCGTCGAGAACCTCACGTTGGAAGCCGCGCGGCAGGGTTTTGTCTTCGCCAAGGTCAACCCGAATATCCAGCGCAACGAGGGGCAGAACACCCTCAACATCACCTATGATATCGTCGAGGGTCCGCGAACCTACATTGAACGCATCGATATCATCGGCAATTTCCGCACCGAGGATGAGGTCATCCGCCGCGAACTGCAACTGTTCGAAGGCGATGCCTTCAACCGTGTGGTGGTGGACCGCGCACGCCGCCGCCTGACCGCTCTCGACTACTTCGAAAAGATCGACTTCCGCGAAGAGCAGGGCTCTGCTGCCGACAAGATTGTTCTCGTCGTGGAGGTACAGGAGAAATCCACGGGCACCATCAACTTCTCCATCGGCTTCTCGACGACGGAATATGTGGTGGGTTCGGTCGCGCTGCAGGAACGCAACTTCCTCGGCAAGGGCTATGACGTCAAGGTCGACACTTCGCTCAGCTTCAAGCGGCAGAACGTCGACTTCAGTTTCACCAATCCCTATTTCATGGGATTGCCGCTCGCCGCCGGTTTTGACGTGTTCGCCACGCTGACGGACAATCAGTCTGAATCATCCTATGACAGCCAGCAGATCGGCGGCGCTCTCCGCACCGGCTTCCGGCTTGACGAGTACAGCTCTGTCAACTTCAAGTACGGCTTCGCGTGGCGCGAGATCGACAACATCAACAAGAACGACGCCGCTCCCGCCATCATCCAGATGGAAGGCTCGTCGGTGAAGTCCTGGCTGAACAGCAGCTACACCTGGGACAATCTGGACAGCCCCATTCGGCCGACCAATGGTTTCCGCGGCCAGCTCGCGGGTGAAGTCGCAGGCCTCGGTGGCGATGTCTACTACGGCCTGCTGGAAGCGCATGCCTGGTCCTTCTTCCCGATCTACGAAGACTCCGTTGTCCTGAAGATCGAGGGTAACGCAGGCTTCATCCAGCCGCTCGGCGATGACGATGTTCCCGTTCAGGATCGCTTCTTCAAGGGTGCAGACTCGTTCCGCGGTTTCGCGGTGGCAGGCGTCGGGCCGCGTCAGCGCGGAAATGACGGCGACACCGACGCGATCGGTGCGCAGACCTATGCCATCGGAACCGTCGAGATGAATTTCCCTCTGGGCATTCCGGAGGAATGGGGCATCGAGGGTTCGATCTTCTCGGACTTCGGTACGGTTTTCGGTGCGCCCGACAAGACAGTCAAGAAGGGCACCGGTGACTGCAACTACGGCAACCCCCTCAAGAACTGCAAGGTGTTCGACACAGCAGACTTCCGCCTCACCGTTGGTGCGGGCATCATCTGGCAGTCGCCATTCGGCCCTCTGCGGTTTGAAGCAGCCTATCCGCTGATGCAGGCTGACTACGACCAGACCGAGTGGTTCCGCTTCTCGATCGGCACACGCTTCTAGCGCAACCGGCGGCAAGCGTTCGACAACGGCGCTGAACGGGACCGGGAGTCAGGCCAGAATGAAACCGGACGGCCCCATGGGCCGTCCGTCACTTTATGGGGAAACCGACAGGATGAGCGACGGCACGACAGCGAAGACCTTGAAGACGGCTGACATCGGGCGGATCATGAAGCTTCTGCCGCACCGCTATCCCTTTCTCCTCATCGATCGCATGTATGACATGGACGGCGAGGACAGCGGCGTGGCGATCAAGAACGTCACCATGAACGAGCCTTTCTTCCAGGGCCACTTTCCCGGAAAGCCGGTGATGCCGGGCGTGCTGCTTGTCGAAGCGATGGCGCAAACGGCGGGTGCTCTCGTTCTCGATCACCTGGGCGACGAGCATGCCGGCAAGCTGGTGTTCTTCATGTCGATCGACAAGGCCCGCTTCAGGAAGCCCGTCGTGCCGGGAGACACCGTGCACATCCATGTGAAGCTCTCCAACAAGCGTGCGCCTGTGTGGAAGTACTGGGCCGAGGCCCATGTCGACGGCAAGAAGGTTGCCGAGGCCGAAATCGGCGCGATGCTGATGAACGAGCGGGGCGCCTGATCCCGTTACGGATTCTGCCGGGTGAGCGTGCCCATGCCGGAGCCGTTGAGCGAATCCAGGGTGACGGCTGTCGCCAATCCATCAAGCGCGATCACGAACTGCGCGGCGGACGGCACATCTGCCATTTCGGGATCGGGATAATAGAGAAACAGATTACGGTCGAAATGAGTGAGTGCGAATTCGTGCTCGCCCTTCGGCCCGAGTTTCAAGGTGAGCTTGCCCCCGGTCTCGGCGATTTCGGCTGATCCGGCATAGTCATTTTCGTATGTTCCCGCGTAGGCGGCATTGGGAAGGGCTGGGCTCTTGTTGGCGGGAGCAGCCGCATAAAGCTTCTTCGCGGCAGCGATGGCCGGGCCGAAGAGCCCGTCATAGGCCGCGTTCCAGGGAGTGATCCTGTCCTTGCTGATCGTGCCTGTGAACACCAGTTCGGCAAAGCTGTCGGCAATCCCTTCGGGCACGCCGGTCGGGAAGGCATTGCTGAGGATGACGAGGCCAAATCCTGAGTCAGGGTGGATCGACACCAGCGTGCGGGCGCCGACGCTGAACGCACCCGCGTGGCCCCACGCCACGCCATGGCGGCCAAACTCCACGTTCCAGCCCAGACCATAAAACGCGGCGTTGCCTGTCACCGGATTTCGTCCCCGGTTCATCAGAGGCTCGTGCGTCTGGGAGATTGCATCCTCCGAGATCAGCTGCCGGCCGTTGTACTTGCCCCTGGCCAGTTCCAGGCGAAGCCATTGCGCAAGGTCACGGGCACTTGAACTCACGCCACCGGCAGGCGCCTGCACATCGGCGTTGCGCGTGAGCTTCGCTTCCCACTTTCCCGCAGGCCTGATGTGGAGTGCCGCCCGGTTGCTCCGGCCTACGAAGTCGGCATGGCGTGAACTCGTGGAGGCCATGCCGATCGGGCCGTAGAGCTTTTCTTGCGCTACCTCTTCCCATGGCTTGCCTGTGGGGGCTGCCGCCGCGACGGCCCCGGCGGTGATGCCCATGTTGCTGTAGGAGTAATACCAATCCGCATTGATCAGTACGCGTGAGCCCAGTCCCTGAGGCCGATGGACATGATGCGCCATGGTTGGGCGATGAGCTTGTTCCAAGCGAAACAGCAATGGTCGAGAATGTCTTCGTAGGACTTGAAGATCCTGTTG
>NZ_JBGSOZ010000108.1:0-6980 GCF_041738905.1 Aestuariivirga sp.
CAACAGGATCTTCAAGTCCTACGAAGACATTCTCGACCATTGCTGTTTCGCTTGGAACAAGCTCATCGCCCAACCATGGCGCATCATGTCCATCGGCCTCAGGGACTGGGCTCACGCGTACTGATCAATGCGGATTGGTATGAGTCGCAATAGACCTTGCCCTTGTGCGCCATAGCGACGGGCTTGAAATGAGTCTCACACAAATGCCGTTTGACTAATTAGACTGATAGTCGCATATTATCTAAGAACTCATTGCGACGGAGGAAGCCATGAAAGTCGGATATGCGAGAACCAGCACCATCGAACAGATTGCCGGTCTGGAAGCCCAGGAACGCGATCTGAAAGCTGCCGGTGCCGAGAAGGTCTTCACGGAGCGGGTGTCATCGGTTGCCAAGCGCGATCAGCTACAGGCCGCATTGGACTTCTGCCGGGAGGGAGACACCCTCATCGTCACCAAGCCCGACAGGCTCGCCAGAAGCATTGAGAACCTTGTGAGCATCACGGGCCGTCTCAAGGCCAAGGGCGTCACCCTTCATGTTCTGTCCATGGGCCTCGATACCTCCACGCCGAACGGCAAGCTGATGTTGACCCTGCTTGGAGGCATTGCCGAATTCGAGCGCGAATTGATGTTGGAACGGCAGCGTGAAGGCATCGCCAAGGCCAAAGCTGATGGCAAGTACAAGGGCCGCGTTCCCACCGCACAGCGGCAGGCCGGGGAGATTGCGAAGTTGAAAGCCGAAGGATTGAAGGCCGACGACATCGCCCAACGGCTGAACATTTCCCGCGCATCCGTGTTTAGGGTCCTCAAAAATGCTGCATGAGGCCATGCGGATTGATTGCCCCTCAGTGACTCAGGGAAGGCCCCGCTGTGGTTTCCAGGGTTTGGAGTTACAAAGTGGCCCTCAACCGTCAATGCCGCTCAGCGTCCACGAAATCGTTTGCAACGCGACACTCTTTAAAGAGTAGGGAAGATTTCAACGTGTGCTTGGTTGTGGACTCAAGAGCAACAATACACGCTCATCGTGATGCGACGCGGGAGCCGAGGCAGGGGGCCGACGCGTGGGGGGAGTTGTTGCGTCCGAACAGCGGCGGCTCCCCCTTCATCCTCTATAATAGTGACTGCTAACTTTCGTGAACTTCCGCCGTCCGCCCGTGACGCATGTGACGGGTCCCCGTATATAGACCGTTCGCGCGCGCGCGTGTGACGGTGCAAACCAAATTTCGTGTCACATCCGTCACGCCTGAACATCAGACCAGTGTGGCGCATGCAGGGTGGGGTTGATGGAATAGCCCGTGTAACCGCGTCCATGCCTCTTCCTGTTCTCCCGAAAGCCTCTGGTTTCAAGCTTGGCAACAAAGGACTTTGACGAGCCGATAGGTTCGCCTGCCTTCTCTGCCCATGTCTTCCAGGACGAGAACAGGTCTGCCGACGACTCCCATGCCTGGGGATCGACAATACAACAGTCATCCAACCAGGCTGCGGTCGCATCCTCTGCTTCGAGATATGCCGCCGTCGCCTGCTTGACTGCTTCGGGAGGGTTCAGCCCCACGCGCTGCCAGTCGAGGCAACCTTGCACGGCCCATGACAGAATTCCCGGCCATTCGGCCTTGAGTTTGTCCTTCAGGTGCAGATCGCGTTCTTCGGCAGGAATTGTGACTGTGAAGGGCAACAGGTGAAAACGCCGCCTGATAGCCTCATCGACGCTGCGAAGCCCCGGCTTGTGATTTCCTGCAACCAGCAATTTGAACTGTGGGACGTACTCGAAGAAGTCTTGGCGCATGAAACGGGCCGAAATCTTGTCGCCACCTGTCAATTGCTTGATCTTTGCTTCTGCCCACCTTCGGCCTTCCTCCGTCTCCGTGGCCGTCACGAGACGAGCGCCACGCAGCCCCGCAAGGTCAGTCGGGTGACGATCTCCCGAGGATGCCGTGAACGTCTCGATAGGAGCGGTCTTGTGATAGTCGCCCAGGACACCGGCCAGCGTGTCGATGAATACGCTCTTGCCGTTCGCGCCGAGGCCATAGAGGAAGAACAGCGCATGAGCAGACGTATCGGCGAAGATGCGAAGCCAGCCATCGAAGGTCGACGCCGGGTTGTCGATCACTTCTTCACCCAGGGCGAAAGAGTGACCCCATTCGGATGTGAGACTGCCGGTCTGCGGGTTCCACAGAATGAGATCATTGATCCCGCCAAAGACAATCCACTTCGGACCGGAAGTCGTCTCCTCGAAGACGCCGCGATAGATCACGCCAGTGCAAGTCTGTGGTGTATAGGGATGAACGATTGCGGTCGGCGCAATACCGAGCGCCAGAAGTGTGTCGATGTCGGCCTGTTTCAAGTCGCGGAGGTCAAGCATAGCGCGTGCCCTCCACAACAAGCGTGGGGCCAAGACGATACACGGCCAGACGACGAGATTGCGGATTCAGGTTGGATGTGCCATATGCCGAGGTATCGATTGCTGCCCGCATCGAGGATACCCCGGAGCCGTTGGACGCTGATGATACCAGCGTCGGCGGCTTCGGCATTTCAGAGACCATGGACTATGCGGCCTCCACGCGGGAAGCGATCAACTTCTCAATGCAGGCGTCCAGTTCGTCTTCAGGATAGAAGTCGCGGCCACTGATCTTGACCGGCACAGGCAACAGGTCTTTGTGTCGCCATGCCCACATCTGACTCGGGTTCCCGAACCGCTTCAGGGCATCGGCCTTAGGGATTAACTTCCTGGACTTGCCAGCGGAAGCGTTGGGATTGCCAAGGTTCACGTCGTTCATGAGCAATCACCTCGTTGTGGAAGGTGATTGCTCATGTACAGCCCGAGATAACGTTCGACGGAATGCTCCTAGAGCTGCGCGTTAAGGTTGAGCTTTACCGCAACCTGTCCCAAGCTTTGTTCAGCGCACCTTTGGTTATGCGAATTCCTGCGGCCCGCATACAGGCATCAATAAACTTGGATCGCCTGTCAGAGAATCCTTCCCCCTGCACAGGGCCCAGGTATCGGTCGAACAGATTGTTGATGTCCCAGATAAGCATCTGGCGGGGCACATCCTCAGTTCTGCCGCCTGATTTAATCCGCTCAGTCGATCGAAAGCTGAGCCGATGAATATCGTCCTGTATCAATTCCGGCAGGCTGGCAATCAACTGTCGAATCTCAATTAGGGCATGTCCCGATTTTCGCACACGAATTGCATCGCGCATGGTGTCGTCATGCGACAGCGCAACAAGTCGGCGCACACCTTCCAGCATACTGATTTCTCGTACTTGCTTTTCGAGATTTGTCAGCGCTTCTTCAATCTTCGAAGGCGGAGGTCGGTCTTGGGCATTTTGGGCCGCATGATACTGACGAATGCACTTTTCTATTTCGTCAATCAGGAGCGGTGATACTGGCTTCTGCATTGCAGCATCAAGGCGTTCTGCGACCGCAGTCTTGACGGCATTTCCGTCGTAGGGGACGGCTTGGAACTCAAAGTCCATCCTGTCTTTTTGTTGCGGGCGCTTCATGCCTCGCCCCCGTTCTCGCCTGAATCTGCGAAATTTGCCGCTGCAGGCCTGAGAACCTGCCGCGCCCATGCGGCAAGAGCCTTGCGGCGTTCATCATCGTAAGTCGCGCGGTTGTATGTCCCTGCAACACCCGCCTTGGAGCCGGAAATGTGGTTCAGGATCGCCTCGACCACATGCGGCAGCGTTCCCATATCGTTCAGGTGTGTGGCGACGGTTCTACGCAAGTCATGCAAGGTCCAGTGGGGTATCGGCCCCTGTTCTTTTCTGGTTGCAGAAATATGCTTGTCCAAGCTGGCCTTGAACTTGGAAAATCCGCTTATCGGGTTCTTTCCATCCGTAGAAAACACGTAGGGGCAATCCTTGCCGTCGTGGGAGAGACGCGGCAGCGAATTCAGGACGCCAACGACCTCAGGCGCGAGAGGAACGTCATGCGGACGCCTGTTCTTTGTGACCTCTGCCGGAATTTGCCAAACAGGACTTTCTCCATTCAGGTCGAGGCCATCCCATCTCATGAAAGACGTTTCCTGCCGACGTTGCCCACATAGCGCCAGAACATGGACAAATGACCGGAAGGGATCGGGCATAGCCGAAGCGGCTGCAATGACCTCCGACAGTTCATCAAGGGTCAGAACTCGAACCCGGGCATTCTCGGCAGCAGAATAGTCCACGGCCATGTTTGCGGCAGGGTTGAAATCAATCAGATCGCGATCAAGACACCACGAAAAGAATTTGCTGATGTACGCTTTCCAGAGACGGGCAGCGGCGTCGTGACCTTCGTCTTCGAACTTGTTGATGATCTTGCGAACGTGGGACCGGGAAATGTCAGAGACGGGCAGGGCGATCCAGGTCTTGGTTGGGTCCCCCTGCAATGCCCACTTGTACCCCCGTTCGGTGGCGGCCCGTAGTGGCTTTGAAGTCCGTATCGCCTTTGCCTTGCCACCCGTCGTCTCCTTTCGGACGTAGACCTTAAGGAACAGCTCAGCCATGTGGGCGAATGTCTTTTGCCTCCGTACAGCTTCCGCTTTCGCTGCCGCTTCTTCCTCAGACCGGGGATCAATTCCAGCCTGTATCTTGCGGCGGATTTCTTCTGCCTTCTCGCGGGCCTTGGCGAGTGTGATCTTGCCGCTCTGACCTTCTTCTCCCCATTCGCCCAGATGATATCGTTGCTTCTTGACTTCACCCTTCTCCATGACGCGGCTGTAGAAGAAGAATGTTGTCTCCTTCGCGCTGCGACGACACCCGAAGCCGGGAGTCTCCTTGTCATGGATTTCCAGTCGCCCCTTTGAGGGGGCCTTTTGTTTGTTCAAGAGCGCCGTCGTCAGGACAGTCATGGACCTCTCCACCATATCTGGGGGCAAACATTGGGGGCAAATATGCGCTGTCTTGAAGCGTTATTCAATGTTTCGTTTCGTTAGCAAGAAACCTTCTAAAACATTGTTGAATTGGGATGAACCTCGTTTGGTTGTGATGCTGCGAAAGGCGTTGATATGTGTTGGCCTTTTACTCTTAATCAGCGGGTCGCAGGTTCGAATCCTGCATCGCCCACCATTCTTTCCATAAGTAAAGTTGAGATCGGTGGTCTAGCAGGGTTGTTGCGCGCGGGTCTTCGCGGACAGAATTCTATTGCATCGCTGTGTCGCTGACGTTCAGATGGAACGGCCATGAACAGTGACGCCAACACTCACACCAGCACATCCAGCCGCGCAGACAGCATGCGGCGGCTCGCGAACCTGCCGTCGCCCGATGTGCTGATCATCGGCGGCGGCGTCAATGGGGTTGGCACTTTGCGCGACCTGGCGCTGAACGGCATTTCGGCGGTGCTGGTGGAACAGGGTGACTTCGCCTGCGGCGCGAGCGGTGCCTCGACGCGGATGGCCCATGGCGGGTTGCGCTATCTCGAAGGCCGCGAGTTCAGGCTGGTGGCGGAAGCGGTGCGCGAACGGAATCTTCTCCTGCATCATGCGCCTCACATCGTGCGCCCGCTCGAAATCGTCGTGCCGCTGGATTCCGTCACGCAGGGCCTGCTTCGCGCGGGACTGCGCTTTCTCGGACTGTCCAACGCGCCGGGGCCGTTAAGCCTCGCAGCGCTGAAAGGAGGCCTCGCGGTCTATGAGTTCTTCGGCCGTGCCGAGCGCGCGCTGCCGCCTCATGGCGTGACGACACGGCGCGAGGACTTTCCGCCAGGACTGCCCGCCGCCACGCGCGCCGTGGTGAACTACTTCGATGGGTGGATCGACACGCCGGAAGCGCTGATCTTCGAGATGCTGGCGGAAGCCGAGGCGCAGCCCGGCACGGCGGCGATCAATCATTGCGACTGGTCCCTGAACGGCGATGGTTCGTTCGAGATGAAGGACCGGCTCGGAGAGGGCCGCTGGACCCTGCGGCCGAAGATGATCGTCAATGCGGCCGGCGCCTGGGTCGATGCGGTCAACACCCGGCTTGGTTTCGCCACACATCTCGTCCGCAAGGTGAAGGGCGCGCACCTGCTGATCCGGCACGATGCGCTTCTGGCGCGCATGGCGGGACGCGCCTTCTATTTCGATGACGGCACGGGCCGCATGGCGATCTGCCTTCCGCTCCGCGAGACGGTTCTGATGGGTACGACCGAGGTCGAGACCGGCGACCCCGGCGACCGCGTGATTGACGGGCGCGAGATTGCCTATCTGCTAGGTGCGCTCTCGCGGCTGTTCACCGATATCTGCGTGACCGAAGCCGATGTGGTGGCGATGACGACTGGCATTCGTCCGTTGCGCGCGGGAGGGTCGGGCACGGCGAACAAGGCGGCGCGTGATCACGCCCTGATCGAATCAGCGATGCCGGGGCCAACTGGTCTCCCGGTCCTTTCTCTCGTCGGCGGCAAGTGGACGACCTTCCGCGCCTTCTCGGAACAGGCGGCGGATCACGTTCTCAGGCGGCTCGGCATCACGCGGACCCTCTCCACGTTGCATCGCGATTATCCGGGTGCGCCCCGGAAGGAAGACGCAGGGATGAACATGTCGGCCAACCTGCGGCTCAAGGAACTCTTTGCCCGCTACGGTCGCATCGGCTACGAGGTTGCGGCCTATTGCGGGAACGGGCCGGATGCTCCGTTGGAGCGCTTCCCGGATTTCAGCCGCCGGGAAATCGAGTGGCTGGTGCTGCGGCGCGCGGCCTGCACGCTGGAAGACCTGGTCATGCGCCGCACCGGCATGGTTCTCACCGGACGGCTCGATCTGGCGGCCCTTGAGGAGATCGCCGCCATCCAGGCCCGCGTTCTGGGCCGGGACGATGCCTGGGCCGCGGCCGAAGTGTCGCGCGCGGCCAGCGACCCCCGCATCATGGGGCTGCCCGACGCGAGAGGACGGCACGCCGCATGAAAACGCCTCTGGTTCTCGCCATCGATGCGGGCGGCACCGCCGTCAAGGTGACGCTTGTCGACATCGAAGGGCGGGTACAGGGGCAACGAGCTGCCGACGTCCACACCGCGCATCTGGCCGATGGC
>NZ_JBGSOZ010000112.1:0-55858 GCF_041738905.1 Aestuariivirga sp.
CACCCGCAACGGAGGCTGCCACCCCGCCTACTGCGGAGGCGGTCACGACACCCGCAACGGAGGCTGCCACCCCGCCTGCTGCAGAGGCGGTCACGACACCCGCAACGCAGAAAGCCGCCACGCCTCCGGCCACAACGGCCACCGTGCCCGTGCCCAAGGCCAAGCCTGCCGCGCCGCCACGCAAGAATGTCGAGGCCCTCCCGCCCGGGTCGGTGGTCACGGTCGATGGCAAGCGGACCGCCATCCCGAAGCTCCGTCCGGCGCGCTGAGCCTTTCCCTGCCGGGTTGAACTGCTCAAGAGCCTTGAATCTGGCGCATTTTCCGCTTCGCAAGTGATTCCACTTGCTCGCCCAATGCGCTAGAAGGGTGGCCCCTGAATCACGCTTCCGAGGCACTGATGCCGATTTCCAGCATGACCGGTTTTGCCCGCGCGTCTTCCTCGCGCAACGGGTTGCTGTGGCAATGGGAGGTGAAGAGCGTGAACGGCAAGGCGCTGGATGTGCGCTGCCGCCTGCCCATGGGCTTCGAGGCGCTCGAAGCGCCGCTGCGCGCCGCCCTCACCCAGGCGTTCAGGCGCGGCAACCTGCAGGTCAATCTCACGGTCAGCGGCGCGGTTGCCGGCGAGAGTGTCCGCCTCAACACCGATGTGCTTGACCAGCTAGTGGCCGCCGGAGAAGCCTTGCGCGACCGCATCGGCGGAGAGCCGCTCCGGGCGGATGCGCTTCTGGCCCTGAGAGGCGTGGTCGAAGTGACCGCGCCCATCGAGGACGAGGCGGAACTGGAAAAGCGCAACGCCGCCATGCTCAAGAGCTTCGGCGATGCCCTGGCCTCCCTTGCGGCCGCGCGCCGCGAGGAGGGTGCGCGCCTCCAATCCGTCATCTCCGCGCAGATCGGCCGCATCGCAGAACTGACTCAGGCCGCGCGCGACAATCCGGCGCGTTCGGTCGAGGCCATCAAGACGAGGCTTGCCGATCAGGTCGCGCGGTTGATGGAGACGGGGGCGAACTTCGATCCTGACCGGCTGCACCAGGAAGCCGTCATCCTCGCCACCCGCGCCGATATCCAGGAGGAGCTCGACCGCTTGCAGTCGCATGTCGAGGCCGCGCACGCGCTGCTCGCCTCCAGCGATGCCATCGGACGGAAGTTCGACTTCCTCGCGCAGGAGTTCAACCGCGAGGCCAATACGCTGTGCTCGAAGGCGTCCGACCGGACGCTGACCGCCATTGGCCTCGACCTCAAGACCGTCATCGACCAGATGCGCGAGCAGGTCCAGAACATCGAGTGAGATCAGAATCATGACCGAGATTTCACGCCGCGGCCTTCTGCTGGTCATGTCGTCGCCATCGGGCGCCGGCAAGACGACGCTGTCGCGCCGTCTGCTTGCCGCCGATGCCGGCATCACCATGTCGGTGTCCGTCACCACCCGCCAGCCGCGTCCCGGTGAAGTCAACGGCAAGGACTATCATTTCATCACGCATGAAGAGTTCGGGCGCCTGCGCGATCGCGACGACCTGCTTGAGTATGCCGAAGTCTTTGGCAATTTCTACGGCACACCGAAGCGCCCCGTCATGGAGGCCCTGCAGGCGGGCCGCGATGTGCTGTTCGACATCGACTGGCAAGGCACCCAGCAACTGGCGCAGGCGATGGAGGGCGATCTCGTCCGCATCTTCATCCTGCCGCCGACGGCGGAGGAACTCCGCGAGCGACTGATCCGCCGCGCCCAGGATTCATCCTCGACGGTGGCCAAGCGCATGGCGAAGGCGGCCGACGAGATCAGCCACTGGCCCGAGTATGACTATGTGATCGTCAACGAGGACATCAACGCTGCCGGCGCTCAGATCGATGCCATCCTCACGGCGGAACGCCTGAAGCGTCACCGCCGCGTGGGCCTCACGCAGTTCGTGCGCGATCTGACCAAGGGGCTTTAAGCCGTCTCCAGCGTGGCGAAGCGTGCGGCCAGGCGGGCGAACCCGTCAACGGGAACCTGCTCGGCCCTGAGTTCCGAGCCGATACCACATTCTTCGAGAAGTGGACCCGGCTCCGGCAGCAGGCTTTTCAGGCTGGATCTCAGCATCTTCCGGCGCTGTCCGAAGGCTGCCGCCGTTACGCGCTCAAGCACGCGCAGGTCGCAAGCGGGTTCCGGCTTCGATTTCGGAACGAGATGCACGATGCTCGACGTCACCTTTGGCGGCGGTGTGAAAGCCGACCGGTTCACGTCGAAGATCTTTTTCGCTTCACATCTGTATTGAGTCAGTACCGACAGGCGCCCGTATTCCTTGCCGCCAGGAGGCGCAACGATGCGCTCGGCGACTTCCTTCTGGAACATCAGCGTGAGAGACGAGAACCACGGAGGCCAGACAGCTTCCGTCAGCCAGCCGGTGAGCAGTTGCGTGGCGATGTTGTAGGGGAGGTTGGCGACGACCTTCGCGGGACCCGCCGCCAGCCTATCGTAATCCGCCTCAAGGGCATCGCCTGAAACGATGGTGAGCTTTCCCGGCCAGGCGGCAGAGATTTCCTCAAGTGCTGCGATGGCCCGCTCGTCGCGTTCGATGGCGACGACTCGGGTGGCGCCTTCCATCAGTAGCGCGCGCGTGAGGCCGCCGGGGCCCGGGCCGACCTCGATGATGGTGAAGCCCTCGAGCGGTGCCGCGGCGCGGGCAATGCGGCGCGTGAGATTGAGATCGAAGAGGAAGTTCTGGCCCAGGCTCTTCTTTGCCGCCAGCCCATGTCTTGCGATGACGTCGCGAAGCGGTGGCAGCGGGTCAGAGGTCACGCCGCCGCTCCGGCCATGCGGGCGGCGAGACGGAGCGCGGCAATGAGGCTCTTCGGGTTGGCAACGTGCCGCCCCGCGATCCCCAGCGCCGTACCGTGGTCGGGCGAGGTGCGGATGAAGGGAAGCCCCAGGCTCACGTTGATGCCGCCATGGAAGTCGAGCGTCTTCACCGGGATCAGCGCCTGGTCGTGATACATGCAGAGAATGGCATCGTAAGCGGCGCGCGCTTCGGCATGAAAGGCCGTGTCGGCTGACAGCGGGCCCAGGACATCGAGGCCTTCCTTCTGCAATTGCTTCAGCGCCGGGATGATCACGTCGATCTCCTCGCGGCCCATCATGCCGTTCTCGCCGGCATGGGGGTTCAGTCCGGTGAAAGCGAGCCGCGGCCTTGGTATCCCGAAGTAACGCGCAAGGCCGCGTGCCGTGACACGGGCCTGCGACATGATCGCCTCTCCGGTCAATGCGGCTGGAACATCCTTCAGCGGAATGTGGACGGTCACCGGAATGGCGCGGAGATCGTCCGCCACGAGCATCATCACTTCCTGCACGGGATGGCCATGGAGAGCCGAGAGATGCGCCAGATAGTCGGTGTGGCCCTGGTGCCGGAAGCCCGCCGCATAGAGCGCGTCCTTCTGGATGGGGTTGGTGACGATGCCGGAAACTGTCCCGGCGAAGGCAAGCTCCACTGCCTCGCCGATCGCCGAAATGACGTGTGGCGCTGTTGCGGCATCGATCAGGCCCGGTGCCGGGTGGACAGCAAGAGGCCGGTGCAGCACGGGCAATGCCCGGGCAAAGCAGCCCCTTGCCTGCGCGGGATCGCCGATCTTCTCCACCGGCAGGCCGGGATTGCGGGCCTGCCAGTAATCCGCATCGGCCAGCAGCACGAAGCAGGCCGCAGGATCTTCATGCAGGGCCTCCCAGGCTTTCGCGGTGATTTCGGGGCCAACGCCCGCGGGTTCTCCGCTCGTCAGCACCAGGGGAGCGGTCGCCATCTCACTGCTGGGCGTAACTGTTGTTGCGGTACTCGACGTAGACGTTGCCGCGGATGGTCTTCAGGTAGTTTTCTTCGATCTTGTCGTATTTCTCGTTGATGACCATGCGTTCTATCTGCTCGCGCGTCGGCATCTTGAAGTCGGGCTTGGGCGGCGTGATCTTGTGTGAGCCACAGAAGCCGATGAGCTGGATGCCGGCCTTCCCGCGCATCGGCCCCACTGCACTCCCCTGCCCCGACTTGTCGAGGGCCTGCTTCATCTGCGGCGGCAGCTTGGAGGCGTCGGCCTCGAATTTCTTGCCGATCTTCACGTTGAAGATGCCCGACGCCGCGGCCTTCGCCGAGCCGCAACCCTTGAACTGCTGCTGATACCGCTTTGCCTCGACGAACCGCGACTGCAGCAGCATCGCATCCTCGCCATCGAGGGGAAGCGTGACTTCGAGGAGTGTGTACACCGTGATCGGCTTCATGCGCGGATCGTTCATGATCCTGGAGAGCTGCTCGTTCACCTTGCCCTTGATCTCGGCCATCCTGGCATCCACATCCTTGGGATTGGACTTGATGTCCTTGCCGTACTTTCCGGTGATGATACGGTTGAAGCCGATGAGGGCCGACAGATAGCGGCGGAAACTCTTTTCGCTGATGCCTTGTGCCTTAAGCTTCGACAGCAGGCTTTCGGATGTCGATCCGCTGCTCTTCGCCATGCGCGCAATGCGATCGGTGATCTCGCCGTCACCCGGCATCATCTTGAGGCGCGTGGCTTCCGTGATCTTTACCTGGTCGTCGATCAGGGCCTGCAGTGCCTGCTTGCGGGTCATCCCGTCGGGCCCATCACCGATGATCTTCATGAGCGCAATGCGCTGTGTGATGTCGAGTTCCGTAATGGGCAAGTCGTTGACAACCGCAACGATGCCTTGTCCCTGGGCGTGGGCTGGTGCCACGCCGGGAACGATCAACAGTAGTGGTGCCGCCAGAAGGGCAGCAGCGATGATACGGCTCATGCGCATCAGAACTGGAAGCCGCCGTTGACAGCGCCGATGGTGCGAAGCTCGACGCCGACTTCAATGCGCCGTTCGGTGCCGTCATCGTCCTCGCGGGATTCGCTGTAGGCGAGCTGGGCCCTCATGCACTCGCACTCGAACGCCACGCCGATGGTCTTGTCCATGAATTTGTTGCCCTCGATATCATAGCGGAACCCGCCGAAGAGGCTCCATGCCTCCCCCACCAGGAACTTGCCATCGCCCCAGACCTGTTCCTCATGATCGGGACGGCCATAATTGGCGGCGGCGGCAACATCCGCATAGCTCAAAGAGCCGGAAAACCTGTCAAAAGTAAGACCCAGCGAGGCTTCCTGGACGTTGATGCGCGACAGGTCTTCCTCGATTCGTGCCTGGTAGCCGAGTGTCATCCCTTCGAAAAGCTGCAATGCAATGGCTCCAACGAGATCGGAAGAGGTGCCGTTGAGGCCCGATCCCACCAGGAAACTGTTCTCGCCCGCGATGTGGAAGCTCTCGCCGAAGCTGGTGCGGACAAAGCCGCCGTCCTCGCCCATCAGCGTGTAGGTCAGGCCGACATTGGCGCGGACGCCGCCTTCATAGCGGTCGAATCCGGTGAAGCGGTCGCTGAGAAACAGGCTGGTGGTATCGAAGTTGATGGTGATGGCGTCTTCGTTGCCTGCATCGTCGTCGCGCTGTTCGGCAGGTGCCGCGATCAGCTGCACGACGGGCGTCATCACGCCCTGCGCGAAACCGTGGTCGGCGATGAAGGGCATGCGGACATCGAACCCGGCCTGCGGCATCAGATAGATATCGGGGTCTTCGTTGCCGTCGGCGCCGGGCACGTTCTGCGCGATATAGGCGTCGGTCCGCACTTCCGCGAAGGGCGTCGCCAGCAGCCCCATGCCCGTCACCATCTGCCGCTGCCACTTGGCCCGCACAAAGGCATGGGTCTGCTCGGTGCCAAGGTCATGCTTGTCCACCGCATCCCGGCGGGTGAGGGAATAGGCATTGAAATCCAGCGACAGTTCGCCGCCGCCAACCGGCTCGCCGAAAATGTAGTTCGCCGTCACGAAGGGGAGCGCAATGGGGAGTTCATCCTGTTCCTCGTGCCGCGTCAGCGTGCGCCAGCCGATGATCTGCGCCTTGGCATAGTTGCGGTCCGCGAGTCCCGTCGTCTGCACGTAGCTCGCCGCCATGTTGCGGTTGTCGAGGTCGTAGTCGCTCAGGAAGCCGCGGTCACTGGTGAGTGTCCCATCCCATCCCCAGTCCCATGTATCGTTGATCTCGAAGGCGCCCTTGGTGCGCACCCCGCCGCGCCAAGGCCCATCCGCCGCGTCGCTCTCGTCACGATCGAGTTCATGGATGCCGGCGCCGCGGATCGAGTAGATGCCCGAGGCCAGCCTGTGGCGCCATTCGGCATCGGCCAGCGGCCCTTGCCGCGTCGTCCACATGGGCGAGAATGTGACATCCTTGTTGGGCGCAACCTCCCAGAAAAAGGGCGTGGTGACGCCGATCCCATAGGACCCACCATGGAAGGAGGGCAGCAGGAAGCCGGTCCGCCGCTTCACCGAAGGATCCGGATAGGAGAAATAGGGCGTGTACACCAAGGGCACGCCACCGATCTCCAGATGCGCGTCGCGGTAGTACATGGTGCGCGTTTCCATGTCGTGCTTGGCCTCGCGCGCCACGATCTGCCACAGCGGGTTTCCGCCTTCGTCCACGCAGGTCTTGCAGGCGGTGTAGGTCGCCTTCTCGTAGACGGTAACGCCGTTCTCGTAGCGCCTCGCATATTGCGCGGTGATGGTCACATCATTGGTGAGCAGCGCCTTCACGTGGCGGGCGAACCCCTCCTTGAAGGTCTCTTCCAGTTCGGCGAAGTCGGCTTCCATGACGTT
Source organism: Aestuariivirga sp. (assembly GCF_041738905.1). Lineage (GTDB taxonomy): Bacteria > Pseudomonadota > Alphaproteobacteria > Rhizobiales > Aestuariivirgaceae > Aestuariivirga. The sequence continues at coordinate 6,658 of NZ_JBGSOZ010000112.1, forward strand.
GCCATTGGGCTCGCGGAAGACGATCGACCCATTCGCCCGGAACTTGCCCTTCTTCATGTCGTAGACCACCTCGGTGGCGGTCAGCACATAAGGGCCATAAGTCAATTGCACGGTGCCCGTGGCCCGGGCGATCTCCGACTTGCCGTCATAGGTCAGGCGGTCGGCCAGAACATCGACGCGGGTGCCCTTCGGCACGGCATCGGTTTGCGGTTCCACGAACTTGGGCGCGTCGTCCATGGTTGCGGCCATCGCGACGGTTTGCGGCAATGGCATCACGCACATTCCGGCAGCCGCCAGCAGGCCCAGAACGCATGACCGCATCCTGTACCTCACGCCGCCCCGCCGCGTGAAACCTGCTCGACCCACTCAGTCCCCAATCACTTCACTTTACATATTCTTAACGGCTTTCCCCGGAGCCGGGAAGTACCCAGTTTATGACCGAGCATCACCCGGCATTGCGGCGGCAAGACGGGCAGGCTTGCAGCGTGGTTAACGCTTTCATACCAAGCCTGCGCCTGCATGATTTCCTCCCGCCTGAAAAACCGCTAAGGGGAAACAATCATTCCATAAAGGCGCGCCATGAAAATCAGTTTCTCGTCTCCCACCCTGCCCAAATCCGGTGTGCTTGTTCTCCTGCTGCCGGAAGGCGGCGCACTGGCGGGTCTGGCTGCAGATGCCGACTCCCGCACGCAGGGCCAGGTGTCGCGGGCGATCAAGGCGGCGGGCTTCACCGGCCGGCGTGATTCGACCCTCGACCTGGTGGCTCCGGGCGGCGGCTACAACCGGATCGTGGTGTTCGGCCTCGGGGCTCCGGCTTCGCTCCGCCATCTCGACCTCGAGATGCTGGGCGGCGCCATTGCCGGCGTGCTGCAGTCGGTGAAAGCCGAATCGGCTGTCATCGCAGCCGATGTCACCATGGGCGGCCTGCAGGCCAAGGAATCGGCGGCACTCATCGGTTCGGGCCTCTGCCTCAGGGTCTACAGTTTCAATCACTACAAGTCGAAGAAGCCGGATACGAGGCAACTGAAGGATGCCGTCATCCTCACGCCCGACGCCAAGGGCGCCAGGCAGCGCTTTCCGGCCTTCGAGGCGGTTGCCGAAGGTGTTCATCTGGCCCGCGACCTCGTCAACGAACCGCCGAACACGCTTCATCCGGTGGCTTTCGCCGAGCGCATGAAACCCTTGGCGAAGCTCGGCCTGACAGTGTCGGTCATGACCCCGGCCCAGATGAAGAAGCTGGGCATGAATGCGCTGCTGGGCGTTGCGCAAGGGTCGGATCACGAGGCCCGCATCGTGGTGATGCAGTGGAACGGCGGAAAGCGCGGCGACCAGCCGCTCGCCTTCATCGGCAAGGGTGTCACCTTTGATACCGGCGGCATCTCGATCAAGCCGGCGCAGGGCATGGAAGACATGAAGGGCGACATGGGCGGGGCCGCTTGCGTGGCGGGTCTGATGCTGGCACTGGCCAAGCGCAAGGCGAAGGTCAACGCCATCGGCGCTATCGGCATTGTCGAGAACATGCCGGACGGCAAGGCGCAGCGGCCGGGCGACATCGTGAAGTCGATGTCCGGCCAGACCATCGCGGTGCTCAACACAGACGCCGAAGGCCGGCTCGTTCTGGCCGACGTGCTCTGGTATATACAGGACAGGTTCAAGCCGAAGTTCATGATCGACCTCGCTACCCTCACCGGCGCCATCCTGGTGGCGCTGGGCAAGGAGCACGCCGGCCTGTTCTCCAACAACGACGAATTGGCTCACAGGCTCTCCGAGGCCGGATACGCGACGGGCGAAAAGGTCTGGCGGATGCCGCTCGCGCCCGAATACGACAAGATCATCGACCATGACGTAGCCGACGTGAAGAACACCGGCGGGCGTCATGCGGGCTCGATCACGGCGGCGCAGTTCATCCAGCGTTTCGTCAATAACGTGCCCTGGGCCCATCTCGACGTCGCGGGCACGGCCATGGACGGCCCGCGCAGCGCTATCAACCAGAGCTGGGGTCCCGGCTGGGGCGTGCGCCTTCTCGACCGCTTCGTTGCCCAGTATTACGAAAAATAGGTAATTTGAAAAACAGATCAGGCGGCAGCAATGGCGCGCGCGGAGGATGTGGATCCGCGCGTCATCAGTTCGACCGGCACTACGGTATCGTGCGGCATGCTGCCCTGGCCCTTGATAAGGCCGATCAGCCTTTCCGCAGCCAACATTCCGATGTCGTGACGCGGGACATGGATGGTGGTCAGCGGCGGCTCCGTAATCTCGCCGTCAAAGGTATTGCCGGCGCCCACGATGGACATATGGTCGGGCACGCGCAGGCCGCGGTCTTGACAGGCGCGGAGAGCCCCCGTCGCCATGGTGTCGTTGGCACAGAACACCGCCGTCGGCGGCATGCCGAGCGACAGCAGCTTCTGCATCGCCTCGGCAGCGGGCTCCCGCCGGTAGAAGCCGCATTCGATCAGGCGTTCATCCGCCGGCAGGCCCAGCGCTGCCAGCGTGTTCAGGTAGCCTTCACGCCGATGGACCGCGGCAATTGATTCCTGGGCGCCGGAGATATGCGCGATCCGGCGATGGCCGAGACCCGCCAGATGGCGCACGGCGAGTTCGGCGACCTGATGGTCGTCGACGCGCACGGCGCTCACAGCCGGTCCGTAGATCATGTCCAGCACCTGAACAGCGGGAACGCTGGGCCGGGGACCAGTCAGGCCTTGCATGTTGGTTCCGCCGTCGATCACCACCACGCCATCGACCCGGCCGTTGCTGAGAAGATCGGAATAGGGCTGGCAGCTTTCAGGCCGTTTCAGCGTGAACCCGACGATGACCGAGAAGCCCCTGTCATGCGCCGCATCCTCGATGCCGCGGAGAAGCCCGGGATAGAACGGGTTGTCTATACAAGGTGTAAGCACAAGGATCGTGTTGGTGCGTTGCATGCGCAGCGACCTCGCCACCAGATTGACCTTGTAGCCGCAGGATTGCGCCGCATCCCGCACCGCGTGGCGGGTTCCTTCCGCAACAAGGTCGGGATTGCTGAGCGCGCGCGAGGCCGTGGCGACCGATACGCCCGCGAGTTTGGCCACATCACTCAGAGTAGGTCTGTTGGCAATAGACATGTGTGAGCCCCCCGGCTGTTACAAATGACATCAATCTGCATACAACTTCCACGCTATAGGATTCCCCAAAATTGGACGGCCAGCTTGTTCTGGACCACATTTTATGTCAAATTGGACCTATCGCTAGGATATTCGATTCGCGCGGCGTGGTTGTGCATCGCAGTTGCTGCTATAAGAGCTCGCAGCATTGCAATCGCCACATGGAGCCGCCATGCCCCGCCGCCTCTCCCTCCAGCTCTATTCGGTGCGGAACGCCAGATCACTGAAGGACACGCTCAGCCTTCTCGCGGGCACAGGCTATCGCGAAGTCGAGGGATATGGCGGTGTCTATTCCAAGCCGGAGGCGCTCGCGCGGATGCTCGACCGGGCCGGTCTTGCGATGCCCACCGGGCATTTCGGCCTCGACATGCTGGAGAACGACCGCGCCGGGGTCATGGAGATCGCCCGGACGCTTGGCCTGAGGCAGATCTTCGCTCCCTATCTCGCTGAAGAAGAGCGGCCCCGCAGCGCCGCGGGCTGGCGAAAGCTCGGCAAGAGGCTTTCCGCCATCGGCGAATGGTCCCGCGGCGAGGGCCTCGCGTTTGGCTGGCACAATCACGATTTCGAATTCGTCAAGCTGCCCGGCGGCGAGGTCCCGATGGAGCTCCTGCTCGAGGCGGCACCCTTGATCGACTGGGAATGCGACGTTGCCTGGGTTGCCAGGGCCAAGGCCAATCCGCTGGCCTGGATCAGGCGCCATGGCCATCGCATCACGGCCGTGCATGTGAAGGACATCGCGCCCAAGGGCCAATGCCGCGATGAAGACGGATGGGCCGACGTGGGGCAGGGCGTGCTCGACTGGCCCAAACTCCTCGCCGCGCTCCGCAACACGCGGGCGCTCCACTATGTGATGGAGCACGACAACCCGTCGAACATCGCGCGCTTTGCAAGACGCTCCTACAGCTTCGTCCACAAGATCTGAGAGAGACCACATGGCCCGGACACTCGGCGTCGGCATCATCGGCTGCGGAAACATTTCGACGACCTATCTGAAACTCGGCCCCCTGTTCAAAGGCTTCGAGATCAGGGTGGTGGCGGACCTGAACATGGCCGCCGCCCTGTCGCGCGCGGCGCAGTTCGGTGTTGAGGCACGAACCGTGACGGACCTCCTCGCCAGCAGCGACATCGATATTGTGGTGAACCTCACGGTGCCCGCCGCGCATTTTGACGTGTCGAAGCAGATTCTGGAGGCCGGAAAGCACGTCTATTCCGAAAAGCCCCTCACGCTGACGCTGGCCCAAGGCAAGGCGCTGCTCAAGCTCGCCACGGCGAGGAAACTTCATGTGGCCGCCGCGCCCGATACGTTCCTCGGCGGATCCCACCAGCAGGCCCGCGCCGCCGTCGATGATGGCGCAATCGGCAGGATCGCCGGTGGCACGGCTCACATCCTCGGGCCCGGCATGGAGCACTGGCATCCGAACCCCGACTTCTTCTTCAAGCCCGGCGGCGGACCCATCCTCGACATGGGCCCCTACTACATCATGGCGCTCATCAATCTCATCGGGCCGGTGAAGCGCGTGGCCGCCCTCACGGGCATGGCGCGCAAGCAGCGCGTCATCGCCAACGGGCCGCGCATGGGCGAGAAGATCACCGTCAAGACGCCCACCACCATTCACGCGCTGCTCGAATTTGCCACGGGCGCGGCGGTGACCCTGACCGCGAGCTGGGACGTCTTTGCCCACCGCCATCCCAATCTGGAAGTCTATGGCAGCGACGGCGCCATGTTCCTGCCGGACCCCAATTTCTTCGGCGGCACGGTCATGGCCGCAGGGACTGACGGGACGCCGAAGCCGCTCGACACTTGGGAGCATCCGTTCGGCAAACCCAACGAGAAGCATCCGGACGGCATGCAGGCCAATTACCGTGGCGCCGGCCTCGCCGACATGGCGCAGGCCATCGCCGCAAAACGCGACATCCGCTGCGGCATCCCGCGCATGCTGCATGTGGTCGAGATCATGACCGCCATTCTCAAGTCCGGCGAAACCGGCAAGTTCGAAACGCTGAAGACGACCTGCACGCGCCCGAGGCCCTTGGGCGTTGCCGAGGCAAGGGCGCTGCTGAAGTAGCGCCCTATCCCTTCAACCGCTTGGCGTGCCATGCAACGTGGTCGGCCATGAAGCTCGAGATGAAGTAGTAGGAGTGGTCATAGCCATCCTGCATGCGGAGTGTGAGCGGAATTCCCGCCGCCTTGCAGGCGTCTTCCAGAAGCCACGGCCTGAGCCCGTCATTCAGAAAGGAATCGGCGGTGCCCTGGTCCACCAGAAGCTCAGGCAGTCGCGCCCCGTCTTCGATCAGCGCCACGGCATCGTTCTGGCGCCAGACTTGCTCGTCGGCACCGAGATAGGCAGCGAGTGCTGGCCTCGACCAGTCCGCCGTCATCGGGTGCGTGATGGGCGCGAAGGCCGAGCAGCTCCTGTAGCGGCCGGGGTTCTTCAGTGCACAGATCAATGCACCATGGCCGCCCATCGAATGACCGAACACCGATTGCCGGGTCATGTCGGCGGGAAAGTTCGCGGCGACGAGCGCGGGAAGCTCCGCCGTCACATAGGAGTACATCTTGTAGTGCGCCGACCATGGCCCTTGCGTCGCATCGACGTAGAAGCCGGCGCCGCAGCCGAGCTTCCAGTTTCCGGGTTCGTCTGCCACGCCTTCGCCGCGAGGCGATGTATCCGGGCAGACGATGATCACGCCATGCTCTGCAGCGGCTTTCCGGTATTCGCCCTTTTCCATGACATTGGCATGGGTGCAGGTGAGGCCCGAGAGATACCAGAGCACGGGGAGCTTGGCGCCGGGCTCGTGCGGCGGCACGAAGACGGCGAAGGTCATCGGGCATCCGCACGCATCGGACGGATGCGTGTAGACGCCCTGCGTGCCGCCATGGGCCTTCGCCAGCGATTTCGTCTCGAGCGCCATCAGAACAGGATCACGCTGCGGATCGACTTGCCCTCGTGCATCAGGTCGAAGGCCTTGTTGATGTCATCCAGGGGCATGGTGTGGGTGATCATCGGGTCGATCTCGATCTTGCCGTTCATGTACCAGTCGACGATCTTCGGCACATCGGTGCGGCCGCGCGCGCCGCCGAATGCCGTGCCCTTCCAGGTGCGGCCGGTGACGAGTTGGAAGGGCCGCGTCGAAACTTCCTGGCCCGCGCCGGCGACGCCAATGACGATCGACTGGCCCCAGCCGCGATGCGACGCTTCGAGCGCGATGCGCATCACCTTCACATTGCCGGTGCAGTCGAAGGTATAATCCGCGCCGCCGATCTGGTCGGCTCCGCGCTTGGTCATGTTGACGAGATGGGCGACGAGATCGCCCTCGACTTCGGAAGGATTGACGAAGTGCGTCATGCCGAAGCGCTCGCCCCACTCCTTCTTCGCGTTGTTGAGATCGACGCCGATGATCATGTCGGCGCCCGCCAGCCTCAGGCCCTGGATCACGTTGAGGCCAATGCCGCCGAGGCCAAAGACGATCGCCGTGGCGCCCGCTTCGACATTGGCGGTGTTGGTGACGGCGCCGACGCCTGTGGTCACGCCACAGCCGATGTAGCAGATCTTGTCGAAGGGCGCGGCTGGGTCAACCTTGGCCAGCGCGATCTCGGGCAGAACAGTGTAGTTCGAGAACGTCGAGCAGCCCATGTAGTGATGGACCTTCTGGCCCTTGTAGGAAAAGCGCGAGGTGCCGTCCGGCATCAGGCCCTGGCCTTGCGTGGCGCGGATCGCCGTGCAGAGATTGGTCTTGCGCGAGAGGCAGGACGGGCATTGCCGGCATTCCGGCGTGTAGAGGGGAATGACGTGGTCTCCGACCTTCACCGAAGTGACGCCCGCGCCCACTTCGACGACGACGCCCGCGCCCTCATGGCCCAGTATGGCGGGGAACAACCCCTCTGGATCGGCGCCCGAGAGGGTGAATTCGTCGGTATGGCAGACGCCGGTGGCCTTGATCTCGACCAGAACCTCGCCCGCCTTGGGGCCCTCAAGATCGACCTCGACGATTTCGAGCGGCTTTCCAGCGGCGAAGGCAACGGCGGCGCGGGTTTTCATGGAGGGCATCCTTTTCTTGAATCAGGTCTCGGGTCTGCACATATCGCGGCGGGGCCTCCAAGGCCAGTGCCTGAGAAAGGGCGCAATTCAGTGACGGATTCAGTTGTGTCATGCGTCCTTCAATCTGCTGACGGTGCAAAGACGTATGGAGCGGCCTGGCAATCCATCCTAGGGTCGTGGTTTCGAAAGGTCCGGACAATCGATGAAGAAGTGGCTGTTTCTGCTGATCATGGCCGTCCTCGCCGGGGGCGCGGCATTGGGCGTGCGCCACTACGGCATTGATGTCGTTGCACTGACGGGGCTCGACAAGGCCGTAGCCGCTATCCAGGGCGAGGGCAAACCGGCTCAGGGCCAGGCCGCAGGCCAAGGCGGCCAAAGAGGCAACCGGGGGCCCTCTCCCGTGGAAACCGCCCGCGCCACAACATCACAATTGAGTGATGACATCTCTGCCATCGGCACGCTGTTGGCGGACGAATCGGTCTCGATCGCGCCAGAAACCAGCGGGCGGCTGGCGAAAGTACTGTTCGAGGATGGCGCGACGGTTGCCGCGGGAACGCCGCTCTTCCAGCTCGACACCGACCTTGCCACAGCATCGCTGGAAGAGGCCAAGGCGCGGCTTGAATTGGCCGAGGCCAATTTCAACCGCAACCAGACGCTCCGGAAGTCGGGCAACGTGGCCCAGAGCACATTCGAAACCGCCCAGACGGAGCGCGACGTGGCACTGACCGCTGTCGATTCCGCTCAGGTGCTGCTGAAAAAGCTGACCATCCTCGCGCCGTTTCCCGGCACGCTCGGCTTCCGTTCGGTGTCCGAAGGCGCCTACCTCACGGCGGGAACGCCGCTCGTCCAGCTCGACAAGATCGACAAGCTGAAGGTGAGCTTCTCGGTGCCGGAATTGCAGCAATCGCGCATCGCCGTGGGCCAGACGGTCGAAGTCCTTGCGGATGCGCTTCCGGACGAAAGCTTCAACGCCGTCGTCTCAGCGCTTGATCCGTCGATCGATGTCAACGGCCGTGCTCTGCTGGTGAGGGCTGACCTCGACAACAGCGCTTCCAGGCTGAAGCCGGGCCTTCTCGTGCGCGTTGCCGTGAAGGGGCAGGAGCGTCAGGCGGTCGTGGTGCCGGAGGCTGCCGTCGTGCAGCGGGGCGAGAGCGCCTTCGTCTATACCGTGACCGACAACAAGGCTGCGGAATTGAAGGTGAGGCTGGGCAAGCGGCTTCCCGGCAAGATCGAGATACTCGAAGGCATCGCCGCGGGCGATACGGTGGTGACGGCGGGCAACACGCGCCTCAGCAACGGTGCGGCGGTCGAGGTCGTCTCGGCCGCAGCGTCGGCCGAGTAGCGCCATGGGCTTTACCGAACTTTGCATCAGGCGGCCGGTCTTCGCGACCGTGCTGAGCCTCGTGTTGCTGCTGGCCGGTCTCATGTCGTTCAGCCGCCTGACGATCCGTGAGTATCCCAACATCGACGAGCCGCAGGTTACGGTGCAGACGAACTATCCCGGCGCTTCCGCCGAGGTCATCGAAAGCCAGGTGACGCAGGTGCTCGAAGGCTCGCTTGCCGGCATCGAGGGGATAGACACCATCGGGTCGACCTCGCGGGCCGAATCAAGCCGCATCACCATCCGCTTCCGCTCCACCGTCAACATCGATTCCGCTACCAGCGACGTGCGCGACCGGGTGAGCCGCGTGCGCCGGTCGCTTCCCGACGAGATCACGGAGCCGACGATTTCCAAGGTCGAGGCGGACGCGCAGCCGATCATGTTCCTCGTAGTCCAGTCTCTGACGATGAACTCGCTTGAGTTGACGGACTACATTGACCGCTTCGTCGTGAACCGCTTCAAGAACCTCGATGGCGTGGCGGATGTCACCGTCAACGGCGAGCGCCGCTATGCCATGCGGGTGTGGATCGATCCGCCTCGTCTCGCCGGCTACGGGCTCACCGTGCAGGATGTCGAGAATGCCATCCGCAACCAGAATGCCGACATTCCGGCGGGCCGCATCGAGAGCACCGAGCGCGAGTTCACCGTGCTGTCGCGCACTTCGCTTGGAACAGCAGAAGAGTTTTCCCGGATCGTGCTGAAGGAAGCGGGCGGGCTGCAGGTGCGGCTGAGCGATGTGGCGAAGATCGAACTCGGCAGCGCCGATGTGCGCCGCGAAAGCCGCTACAATGGCGCCACCTCCATCTCCATCGGGATCGTCAAGACGGCGGTGGCGAACCCGCTCGATGTCGCCCGCGAGGTGAACGTGATCCTGCCGCGCCTCAATGATGAACTGCCGGAGGGAACCGAAGTCACCATCGGCTTCGACACGACCGTGTTCATCGACCGCTCCATCGAGAACGTGTTCAAGACCATCCTCGAGGCCGTGGGCCTGGTGCTGATCATCATCCTGCTCTTCCTGCATTCTTTCCGCGCAGCACTCATCCCGGTCGTCACCATACCGGTGTCGCTCGTCGCCACCTTCGCCATCATGTATGCGACAGGCCTCACCGTGAACACGCTGACGCTGCTCGCCATGGTGCTGGCCATTGGCCTCGTCGTCGATGACGCCATCGTGGTGCTCGAGAACATCTATCGCCACATCGAGGAGGGGATGAAGCCTTTCGAAGCCGCCATCAAGGGCGCGCGCGAGATCGGCTTCGCGGTCATCGCCATGACGATGACGCTTGCCGCCGTCTATGCGCCCATCGCCTTCACACCGGGGCGCACAGGGCGGCTGTTCCTCGAATTCGCCATCACGTTGGCGGGCGCTGTCATCGTGTCGGGCTTCGTGGCGCTGACGCTGACGCCGATGATGTGCTCGAAGCTGCTGAAGCATTCCGAGAAGAAGAACGTCTTCGCCCGCATCGTGGAGGGCTTCCTTGGCGGGCTTGAGCGCGGCTATGCATCAAGTCTTCACGTCGCGCTGAAGCTGCGGTGGCTGGTTCTGCTTGTGGCTCTTGGCGTGGGAGCGGGCGGCGGCTGGCTCTTCACGCAGATGAAGTCTGAGCTCTCGCCCACGGAGGACCGTGGCGTCGTCATCGTCACGGGCAATGCGCCGGAAGGTGCCAGCTTCGGCTACACGCAGCGCTATGGCGGGCAGGTGGAGGAGCTTCTGGCGCAGATCCCTGAACTCCGCTCCTACCTGATGATCGTAGGCGCTGGCGAGGTGACGCGATTCCTGTCCTTCGCGCGCCTGAAGGACTGGGAGGAACGTGACGTCTCACAACAGCAGGTGACCCAGCAACTGTTGCCGAAGCTCCGCAAGATCGCCGGCGTGCAGGCCTTCGCCTCCAATCCCGGTTCGCTCGGCACGCGGGGCTTCGGCAAGCCGTTCCAGTTCGTGATCCAGTCCTCGGCACCCTACGAGGAGATCAACGAGATCGCCAACAAGCTGGTCGAGAGGCTGAAGGACAATCCGGGCCTCGCCGACATCGACACCGACATGCGGCTCAACAAGCCGGAGGTCGAAGTCGACATCGACCGCGACCGCGTGGCCGACCTCGGTCTCGACATCTCGGTCATTGGCCGCACGCTGGAGACGCTTCTCGGCGGGCGCAACGTGTCGACGTTCCAGATCGGCTCGGAGCAGTATGACGTGACCGTCGCACTCCCGGCCTCGGAGCGCACGTCGCCCGAGACGTTGTCGCGCATCTTCGTCAAGGGCAGTGACGGTCAGATGGTGCAGCTCTCCAATGTGGTGAAGGCGCGTGAAACTGTAGCGCCGCGCGAGCTGATCCGCTTCAACCAGCTGCGCGCCGTCACCATCCAGGCCAATCTGTCGCCGGGCTATACGCTGGGCGAGGCCATCGCCGCCGTCAATGCCGCCGCCGCCGAGGTGCTGCCGCAGGGCACCGTGACGGACCTCACGGGCCAGGCCCGCGAGTTCCGCGATGCAAGCTCCAACTTGCTGCTGGTCTTCGTGATGGCGCTCGCCTTCATCTATCTGGTGCTCGCCGCGCAGTTCGAGAGCTTCCGCGATCCCGTGATGATCATGGTGACGGTGCCGCTCTCCATGACGGGCGCGCTGGGCGCGCTATGGCTCACCGGGGGCACGCTCAACGTCTATTCGCAGATCGGCCTCGTGACCCTGATCGGCCTCATTACCAAGCACGGCATTCTCATCGTCGAGTTCACCAACAAGCTGCAGGAAGAAGGCCGTGCCCGGAGGGACGCCATCATCGAGGCGGCGGGGCTCAGGCTCCGGCCCATCCTCATGACGACGGCGGCGATGATCCTCGGCGCCATTCCGCTGGCGATCGGCACGGGTGCGGGCGCTGAAAGCCGCCAGCAGATCGGCTGGGTCATCGTCGGCGGCATGTCGCTCGGCACGCTGCTCACGCTCTTCGTTGTGCCATGCGTCTATGCGGTGATGGGCTACAGGCCGAAACAGGCTGTTCCTGTGCCGCATGCTGTTCCGGCTGCGGCGGAGTAGTCAGGTTTCGCGCTGTTCGTCTTCGTCGGACTCGTCGTCTTTCACCGGGATGGCGTAGTTGCCGCCGAACCAGCGGTTGAGGTCGATCTGCGCGCAGCGGTTCGAGCAGAAGGGATGAAACTTCTGCTGCGACGGCTTCTGGCAGATGGGGCAGGGGCGCTTGGGGCGCAGGCGGACGGGCTCGGCCATCTCAGACCTCCGATTGCGGACCTGTCATCCAGTTGTGAAAGACAGGATAGCCAGCACCTTCGAGCAGGTTGACCGTCTCATAGAGCGGCAGGCCGATCACGGCGGAATGCGAACCCGTCAGCATGCGGACGAAGGCTTCGGCGCGGCCCTGGATGGCATAGCCGCCGGCCTTGCCGCGCCATTCGTCACTGGCGATGTAGCTGTCGAGGTCCTCGCGTGAGAAACGCTTGAAGCGGACCTTTGTTTCGACGCAGCGTGTGGAGACCTTGTTGCCGGGCGCGATGAGGCAGACAGTGGAATAGACCCAGTGCGAGCGGCCCGAGAGCAGGGAGAGGCAGTCTCTTGCCTGCTCCTCCGTCTCGGCCTTGGGAAGGATGCGCCGCCCGAGGCCCACCACCGTATCGGCGGCGAGCACGAAGGTGTTGGGCCCAAGGGCCCGCACCAATGGCATGTCGAGCGCATGTTCCGCCTTTTCGCGGGCGAGCCGGACCGAGAGCTTCCGCGGTGTCTCGCGCTTGAGCGGGATCTCATCGACATCGGCCGGGTTGAGGAGATCGGGAACAAGGCCCACGCGTTCCAGAAGCTGCAGCCGCCGCGGCGAAGCGCTAGCGAGCACAAGCTTTACGGGGCTCTTTGCCCGGGATTTACTTGAAGCGATAATTGATGCGGCCCTTCGTGAGGTCATAGGGCGTCATTTCGACCATCACGCGGTCGCCTGCGAGCACACGAATGCGGTTCTTGCGCATCTTGCCGGCGGTGTGGGCGATGATTTCGTGATTGTTGTCGAGCTTCACGCGGAATGTCGCGTTGGGCAGAAGTTCGGTGACGGTACCTTCGAATTCGAGCAGTTCTTCCTTGGCCATGTGGCTCCTTTAGGGGGGTTCGCGAAGTCGCGCGGAAAATGGACCTGTTGGCGGTCAAAATCAAGCCTGAGCGGGGCTCAGATCATGCCTCTGTCCATGAGATAGAGCAGGATCGAGGCCGAAATGGCCGCAAGTCCCGTTCCAAGTGCAATGGCGCCTGAGACGGCGGCGACCGCCTCCTCGTTCTTCTGGGAGAACAGGAAGGCATTGGCGCCTGTCGGCATCGCCGCAAACAGTACGGCCACCTGCGCCCAGAGTGGCGGGATCGTCACGACAAAGCGGACCATCAGAAAGACCAGAATTGGCATCAGCACCATCTTGAGGCCGATGAGGGCGAACATGCCGCTCCATGAGCCCTTCAGCGAATACCCGGCGAGCGACACGCCGAGTGCGAAAAGGGCCGTTGGCACTGAGGCATCGGCCAGCATGTCGAGTATGGTGCCCGCGACAGGATGAAGGCCGAGGCCCAGAAACCGCCAGAGACTTCCGGCAATCAGGCTCAGCACGATCGCGTTGGTGGCGAGATTGCGGAACAGTTCCTTGGCCGTCCGGGCAATCGAAAAGGAACTCGAATGGAGCGACAGTTCGCGGTGCAGCATGGCCGCGAACCACAGGACAGGCGCGTGGACCGACAGGATCATGCCCAATGGAATGGCGACCTGCTGGCCATAGTGGGCAAGCGCCAGCGGCGTTCCAAGCAGCGCCAGGTTGCCGAAACCCGCCGCCATCGAGGCTGCGGCGCCCCCTGAGACATTGAGCGACTCGATGAAGCGCGAGGCATAGGCAGCGGCGATCCAGGTGATGGCGAGGCCACCGAAGAAGGCGAACCACAGGCTCCAGGGCGCCGCCTGCTGCGGCTCCATGGTGGCGACCGTCTTGAACAGCAGGGCAGGGATCGCGACGTTGAAGACGAAAAGCGAGATGCCCCTGCCGGCTGCAGCGTCGAAGATCTTCAGCTTGGTCAAGCCGAAGCCCAGCACGATCATGGCGAAGACGGGGAGGACGGTGTTGAGGATGGAATCCAACTTATGCCCTCTCCTGCCGCTTCGCAGCAGGCCCCGTTCCTCTCCCGCGAGCGGGAGAAGACATATTCATCACAGCCAGGATTGGCTCGCCGCCTGCTTCTTCTCGAAAGCGTCGATCGAGGGTGCCTTTTCCATCGTCAGGCCGATGTCGTCGAGGCCGTTCAGCAGGCAGTGCTTGCGGAAGGGGTCGATGTCGAACTTGATTGTGCCGCCGTCGGGGCCGCGGATTTCCTGCGAGACGAGATCGACCGTCATCGTGGCGTTGGAGCCGCGCTCGGCATCGTCCATCAAGAGCTTCAGTTGCTCCGGCGTCACCTTGATCGGCAGGATGCCGTTCTTGAAGCAATTGTTATAGAAGATGTCGGCGAAACTCGTCGAGATCACGCAACGGATGCCGAAGTCGAGAAGCGCCCAGGGCGCATGCTCGCGCGACGAGCCGCAGCCGAAATTGTCGCCCGCCACCAGGATCTCCGCCTTGCGGTAGGCGGGCTTGTTCAGCACGAATTCAGGGATTTCCTGGCCATCCTGCGTGTAGCGCATTTCGAAGAACAGCGACTTGCCGAGGCCTGTGCGCAAAATCGTCTTCAGGAACTGCTTGGGGATGATCATGTCGGTGTCGATGTTGACGATGTTCAGGGGCGCTGCAACGCCGGTGAGCTTTTCGAACTTCTGCATGATGGTTCTCTCTTACGCGGTCAGGGGAAGATCGACGCCGAGCGTTTCATCGGCTCCGATCATGAGATTGAGGTTCTGCACGGCAGCGCCGGATGCGCCCTTGCCGAGATTGTCGTAGATCGACATCAGCAGCACGTGTCCGCGCGTGTCGTTGGCGAAGACATGGAGCCGCATGCGGTTGGTGTTGTTGAGGTCATCCGGCCGCACATGGGCGGCCCGCTCGATCGGCTCGAAAGGTGCCACCTCGATGAAGGGCTGGCCCTCATAGGCTTCGGCGAGGCAATCGCGGATCTGCTGGCCGTGGGCCTTTTTCAGGAGCAGTTCCGAGAACACAGGCACGCAACCCATCATGCCTTGCGCATAATTGCCCACCGCCGGCTGGAAGATCGGGGCATGGGCAAGCTCGGCATAAACCTGCATCTCGGGCAGGTGCTTGTGGGCGAAGCTGAGGCCATAGGGGTGATAGGGGATCGCGCCCGCGCCCTGCGCCTCATAGTCCTCGATCATCTTCTTGCCGCCGCCCGAATAGCCCGAAACCGCGTTGTAGGTGACGGGATAGTCAGCCGAGATGATGCCCGCGGCGATCATGGGGCGCAGGCAGGCAATAAGCCCTTGCGGGTAGCAACCGGGATTGGCGACGCGCGGGGCGCCAGCGATCCTCGACTTATGCGCCTTCGAAAGCTCCGGCATGCCATAGGCCCAGCCTTCCGCCGTGCGGAAGGAGGTCGACGCGTCGATCACACGGGTGCGGGAGGAGGCGTCGATCATCGCCAC
Source organism: Aestuariivirga sp. (assembly GCF_041738905.1). Lineage (GTDB taxonomy): Bacteria > Pseudomonadota > Alphaproteobacteria > Rhizobiales > Aestuariivirgaceae > Aestuariivirga. The sequence goes on from NZ_JBGSOZ010000112.1 coordinate 21,782, forward strand.
GGCTTCCTTCGCCGCGTCATCGGGCAGGCAGAGGATGGCCACATCGACGGTATTCAGCAGTTCGCGGCGGGCTTCCGGGTCCTTGCGGCGCTCGGGTGCAATCGAAACGAGCGTCACATCGGTCCGGGTCTTCAGCCGGTCGCGGATCTGGAGGCCGGTCGTTCCCGCCTCGCCATCAATGAAAATGCTGGTCATGGGGCGCCATATAGAAGGGTTGGGGTGCCCCTGCAACATGAACGGCAGCCGTCCGCAGGAGGCAAACCGTGAGCGTCGACCGCCCGACGTGGAACCAACAGGCTATCCCGCGCGTTATCTACACATGAAGGAATTGGTCTCCCAACTGACCGCTTCCCTCCATCTGCGGGTATCCGGCTCCCCCATCCCCCCTGCAAATCTCCGGAGCCACGCAGTTCAAGAAGCCGGCCGTGGCCTCCCCTCCGCGGCTGGCTTCACCGTTTCGGGGCCCAGATGGCCCTTCTTCAGAGAATGAAGTCGCCTTCCGTCAGTGTGTAGCTTCCTTTCAGTCCAATTTCGAGATCGGCTCCGCCGTCTCCGTTGAAATCGACCTGCACCACCGTGAGGCTACCGCTGCGCACCACGCGGATGTCGCCTGCCAGATCGAAGGCGGCGGATCCGATGAAGCGAAGTTCGCCGTCCCAGATGAAGGGAAACGAGTCGAAATCGAGACGCGAGAAGTCGATCCGGTCGCCCTGGGATCTCGAAAAGTCCGTGATGATGTCTCGGCTGGTCCCGGCGCGCGATTCCTCGAAGATGCGGAAGACGAAGCGATCAGCGCCGGCACCGCCGGTCAGGATGTCGCTGCCGAGGTCGCCCTGTAGCTGGTTCCGGCCTCCGTTGCCGGTGAGAATGTCGTTGCCCCTGCCGCCCCTCACGTTCTCGAAGCCCGAGATGGTATCGCCCGCGGCATCGCCGCCGCTCACGCGGTTCGACGAGAGGTTCACATTCACCGCGGACAGGCTTTCTTCGTAGCTCACCCAGTCAATGCCAGCGCCTCCGGTCAGCTTGTCATAGCCTGACCCGCCGGAGATCACATCGTCGCCCGCGCCGCCGAAGATCGTGTCGCGGCCGCCATTGCCATGGATCTCGTCGTTGCGGATCGTGCCGGCCAGCGTCTCGCCGAAGTTCGACCCGTTCACCACGACAAGGTCGGCCGATTGCCAGTTGCTGAAGGTCCAGCCTGCCCCGTTGAAGCCCTGGATTCCGGTGTTGATCACAATGCGGTTGGTGCCGCTGCTGCCGTCGATGTGGACGTTGTCGCTGATCTGGTTGCCGTAAAACTGCGTGCCCGAAAAGGTGATGATCGCGGGTGCGATAAAATCGATTGTATCAATGCGGAACAGGAATGTGCCGGAAAAATCTGTGGAACGAGCGACGATGAGCTTTGCCATTGGGTTTACGCCTCACGCGATGATGCCTTGTGCGCTTCCAGCAAGTCCCGTGCCGGAAGGACCACGCCGTTCAACCTAGCCCATGACGGAGGCCTTGTAATCGGGCTAGAGTTCTCCCTGCGCAACCCTTGCGCCGGAGACCGGAAAGCCATGTCCGCCCCTTCCCACCTGTTTCTTCCCGAAGCCGACACGTCGAAACCCATCACCATGTACGGGCCGGACTTTCCCTTCGCCTACGACGACTGGCTGAAGCACCCGTCCGGGCTTGGCTCGGTTCCACCGCACGTGCTGGGGGCCGAGGTGGCCATCATCGGAGCCGGAATGGCCGGCATGGCGGCCGCCCATGAACTGATGAAGATGGGGCTGAAACCCGTCATCTACGAGGCGAGCCGCATTGGCGGCAGGCTCCGCTCGCAGCCCTTCGAGGGGGCCGAGGGCATCATCGCGGAACTGGGCGGCATGCGATTTCCGGAGTCTTCCACGGCTTTCTATCATTACGTGAACATGCTGGGAATCGACTCGAAACCGTTCCCCAACCCGCTCGCGCACCCGGCTTCGAACTCCACCGTGATCGATCTCGAGGGCGAGACGATCTATGTGGAGCGCCCCGACCAGCTACCGCCCTTCTTCAAGGAAATCCAGGAATGCTGGTCGAAGGCGCTGGAAGAAGGCGCCGCATTTACCGAGTTGCGCCAGGCAGTGCGCGAGCGCGACACGGCGCGGGTGAAGGAGATCTGGAACAGGCTGGTGCCGATTTGGGACGACCGCACCTTCTATGACTTCGTCGCCACGTCCTATGCCTTCGGGCAGAAGTCGTTCCGTCACCGCGAGGTGTTCGGGCAGGTCGGCTTCGGCACCGGCGGCTGGGATTCGGATTTTCCCAACTCGATGCTGGAAATTCTCCGCGTGGTCTGCACCGACTGCGACGAGAACCAGCGCTTCATGGTGGGCGGCGTTGAGCAGGTGCCCCGTGGCCTGTGGCATATGTCGCCAGAGAACATGGCACATTGGCCCAAAGGCACCAGCCTCGCCAGCCTGCACAGCGGCGCGACACGGCCCGCCGCGCGGCGGATCTCGCGTGATAGTGACGGCAGGATTTCAGTCACCGACCGCTGGGGCCACACGAAATCCTTCGAGGCCTGCCTCGTCACCGTGCAGAGCTGGGTTCTCACCACCAACATGGAGGTGGAGGAAAACCTGTTCTCGCCCAAGCTCTGGATGGCGCTCGACCGCACGCGCTACATGCAGTCGTCAAAGACCTTCGTGATGGTCGACCGGCCATTCTGGAAGGACAAGGACCCGGCGACGGGCCGCGACTTGATGAGCCAGACGCTCACCGACCGGCTGACGCGCGGCACCTACCTGTTCGACAATGGCGACGACAAGCCGGGCGTCATCTGCCTCTCCTATTCATGGATGAGCGATGCGCTGAAGATGCTTCCCGAGACGCCGGAGGACCGCGTGAAGCTTTGCCTCGAGTCGCTTGCGAAGATCTATCCGAACCTCGATCTCGCCAGCCACATCATCGGCGATCCGATCACGGTCTCATGGGAGTCGGACCCCAATTTCCTTGGCGCCTTCAAGGGAGCGCTGCCCGGACACTACCGTTACAATCGCCGCATGTATTGCCACTTCATGCAGGATGAAATGCCCGCCCACGAGCGCGGCATCTTCATGGCGGGCGATGGCGTGTCATGGACGCCCGGCTGGGTGGAGGGCGCGGTGCAGACCTCGCTCAATGCCGTGTGGGGCATCATGCACCACCTGGGAGGCAAGAGCCCGACGGACAATCCCGGTCCCGGCGACCTGTTCGAGAAGCTGAAGCCGATCGAATTGCCGGAATAGTTTGAGGACACGCGTTGCGTATTGCGTTGCGCGTGTCCTCAAGGCGTTGGAGCAGCGTCAGAGCGGCTGCTTTTGCGGCTGCGCGCGGTCGGCGTCGAGCAGCGCCTTGATCTTGCCGTAGCGCGGATCGGCGAAATAGTCCGTGCACTGACCGCCGGAGCAGGTGACGGCGCCTCCAGTCACCGTGTTCACGCAGCCAGATGTCAACGTGGCGCCATTGGCGCCGAGTGCTTCACATGAGGCAGCGGCGGTGGCGGGCGACAGCTTCGACGTGACGGGCGCTGTGCCCGCGGCGGCGGGAAGTGCGGTGGCAGCGAGGATAAGGATGGCGATCACTGAGGATTTCATGGTTTGGCTCCCTTTCAGAGTGTGCCCCGCTTCTAGCGGTATGCACCTGAACGCAGGCGCAACGGGCATGTCAGTGTCGTTTCAGCCTCGTGGCCAATATGTGGCGAGCAGATAGAGCAGCAGCCCCGCGGCAAGAAGCGGCCCCAGGATGCGGGCGATGCGCTTGCCGAGGATTTCCATCGGATCATTGTCATTGTCGCCCGACGTGGGTGAGCCGTGGAAGAGTTTCTCGCGCTCGTTCTCAAGCCGCCGCAGGTCGCGCTTCGCGTCGTCCTCGCGGCTCACTTCACCTGATCCTCGATGGCGTACATGTCTTCGTCGGAGAGGCCGAAGTGATGACCGATCTCATGCACCAGCACATGGGTGACGATGGCGCCCAGCGTCTCGTCATGCTCGGCCCAGTAGTCGAGAATGGCACGGCGATAGAGGAAAACCATGTTGGGCATGCGCCCGGTTTCGGGCGACGCGGCGTCATGCGCGAGGCCCACGCCGTGGAACAGCCCCAGAAGGTCGAACTCCCCGGCGTTCATCTCGTCCAGGACATCCTTGTCCGGAAAGTCCTGCACGGCGATCACGATGTCGCCGCAGAGCGCGCGAAAAGCCTCGGGGAGCGCTGCGAAGGCTTCGGCGGCCAATTCTTCGATGTCGGAGAGGGTCGGGGCGGAAAGGCCAGAAAGCCTGTGTTCCGCCATGGTCAGCGCGTTACTGACAGAACATCACGCAAGAGCTCGTGCCGCTCATGGCCTGCACGGTCGTCAGGCCAGCCATGCCGCCGGTCACCAGCGTCAGGAACACGAGACCCAAAAATATGCGGCGGAGAAACTTTGCATCCGCCTGAACTGTCGTACCCACTTAAACCCCCATAAAATTGTGGCGCTGCTCTTGACGCAGGAATCACCTTAACGCCACGCCGGTGACATAAAGCCTAACGAAAAGTTCATCAACCATTAATGATGTGCGTCACAATCTGGTGACGTATTTGTCCAATTCCTGCGGAGTCACTTCGGTTCCACCCAATCCCCAGGGTTGACGAAAACGATTGTGACAAGAGTATTGGACGTTCCCGCACGGCAGGAACGTCTTGAATGGTTTCAGCCGTTCTTGCGAACGTCGACAAACCGGCCCGCGAGCGCTGCCGCTGCGGCCATCTCTGGCGAGAGCAGGTGTGTGCGGCCCTTGTAGCCTTGGCGGCCTTCGAAGTTGCGGTTCGAGGTCGAGGCGCAGCGCTGGCCGGGCTTCAGCTGGTCGGGGTTCATGCCGAGGCACATGGAGCAGCCGGGCTCGCGCCATTCGAAGCCGGCGGCGAGGAAAATCTTGTGCAGGCCTTCGGCTTCCGCCTGTTCCTTCACGAGGCCGGAACCCGGAACGATCATCGCGTAGGCGAGATTGCCGGCGATCTTCTTGCCCTCGACGACCTTCGCCACATTGCGCAGGTCTTCGATGCGGCCATTGGTGCACGAGCCGATCCACACGACGTCGAGCTCGATGTCGGTCATCTTCGTGCCGGGCTTGAGGCCCATATATTCGAGTGCCCGCCACTTCGACTGGCGCTTGCCCTCATCCGCGATGTCGTCGGGGTTCGGAACGACGCCGCCGATCGAGACGACGTCTTCAGGCGAGGTTCCCCACGAGACGATGGGCGGCAGGGAGGCGGCATCGAGCGTCACCACGCGGTCGAAATGCGCGCCTTCGTCCGTCCGCAGCGTCTGCCAATAGGCCTTGGCCTTGTCCCACGCCTCGCCCTTGGGCGCCATGGGGCGGCCCTCGAAATAGGCGATGGCCTTTTCATCGGGTGCTATCATGCCAGCGCGCGCACCGCCCTCGATCGTCATGTTGCAGACGGTCATGCGGCCTTCCATGGAAAGGTCGCGGATCGCTTCGCCCGCGAACTCGATCACCGAGCCGGTGCCGCCCGCGGTGCCGATCTCGCCGATGACGGCGAGGATGATGTCCTTGGCGGTCGAATGCTTCGGCAGCTTGCCATCGACCTGCACCAGCATGTTCTTGGCCTTCTTCTGGATCAGCGTCTGGGTGGCCAGAACGTGCTCCACTTCGGAGGTGCCGATACCATGGGCCAGCGCCCCGAAAGCGCCATGCGTGGACGTATGGCTGTCGCCGCAGACGATGGTTGTGCCGGGCAGGGTGAAGCCTTGCTCGGGGCCGACCACGTGGACGATGCCCTGGCGCTTGTCGCGCTCATGGAAATAGAGGATGCCGAATTCCTTGGCGTTGGCGGCCAGCGTCTCGACCTGGATGCGGCTTTCGGGCTCGGCGATGCCCTTGGTGCGGTCGGTCGTCGGCACGTTGTGGTCGACAACGGCCAGCGTCTTCTCCGGGTGGCGCACCTTGCGGCCAGTCATGCGCAGGCCCTCGAAAGCCTGCGGGCTCGTCACTTCATGGACGAGATGGCGGTCGATATAGAGCAGGCAGGTGCCGTCCTCGGCTTCATGGGCCAGATGATCGTCCCAGATCTTGTCATAGAGCGTGCGCGGCTTGGCCATCGGGTGTTCGCCTTCGGGTGAGATGGATTTTGGGGCGTATTTAGCGACTTGGGGGTCCAAGTCAAACCCCGGCATGCCGCGGCATGGCAGGTTTGCAGGCCGGGTCTTTACAGGGAGGCGGAAAACGGCGGATGCTCGCGTCTGGGACAGGGGGCCGGAAACGGGGAGAAGCCATGCAGGTCAAAGGGTGTTGCCCGCTCGATTGCCAGGACAGTTGCGCTTGGGTGGCGCATGTCGAAGATGGCCGCGTGGTGAAAGTGGAAGGCGCCAAGGACCATCCCGTCACGCGCGGCGTGCTCTGCGCCAAGGTGAAGGACTACGAGGCGAGACTCACCGCACCCGGCCGGCTGCTGCATCCGCTGCGGCGGTCAGGGCCAAAGGGCTCCGGCCAGTTCACCCAGATCTCGTGGGACGAGGCACTGGATGAGATTGCCTCCCGCTTCAAGGCGATCATTGCCGAGCATGGGGCGGAAGCCCTGATGCCGTTTTCCTATCTCGGCACGCAAGGCGTGGTGCAGCGGCTGGCACTGGCGCGCCTCTTCCATGCGCTGGGCGCCAGCCGCCAGACCGGCGGCGTCTGCTCCGTCTCGGCCATCTCGCTTCTGATCGAGGGGCATCCCATCGGCGTCGATCCGGAGGAGACGCCCGACGCAAAGCTCGTCATCCTGTGGGGGCAGAACGTGCTCTCGACCTGCCATCACCAGTGGCATTTCATCGAGGAAGCCCGAAAGCGTGGCGCGAAAGTTATCGCCATCGACCCGTGCCGCACGCGGACCGCGAGGCAATGCGACATGCACCTGGCACCGCTGCCGGGCACCGATGCCATTCTGGCGGCGGCAATCGGGCGGCATCTGCTTGAAACAGGGCGTGCCGATCTCGAGTTGGCGGCGCTCTGGGTGGAAGATCTTGAGTCTTACAAATCGAGCGTCGCACCGTGGACCTTCCCTGCGGCAGCGGAAGCGACCGGGCTGACAGCCAACGAGATAGAAATTTTGGCTGAGGCCTTCGCCAGCGCCAGCCCGGCACTCATTCGTGCCGGCATCGCGCCGCAGCAGGCCGAGAACGGCGAGGCCTTCGTGCGCGAGCTTTCGGCGCTTGCCATTCTGGGCGGCCACTGGCGCCACAGGGGCGGGGGATTGTCGATCCTGTCGATGCCCGAGATGAACGAGGCACAGGCGGCCCGTCCCGATCTTGTTCCGGGCAACCCGCGGTCCCTCGACATCGCAAGACTCGGGGTACATCTCGACAGCGCAACGCCTCCCGTCAAAGGCCTGATGGTATGGTCGGCCAATCCGGCGGCGACACAGATCGATGCGCCCCGCGTGAAGCGCGGGCTGATGCGGGATGACCTGTTCACGGTGGTGGCCGATCACTTTCTCACCGACACGGCGATCCTTGCCGACATCGTGCTGCCTGCCACCACGCAGTTCGAGCATTTCGACGTGCAGGGCGCCTGGGGCCACCACTATGTTCTGGCGAACACGCCCACCATTGCGCCGCTGGGTGAGGCGCGCAGCGGTGGTGCCATCATGCGCGGGCTTGGCGAGAAGCTGGGGCTCGATCATCCGGCACTGAAGGAAACCGACGAGGAGATCGCTGCCTCCGCACTTCCCGAGGGCTGGTCGCTCGACGATCTCGCACGCGGAGGCTGGCGGAAATCGCCTGCGCCGCGTCTTCCTGCGACACCGTTGAAAGAGCGGTTGCGCATTTCCGATGGTTCGATCGTGGCGCCGCCCCGAGCTAATGGAGCGCGGCTGCAATTGCTGAACCCGAAGTCGCATTACTTTCTCAACTCCACCTTCGCCAACATGCCGCGCCATCAGGCTTCGCAGGGCCAGCCTGTGATCACGCTCAACGCAGGCGACGCAGCGCGGCTGGGACTGGTGCAGGGCAGCCGTGTCGCGGTGAAGTCCGGAGGCGAGGCACTCGAACTCGTGCTGAAGGTCAGCGATGCCGTGCGGCCCGGCGTGGCGACGATGGAGGGAAAATGGTGGGAGCAGGACAAGCCGCTTGCCGCCATGAACCTGCTCACCCCATCGCGCTGGTCGCCAGCGGGGCAGCCGGCCTACAACGAAGTGTTCGTGACCGTGGAGCCCGCCTGATTTCCGCCCCGCCTGATCTCCGCAATGCCGCCGCATTGGCGTGGCGGAGTGGGCCGCATGATCACACGCCGCCTGTTCCTCGCCTCATCGCTTGCGCTCATCGCCACGCCGGTTCGCGCCGCGTCCTGGCAGGAGAAGTTGGTCGAGGCCGCAGAAGCGCAGATCGGGCGCACGATCCATTACGACCCCGCCTATGTGAAGCTTACCTATCCGGGCGGCGATGTGCCGGAAGATCGCGGCGTCTGTACCGATGTCGTCATCCGCGCCTATCGCAAGGGCTTGAGCTTCGACCTGCAGAAGGCGGTGCATGACGACATGTCGGCGCGATTCTCCGCATACCCGAAGCACTGGGGCCTGAAGCGGCCCGACCGCAATATCGACCATCGTCGCGTGCCCAACCTGCAGACTTATCTCAAGCTGAAGGGTGCCAAACGCGATACCGAAGATGTCAGGCCGGGTGATCTCGTCACCATGATGCTTCCCGGCAACTTGCCGCATATCGGCATCGCGAGTTTCACGCTGAGCGACGATGGCTCACGCCCGCTGCTGGTGCATAACATCGGCGGCGGCGCGCAGCGGGAAGATGTGCTGGGACGTTATCCCGTCACAGGCCACTATCGCTTCAATCCGGGTTGATCCTGAAGTCCGCACCCTCTGGCAGCGTCTGTCCGCCATCGACGATGATCGTTGTCCCGGTGATGTAGGAGGCATCGTCGGAGGCCAGAAAGAGAGCTGCGTTTGCAATGTCGCGCGGCGTTCCGAGGCGGCCCAGCGGCACGGCCACTTCCATGGATTTGATGAAGGCTTCCGAGCGGTGCATCTTCATGCCCGAGGTGAGGATGTTGCCGGGCTCGATGCCGTTGACGGTGATGCCGTAGCTGGAAAACTCCAGCGCCGCCGACTTGATGAAGCCGTTGATGCCGGCCTTGCTGGCGGAATAGTGGCCGTGGCCAGGGCTGGTCACGCGCGGCCCGGTGATGGAGGACGTGAAGATCATGCGGCCTGAGCGCTTTGCCTTCATGTGCGGCAGCGCGGCGCGCGCGGCGAGGAATGTGCCTTTCAGGTTGACGGCGAGCACCTTGTCCCATTCTTCCGGGGATGTGTTCTCGATCAGCGTCCATGGGTAGATGCCGGCGTTCTGCACGAGAACGTCGAGAGCGCCGAAGCCGTCGAGTGCCGTCTCGACCGCGCGCTGCGCATGGTCGAAGCGCGAGATGTCGGTCTCGATGAAGAGGCCGTTCAGGCGCTTTGCGGTTTCCTTGCCGGCGTCCACCTCTGTATCGGCGATGACGACCCTGGCTCCTTCTTCCACGAAGCGCTCGGCGATGCCCTCGCCGATGCCGCGTGCGGCGCCGATGACCAGCGCCACTTTGCCTTCTAGTCTGGCCGTCATGCGAACCTCTGGCGGATCTGGAGTTTCAATGTGTCGAGCAGCACGGCGGCCAGCACTAGCAGGCCGAGGATCACCTGAGTATAGTGGGCTGGAAGGCCCATCAGGTTGATCGCCGTGTGAATGGAGGACAGCAGCAGCACACCGGCATAGACACCCGGCAACTTTCCGACGCCGCCTTTCAGGCTGACGCCGCCAATGACGACGGCGGCAAATGCATTGAACAGCATGCCGGTGCCGAGATTGGCGGTGGCACCACTGGTGCGAATGGCCAGAAGCCAGCCGGCAAGACCGGCGACTGCTCCGGCAATGATGAAGGCAATGTACATCAGCCGGTCAACCTTGATGCCGGCGCGAAATGCGGCGACAGCATTCCCGCCGACGAGAGTGACATGGCGGCCAAACGGCGTACGCCCCAGAATGAAGGAGAAGACCACGAAACAGGCAATGGCGATCCAGGCAATGAGCGGTATGAAGACAAAGTGCTGGATACCGATGAAACGAAGTGCCGGATCCATGTCCTGCGCGGAGCGGCCGCCGGACAAGGCAACGACAAGGCCGCGCACCCAGATGTAGGATGCCAGCGTCACAATGAAGGCATTCATCTTGAGGCGGATGACGAAGAAGCCGTTGAGCAACCCGATGATGCCGCCAACGGCCAGCGCCAGCAACAGCGAGAGCGGCAGCACCAGCCATTCGGGCGTCAGCGTCAGCCCGATGCCGATGCCGCGCGAGCAGAACAGTATGCCGGTGACCATGGCGGCCAGCGCCGCAGTCGATTCAACCGACAGGTCCATGTGGCCCGCGATGATGACGATGGCGAGGCCGATTGCCATCACGCCCACGAAGGTCGATTGCTCCACGATGTTCGCGAAGATGCCGATCTGGAAGAAGTTCGGCACGAAGATGGAAAAGATGATCAGCACCACCGCCAGCATGAACCAGACGAGATGGTCGAGCACGAATTCGGCAATGGCCCGCTGGCGGGGAGATGTCATGGGGAGTCCAGATGAAGTTCAATTGCTGGTCTCCGGCCGCCGCCCCAGCTTTCGCCGGGATGACGGCCGGAGGAGTCGGAACCTTGCTCGTTATTCCACCGGTGTGATCTTGTCGGTGGGCGCCTTCAGGTTGCCCCAGAAGCGCGGTTCATCGACGTTCGCCTTGGTGATCGCGGCGCCGGGGATCTTGATGTTCGGTCCCCAGGTTTCGATCGTCACCGTCGATTCAAGTCCCAGCACATTGTAGGTGCCGGGCTTGATCTCCTGCTTGTTCACCACCTTGTCGGCGAACATCGCCACGGCAGCCGACTGCGCATAGAGCGGCTGTTCGACTTCGGCATTGAGCCAGCCCTTGCGGATCAGGTCAAGGCCGACGGGTGCGCCATTGGACGACATCAGCATCACGTCGCCGGGCTTCTTGCCCTTGGCTTCGAGTGCCGCCACGGCCGCGACCGAGAGATGCGCCGCATGGAGGAAGATCAGGTCGATGTCGGGATTGGCAACGATCTGGTCAGAGACGATGGTGCCGGCGTTCGACGCTTCCCACTGCATGGCTGGCAGCGAAATGATCTGCACGTCAGGGAAGGCCTTCATCTTTTCCTCGAAGCCCTGCTGGATGTCGAGCGTGTAGGGATCTGCCGGATCGCCCAGCACCTGGAGGATCTTGCCCTTCACGGACCCGTTCTTCTCCTTCAGCATGCGCTCGGCCTCACCCGCTGCGACGTAGCCGATCTCGACCGTTCCGGCGACGGACGTGAAGTCCGACATGGTCGACTTGATCTGGCGGTCGAACTGGATCACCGGAATGCCTGCGGCGCGTGCCTTCTCGATCGAGGGCACGAGCGCGTTGAAGTCAACGGCTGCGAGCACGATGGCCTTGGGCTGGAGCAGGATGGTGTCGTTCATCTGGCTCTGCTGCAGGTCGGTCTTGTTGTCGGCATTGAGCGTCACGACCTCATAACCGACATCGCCCAGGAACTTGGTGAGCGAGGAGACCGACTCGGTCTGGAACTCGTCCAGCAGTGTCGGCACCATGTAATAGATCTTGCCCTTCGACTGGGCGAAGGCCGGGCTGACGAGGCCCACCGCCGCGATGGCGATGGACGCAGTCAGAAGTCTGCGGATGCGGTTCATGGACGTCTCCTTTTGCTTTGGTTGGACATTATGGGCCGTTCGGCCTCGTTTCTTGGGCGGTTCCGATCATGGACTCGCCGGTGATCATGCGGACGACCTCGTCGGGGCTGGTCTTTTTCGCCGCGACGTCGCCCGCGACTTTTCCCTGACGGATGACCACGATGCGGTCAGCCACCTGGAAGGCCTGGGTCATGATGTGTGTGATGATGATGACGCCGATCCCCTGCGCGGCAATGCGCTTGATCATGTCGAGGCCGCGCCGCGTCTGCTCCACCCCTAAGGCCGCGAAGGGCTCGTCGAGCAGCACCAGCTTGCCGCCCCAATGGGCAAAGCGGTTGAGTTCGATCGCCTGGCGCTGGCCGCCCGAGAGATATTCGACATTGGTGCGAAGCGAGGGGATGCGGGTGCCGGCATGGGCCATGGCATCGGCCACCACCTTTTCCATTTCCTTTTCCTGCAGCACGGGAATGCCGAAATACTTCTTCACAATCTCGCGGCCCATGAAGAAATTGCCGACGACATCGACATTGGTGCAGAGCGAGAGGTCCTGGTAGACGGTCTCGATGCCTTCCGCCTTGGCCTCCGCTGGCGACGCAAAGGCGCGTTCGTTGCCCTCGAACATCATGCGCCCCGCTGTTGGCTTCAGGCCGCCTGAAATGATCTTGACAAGCGTCGACTTGCCCGCGCCGTTGTCACCGAGAAGCGCCACCACTTCGCCCTTGCCCACGGTGAAGCTGATGCCGCGCAGCGCCTCGATGGCGCCGAAGTTCATGCGGATATCCTGAAGGTCGAGCAGGGTCTCGAAACTCATGCCACGCGGCTCCTTGCGAAGGTCGGGTCGGTGTCGGTCCGGTCGGCATCCTTGAACATGATGCCAAAGCGCGGCGAGAGCACGCCTGAGAGCGCCAAGGCCGCCGCACCTTTCAACACCGCGTCATGCCCGCTCGCCGAGCGCAGGATGCGCGGCACCTTGCGGCCGTTTCTCTGCGACACCGAACTCAGCAGCGGCGTTGCGGCGGCGATCAGTCCGTCGAGCAACTCGTCTTCCGCAATTCCGCCGACAATGATGGTCTCCGGATCGAAGAGGTTCTCGATGGTGGCGATGGTGCGCCTGAACACGGGCGCGGCCTCGGCGATCCATCCCTCGCGGCCGACCACGGGCCTCCTGCGGTAATAGGATTCCAGCGACACGTAGCGTTCCACGCAGCCATTGTTGCCGCAAGCACAGGGCTCGCCATCGGGGATCAGAGGCACGTGGCCGATTTCGCCGGCGTTGCGGAAGGCGCCGCGCAGCGCTTCGCCGTCATGCACCATGCACCCGCCAAGCCCGATGCCGAAGTAGAGATAGAAGAAGTCGCGGAAGGCCTTGCCCGCGCCATGCAGCCTTTCGCCCAGTGCCGCCGCCGCGCTGTCGGCTTCGATGAAGGAAGGGACGTTCGAGACTTCGGCAAGGCGCTGCGCCACAGGAAACCCGCGCCAGCCCTCGAGCGTGGTCGGGCCGATGAAGCTCATCTGGTCGACATCGAAGGGGCCGGGCATGGCAAGGCCAACGCCGAGCAATTGCTTTTCCCTGCTGGCGGCCAGTTCGCGGATCATGGCACCGATGGCATCGAAAGCGGTCTCGGGATTGTCGGTACTGATATCGCGCGCGATGACGGTGGCAATGTTGCCCGAGAGGTCGACAACGGCGGCTTCGAGCTTGAACTGCGCGACGTGAACACCAATCGTGTAACCACCGGAGGGATTGATGCTGAGGCTGGTCGCAGGAGAGCCACGGCCCTTGGGCTGGGCGCGGGCACCCGTCACGAAGTCGAGTTCTTCCAGTTCGCGGATGATGTTGGCGACCGTCTGGACCGTGAGTCCAACGCGGCGGGCGATGTCGCCACGCTCGATGGGCCCGTGCTGCCGGATCGTTTCAAGAACGATCCGCCGGTTGTAAGGCCGCCCGAATTCCTGGTTGGTCCCTTTGAGAGACACGTTTTTCCGCCCTGTTCAGGAGCAGATCATGCCTTGAATTCAGATTTATGCAAACGGTTTTTATAAATCAGGCGATGGCGAGGGCACGGGCGATCGCCTGGCCGACGACCTCGGCTTCTCCGGGCTTGAGGCAGAGGGGATTGACGATCACCATGTTGCGGTCGCGCAGGAACGGGTCGACCGCGATGGCGGGCACTCCCTGCTGCAGCCGAAGGCAAAGCCTTGCTGCAGTGATGCGGTCGGGATCGAGCGTGATCTCCACCGTTGGCACGGCATCGACGTCGTTGCTGCCGGTGATGGTGACGAGGAATCCGTCGAGCGCCTTCGCCACTGTTTCGCAATCCTTCAGCCAGCGGGCGTGGCGAACGGCATCGCCTTCCGCGATGAAGAGGCGGAGTGCTGTCAGCAGGCCGACGATCTCTTCCTTGCCTGCCTTGCAGCTGCGGCCGATGCCATGCTGCGGCGTTCCTTTCAGGCGCCACTTGTCGATCAGCGTGGCGGGCGGCTCCCACATGTCCCAGAAAATGTCGAGATCGAGATGCTGCAGGGCCGCCGCCATCACGAGGTCGCGTCTGCCGCAGAGAATTCCGCTGGCCTGCGGGCCGCCCAGCGCCTTGCCGCCGGAATAAGCCACGAGATCGGCACCCTCGGCGATGAACCTCCGCAAGTTGGACTGCGGCGGCAATTGCGCGGCAGCATCCACGATGACGGGAATGCCATGGCGATGCGCCACCTCGACCACTTCCCGGAGCGGCGGGCGGGACTGGGAATCCGCCACGTAGAACACGGCCGCCGTATTGGCCGTGATCGCGTCCTCGATCTCCCAGGCCTCGGCATCGCGCACGCCCGCACCCGCATAGCGGTCGGGAAGGCCGACCTCGATGATCTTCAAACCCGCGGCGCGGATCGCGTGGTCGTAGAAATTGCGCTGGCTCCGCACCATCACGCATTCTTGTCTCATGCCGGTGGTGTCGGGGAGCCTTGCCATGCGGCCGGGATCGAGCCCGGTGATGGTGGCCGCCGCCGCGATCAGCAGGCAGGCGGACGCGCCCGACGCGACATATCCCGCTTCGGCACCCGTGGCTTCAGCGATGAGCAGGGAGGCCGCTGCCTGAAGCTCGGCAATGTCGACGCATGATTGCGAGGCTTCCGCCATGGCCGCCGCCACCTCGGGCCGCATGATGCCGCCCGACAGGCGCGTGGCCGGGCCTTTTGCATTGATGATGGTGCGCACGCCAAGTTCTTCGAAAACGCTCATGCCGTCAGGACCTCAAATCCGCCATGGACCTCGTGCCGTAATAACCCGCATGACCGCCAAGCCGCAATCGCCCCTCACGGTTTACTACGATGGTGACTGCCCTGTCTGCCGCCGTGAGATTGGCTTCTATCAAGGCAGGACCGGGCAGGCGGTAGACTATTGCAACGTTGCTGCAGGCACTTGCCCCGCACCCGACCTCACGCGCGAGGATGCGCTGAAGCGGTTTCATGTGCGGATGGCGGATGGGACACTCGTTTCGGGCGCGCGGGCTTTCGTTGAACTGTGGAGCCGGACGCCAGGCCTCAGGTTGATCGCGCCGCTGTTCCGCAATGGGCCGGCGATTGCCGTTCTCGACGTCGTATACGCGGGGTTCCTGAAGCTCCGCCGAATCTGGCGCTGAAGCGTCACGGCGCGCGGAGCCAGTCTTCGGCGTTCTCGAACTCCGGGCGGAAGTAGGCGATCATGCGGCCATCGCCGCTTGCATCCCTGGCATCGCCCCAGGGCGCCACGCCATGCAGCACGTGGCGATGTAGCAGCGTCGCCTCGCCCGGCCTTGCGAACAGAACCACGCGCTCGCAACTGGCGAAGACTTCCTTGCGCGCGGCTTGATAGATGTCCGTCACATCGACATCCTTCCACAAGCGGGGAGAGGTTCCGGCGAAAGCCGCTTCGAAGGTTTTGCGCATGATGTGGTGCGAGCCCTTCCATGCCACGAGCGGGGCGGCGTCCGAACCCGCGTCGTTCAGCGGCAGGCCGAGAATATAGGCGTGCGGCTCCTTCAGGTAGCGGCGCTTGTCCGGGCCTTCGGCCAGAAGACCATCAACATGGGCCGCGTCGCGCTTCACGCGATACTGATAAGCAGCGGGCGTTTCGTCATCTGACGGGCGGGGGTAGCCTTCGTGGCAGACCGAGACCTGCGCGCGGTGCAGCGGCAGCGAGTGCCCGAGGCCATCGCGGATGAAGGACATCGCGGCGCCTTCCAGAGCGAGGCCACCATCCACGCGCCCCATGGCGTCGTTCGGCAACGCATCCACTCCCACGAACCAGGTGCCGCCGCAGCGCAGCCAATGCGCCTGTTGCGGGTCGCGTGCGGAAGCCTTCGCAGCGGGGAGTGCGCTTGCGGCCCACTCTGCGATCTTGCCGTCAAAGGAAAAGCTCAGCCAGCCGTGAGCGTGATACTGGTCCAACAGGGTCATGTTTCTCTTCTAGCATGGAGCCTCGCGCCGGAACCATCGCCAGCGATGTTGCGTCAGTGCCTTCGACCTGCCAGTTTCCCCGGCCATGTCGGTGACCCTGAAAGATGTGGCGGAGCGGGCGGGCGTGTCGCGCTCGGCTGTGTCACGCACATTCACCGCGGGGGCCAGCGTCTCGCCCCGGACGCGCGAGAAGGTGGAACGCGCCGCGCGTGAACTGGGCTATTCGCCGAGCTTTATCGCGCGCAGCCTTGCCACCAAGAAGACCAAGCTCATCGGCCTCGTCGCCAACAACTTCCAGAATCCCGCCTTTCTCGAGGTCTTCGATCTCTATACCCGCGCCCTGCAGCAGCGCGAATTGCGCCCGCTGCTTGTCAACCTCACGGACGAGACCGATCCGGAACTCTCGGTCAGGATGCTGCGGCAATACAGCGTCGATGGCGTCATCGTCGCAACCTCGACCTTGCCGCCGGATTTTGCCCGCGCCTTCCGCGAGGCGCAGGTGCCGGTCGTTCATGCCTTCGGGCGATTCGATCCCGGCGTGAATGTGCACGTGGTCGGGATCGACAATGTGCTGGCGGGCCGCATGGCGGCGGAGACGCTGGTGCGGCGCGGCTATGGCAGGATCGCCGTCATCGGCGGGCCCGAATATGCGACCTCGACGCAGGATCGCGTGGCGGGCTTCACCCGTCGCATGGCCGAACTCGGCCGCACAGTGTCGAGCATCTCCTATGCCGCGAACTACACCTATGACGCGGGCCGCGCGGCCATGGTCCGGCTCCTCGACCAGCAGGGGGGCGATGCCGTGTTCTGCGGAGATGACCTGATCTGCATGGGTGCCATGGATGCGGCGCGCGCGCGGGGCCTCGGCATACCCGGCGACATCGGCTTTCTCGGCTTCAACGACATGGCCATGGCGTCGTGGGACGCCTACCGCCTCACCACGATCCGGCAGCCGCTGCGCGGCATCATCCTCGCCTCGGTCGAACTCATCGTGGAACTTGCGGAAGAGCCTGCACGCGCCCCTGAGGTGCGGCTGCTGGCCTGCGAGATCGTCGAGCGCGCGACGCTGAAACCGCTTCCCTGAGCCGGCTACCTCAGGCTGGGAGGCCGTGCGTCGGTCCAGGTGCCGCCGGCTTCTGCCGAATCGACGGCAGCGCGGATCGCCGCGATCGAGCGGAGACCATCGGTGGCGGTCGGATAGTGGCAGGCCAGCGGATCGGGCGCGCGGCCGTCCTTCCTCGCCTGGATCACCTCGGCCAGATCGGCATAGATGTTGGCAAACGCGATCGGCATGCCCTCGGCATGTCCCACCGCGATGCGCGATGCGCGGTCGGCCAGCGGCGACAGTCCGGGGCCGCCTCGCTCCAGCCTTACGGTCGGGCTGTTGAGCGGTGTCCAGTAGAGCTGGTCCGGCCATTGCTGGGCCCAGCGCAGCCCGCCCTTCTCGCCGAAGACGCGGATGTTGAGGCCGTGCATGCTGCCCACGGCAACCGAGCTGGTCCACAGCCGCACGAGGGCTCCGCCATCCATCCGTACACTGACCATCGCGTCGTCTTCAAGGGTCCGCTGCGGAAGGCAGGAGGCGAAGTCGGCGGTGAGTTCGCGCGCATCCTGGCCTCCCACATAGCTTGCCATGTGGAGCGCGTGGATGCCGCAATCGGCGAACTGGCCCGAGATGCCGGCGAGTGCCCGGTCATAGCGCCAGCGCACACGCGGATTGTCGGCGTCCGCCGCATCGGCGTGAAAGCCATGCGAGAACTCGGCCTTGATCAGGCGGACCTTTCCGAGGTCGCCGCGCGCCACCATGGCCCGCATGTGGCGCACCAGCGGATAGCCGGAATAGCCGTAGTTCACCGCGCAGATGGAGCCGGTGCGTTTCGCCGTCGCGGCGATGTCCTCGGCCTCTTCCACAGTCACGGTCATCGGCTTTTCGCACAGCACGTTGATGCCCGCCTCGAGAAAGGCTCTTGTGATCTCGTAATGCGTGGAATTGGGTGTTGCCACGGTGACGAGGTCGATGCGGTCGGGCCTGTTCATCTCGCCCTGCAGCATCTCCTTCCAGTCGCCATAGGCGCGGTCCTTCGCGATGCCGAGGCGCATGGCGAAGTCGCGGCCCTTGCCCGGGTATGCGTCGAGCGCGCCCGCCTTGAAGTCGAAAAGCCCGTCGAGTGCCGTGCTGATGCGGTGGGCCGGGCCGATCTGGCTGCCTTCGCCGCCGCCGATCATGCCCCAGTTCAGTCGTTTCATGGCGTAAGCCCCGTTCAGTTGAAGCCGATGGTGCGGAGGTAGTCGCGATTGGCGCGGGCGTCGTCCACGGGTGATGTCGGCCCCAGCGGATCGCAGTCCTGCTCCACCGTGCACCAGCCCTGGTAGCCGCTGTCGAGCAGCAGGTTCCGCACGGCGTCGAAGTCGGTGATGCCCTTGCCGAGATTGCAGAAGATGCCCTGGCCGCAGGCGTCATAGAAACCGGTGCGCTTGGCTACCGCGCTGGCCTTCACATCCGGATCGATGTCCTTGAAATGCACATAGGCGATACGGTCCATGTGGCGGGACATGAAGGCCACGGGGTCGAATCCCGCATAGTGCGAATGGCCGGTGTCGAGGCAGATCTTCAGGATGGCCGGGTCGATCTCGCCCAGCAGGCGTTCCACTTCCGGTTCGAAGTCGATGAAGCCCGCGGCATGCGGGTGAATGGAGACGGTGAGCCCGTATTCCTCGGTGCCCATCCGGGCGATGTCGCGGAAGCGCACAGCGAAACTTGTCCATTCCGCCTTGTCCATCTGTTCGGCCTCAGCCGGCCGGCCGGCGGTGGGCGCGCGGCGGGGCGAGATTGAATCGATCAGCACCAGATGCTGCGCGCCATGCGCCACCAGCGCCCGGCAGGTGCGGACGCAGGCATCCTTCACGTCGTCCCATGAGGCGGCATCGTGGAAGGGGCGGAAGACCACGCCGCCGATGAGCTCCAGCTCGCGGGACTGAAGGGCGTCACCCAGCATGGCAGGATCTTCTGGCATGAAGCCGATGGGACCAAGTTCGATGCCGTTGTAGCCCGCGGCGCGGCACTCATCGAGGACGCGCTGCCATGGCGGATTGCGCGGATCGTTCCCGAACTCGACGCCCCAGGAGCAGGGCGCATTTCCAATCCTGATCGACATGCAGGCTCCTCGAATGTTGCAACCGGTTGCAATGATCTCAAACCGCATTTAAGCTTTGCCGTCAAGCTCGCCCGGAACCCCTGCATGCCGCATTCGGAAAACACCCTGAAATACCGCTTCCTCGTGCTGGGCCGCGCGGGGATCGACCTCTATGCCGATCCGCCAGGCACCGAGACAGAACATGCCGCGCGGTTCTCGGCTGCCCTTGGCGGGTCCGCGGCCAACATCGCGGTGGCCATCGTCAAGCTCGGCGGCGCGGCCTCGCTCCTCACCCGCGTTTCGGACGATTCGGTTGGGCGCTACGTGACGAACGAGTTGCGGCGCTATGGCGTTGCCACCGATCATGTGCATGTGGCGGGCGGCGAGGCGCGCACGTCGCTGGCCGTGGTCGAGACCCGCGCCGTCAATTGCCAGTCGGTGATCTATCGCAATGGCGCGGCTGATTTCCTGCTCGCGGGCGAGGACGTGAACGCCGTCGACTTCGCGGATTTCGGAACCCTCATCGTCACGGGCACCAGCCTCGCCGTGGAGCCGTCGCGCGGGGCCACGTTCCGCGCGATGGAGCTTGCGCGCGAGGCCGGTCTCGTCATCATCCTGGATGTCGATTACCGGCCCTATTCATGGGCGGGCCCGGAAGAGGCCGCCGCCATCTCACTCCAGGCCGCGCGGGCCAGCGACATCGTCATCGGCAACGATGTGGAATTCGACGTGATGGGCAGCGCCGGCAACGGGCTTGCGCTGGCACAGGAGCTGGCTGGCGCTTCGGCGCGGACCGTCATCTACAAGAAGGGCGAGAAGGGGGCCGTCAGCTTCGGCTGTGGCCAGTCCTTCGCCACGGGCATCTATCCCGTGACGCCGCTCAAGCCCACGGGAGCGGGCGATGCATTCATGGGCGGGTTTGTCACCGGGCTTGCGGCGGGCCTCCCGCTTCAGGATTGCGTTGCGCGCGGGTCCGCCGCCGCCGCCATCACCGTCATGCGCGTGGGCTGCGCACCCGCGATCCCGACCCATACCGAACTCGATGACTTCATGCGGCGCCACACGATGGCCGCTGCCGGCTGAGGAGATTTCACCCATGCACATTCCACCCCACGACAATGCAAACCGGCCCATCATCGACACCGGCGACGCCCGCGTGCCGCTCAACTACTTCAACATCGTGAAGCTGAAGCGGGGCGATGCCTTCGAGTACCGGGTGCCGGGCTACGAGACGGCCATCGTCCCCGCCACTGGCACGGTTGACGTCGATGTGGAGGGCGAGTGTTTCGATGGCATCGGCCATCGCGGTGCCGACGTCTGGGATGGCGAGCCCGAAGGCGTCTATGTGCCGACCGCCGCGACGACGAGGCTCGTCTGCCGGTCGGAACAGGCGGAGGTGTTCATCGCGGGGGCGAAGTTCGATCAGGCCCTGACGCCCTTCGCAGTGCGCGCCGCCGACATCGACAAGGTGCAGTACGGTTCCGACGAGACCAAGACCCACCGCAAGATCAAGCACATTCTCGGCACGAAGTACCGCGACCGCGTGGGCCGCCTGCTGGTGTCGGAACTGTTCACCGTGGGTCAGGGCGGCTGGTCGGGCTTTCCGCCGCACAAGCACGATACCGACCGCCTGCCGCTGGAGACGCGCCACGACGAGACCTACAATTTCCGTTTCCGTCCCAACCATGGATTCGGTCTGCAACTCGTGCAGCGTGAGGATGGCAAGGTGGGCGATGCCTATCATCTCGTCGACGGCTCCACCGTGGTACTCGAAAAGGGCTACCATCCTTGCGTGGCAGCGCCAGGCTACGAGATGTACTACTTCACCATTCTCGGAGGGCTGAGCCAGCGCCCGCTGGTGCAGTTCTTCCAGCCGGCCCATGCCTATCAGATCGAGACCATTCCCGGCATCAAGGACATGATCGCCAAGTTCAAATGACCGCAGCACCGCTCACCGAGGTTCTCGACTGGGCCACACGGCAGCGCTGCGCGGTGGCGGGTCTTGTGGTGCTGGGCTGGGAAGATGCCCGCGCCTTCGTGGAAGCCGCGGACGTAACAGGCCTTCCCGTGATCCTCCAGGCGGGACCGGGGTGCCGCAGGTACATGCCGGTTCAGGTTCTGGGCAAGATGTTCCGCCACCTCGCGGACGAGACCCGGGTTCCTGTCGTCTGCCACATCGACCATGCCTATACGGTCGAGGAATGCGCGGCCGGGATCGAGCACGGCTTCACGTCCGTGATGATCGACGGCTCGGCACTGGAGATCGGCGCCAATATCGAGATCACCGCGCGCGTGGCCGAGATCGCGCGGCGCGCAGGCGTGTCGGTCGAAGGCGAGGTCGGTGTGGTGGGCTATGCCAACGGCAGGCCTTCGGCGGTCACGTCTCCGGCAGACGCCCATCGCTTCGCGGCCGAGAGCGGTGCTGATGCTTTGGCGATTTCAGTGGGCAATGTGCATCTCCAGACCGAGAAATCCGATGGCATCGACTTCGAGGCGCTGCGCCATGTCGAGGCGGTCACGCGGCTTCCGCTGGTCCTGCATGGCGGCAGCGGCATTCCTCCGCATGTCAGGCAGAGGCTCGCGCGCGAAACCGGTGTGAAGAAATTCAACATCGGCACCGAGCTCCGCATGGCCTTCGGTGCGGCCCTGCGAACCTCGCTCGCCACGCACCACGGGGTCTTCGACCGCAACCAGCTGCTGGCACCGACGATCCCCGTGCTGAGGGAAGCCGCCTGCGGCCTGCTCCGCGAGCTTGGGCCGGAAGCGGCTGGGACTGAGCAGTAGGGCCTCAGCCCTTCCCGCCCTTCAGGTAGGCGGCGAAGGCCTCGCCGTGGTCCTTGTGCCAGCGCGACAGCGGCGGACGGTTTTCCACGATATCGCCCGCGGCCCACATGATGCGCTTCTCGTCGAGGGCGCGGCTGACCTCGTTGTCGGGACAGAGGATGTAGAAGTCGCCCGCCGCGATGCTCTCGAACATGAAGGCGACGGTCTGTTCCGGCGTCCAAGCGCCTGCGGGCTTCTCGGTGCGGCCCTTGGCGGTGAGGCCGGTGAAGACGAAGCCGGGGATCAGCAGATGCACGCTGACCAATGCGCCTTCCACATTCCGCAGTTCATGTGCCAGCGCCTCGGTGACGACCTTCACGCCCGCCTTCGAGACATTGTAGGCGGGGTCGCCCGGCGGCGTGGTGATGCCCTGCTTCGAGCCCGTGTTGATGACAAGGCCCGGCTTTCCCCGCTTCAGCATGGCGGGAACGAATTCGTGGACGCCGTTGATCACGCCCCAGAGATTGACGGCGAGCACCTTTTCCCAGTTCTCGCGCGGGCCGAACATGCTGCTGCCCGGCTGGATGCCGGCATTGTTCATGAGAATGTCGACACCGCCGAAGCGCGTCCGCACCGTCTCGTGAAGGGCCGCCACATTCTCTGCCCGGCTCACGTCGGTCTCCACCGCCATCACATCTGAGGCACCCCCGGGGCTGGCGGCGGCCAAGGCGGAAGCTGCTGCTTCGAGGCGGTCCCGCCCGAGATCGCCGATTGCCACCTTGAGGCCAGCCCGCGCGAAATGCAGGGCGGCGGCAAGGCCGATGCCCGCCGCTCCGCCGGTGATCACGGCCACATTGCCGGTTGCGATGGCGGGATGGATCGATGTCATGGCTTAGGTCTCCTGAAAAAGAGTGGCTGGCTGATCGGGGATCAGGGTGCCGTATGGAACCTGCTTCATAAACCTTCAAGTGACGCGAACGTGCGAACCTGCAGGCGAACCGATTCGCAATATTGACTTTGCGGCCCCGGGAGCGCCAATGCTTTGGGTCACCGGAACACAAGATGTCCGCCCGGGAGGAAATCGTGATCGATCGCGTCATTCGCTTGACGGCCTTCTCTGGTGGGACCTTCCGCGCCATGGCCGCCGCCCTCCTGTGCCTCGGCCTGCTGACCGCGTGCGACAACATCTCCCGGCAGGAACTCCAGAGCCTCGGTTCGAAACTCACCCGCGAGGATGTCAATTTCGCCAGCTATGAAGTCTATGCGGGGCGGTCGAAGGTCGCCTATGGCACCGAGGCGGCCATCGGCCAGACCTATCCGAAGACGGTTCGCATCGCCTCGCCGGATGGCACCGATGTCCGCTATTTCCTCGAGCGCGACGATGCCGCGAAGACGCAATACCTGACCATTCGCGGAACCGCCAACAACAAGAACATTTCGGAAGACTTCGATATCGCTGTGCGCGACGACCGCCGGACCAAGATTCCCATTCACGCCGGATTCGATTCCGATGCCCGCGCGATCTATGGCGATGCGAAGCCCTATCTCAAGACCGGCTACCGCACCCATATCACGGGCCATTCGCTGGGCGGGGCTGTTGCCGCCATCATCGGCATCTACGCGATCGAGGATGGGTATCGGGTCGATAGGATCGTTACCTTCGGCCAGCCGCGCTTCACCACGGCATCGGGAGTCAGCAAGCTTGGGTTCCTGCCGCTCACCCGCGTGGTCGACGAAAATGACGTGATACCGATGCTGCCGCCGGCGATGGCCAGCGACAAGACCTATGGTCCCTATGAACATGTCGGCCCCGAGGTGATCCTTCTCGAAGGCCCGCGCTATGTCTACCTCACAAGCCACGATGCAAACCGCCTCGACATCGGCGAGTTCTGGCGCAGCATCGGGATCGCCGATCTCAAGGACCACAAGATCGACAAGTATGTGAAGCGGATTGCTGAAAAGACCTCGGGCGCCATACAGGTCACCTATAACCAGCGCGAAAAATACGTGGCGCGGAACTGACCGGGCCAGCTGATGGACGGCAACCAGATCAAGGCAGGGCCGCGCAGGCGTTCGGGCCTGGTGCGGACGATCAGGGCGGCGGCGCTGATCGTGGTCATCTATGTCGTGGCCGCCTACATCGTCCTTCCGCGGCTCTGGTATCATCACGAGCATCAACCGGGCCTTGCCGCGAAGCCCGCCCTGACCACCACCCCCTCGGGCATTCCCGGCGATCCGCTGAATGTGGGCCTCGTCGGCGATCAGGCCGATGTGGTGCTCGCCATGCACGAGGCAGGCTGGAATCCGGCCGACCCCATCACCCTGAAAAGCAGCATCGAGATTGCCGGGAGTGTCGTCTTCGACCGGCCCTATGCCGATGCGCCGGTCAGCACGCTTCTCTATGAGGGCCGCAAGCAGGATCTGGCCTTCGAGAAGCCGATCGGCGGGAGCGCCGACAAGCGCAACCATGTCCGCTTCTGGAAGGTGATCGACAAGGGTGTGGAAGGCCGGCCCGTGTGGCTGGGCTCCGCGACGCTCGATCACAGCGTGGGCTTCAATGACTATACGGGCCAGTTCACCCACCACATCGCGCCGGACGTCGATGGCGAGCGCGGCCGGCTGATCGCCGATCTCGTGGCGGTGAAAGTGGTGACGGCGCTCTATGACGTCTCCGGCGTCGGTCCCACGCTCAATGGCCGGAACGGGGAGGGCGACCGTTACTACACCGATGGCGAAATCCATGTTGCCGTCCTGTCGCCGGGTGCTGCACCTGTGTCCGCACCGCCGCAAGTGAAGGGCGACACGCCGGTCATCGCTCTCAAGAACGGTGTCTGGAAGACGGTTTCGGGCTGGCTTGCGAACTGACGGCCATACGCTCCACCCATCTCCGCCACTATGCGAGGTGCGACTCTTGGTGATCTCGACAGCAAAAGGCAGATTGCAGCACATGGGGCCATGAGAACGGGCTGGCTTCAGTCACTGAGAGCGCACCGCCGCGGCATTGTCCGGTGGATGGTGGCGGCTATGGTGCTGCCGCTCGTGATGGCGCTGGTGCCTGCGCCCGCCATCTCTGCGTCCGCCGCGCTCGATCGCGATCTCGGTTTGTCCGTCTGTTCGTCGTCGGGCAGCGGATACCCGGCAAACGGGAGTCTGCCCGGCGCGGATCATCAGCATTGCATCGTCTGTACGGTCGCCTGCTCCGTCCACGCGTCAGGCCTCGATGCCCAGCAGGTGAGCGTGCCAGCCCCGGCCGCCGGTCAGGTTTCTGTCATTCCCGCAGAGACCGGAACCGCCAGTCCGCATCTTCGCGCCATGCTGCGCGGAAGCCCGCCCCGCGGGCCGCCTCTATCGGCCTGATGCCGAAATCCGTCCCGGCGGATCCTCAAAACCTTGCCCATCACCAGTACCCTGAACAATCCGCTGTGCTCCCGGGAGCCGCAGGATCGCAGGCACGAATCCACAAGGACTTCAGCCATGAAACTCTTCAAGCAGATCGCTTTCGCGTCAGCCCTCACCATCGCCGCCTTCCTCGACCTTGCAACGGCTCATGCCCATGAGACGAAGATCGGCGATATCGTCATTTCTCACCCGTGGTCGCGGCAATCGCCAATGGCGGCCGACGTCGGCGCCGGCTTCATGGTGATCGAGAACACCGGACAGCAGGATGACCGGCTCGTGCGCGCCACCGCCACCATCAGCGACAACGTCCAGCTCCATGACATGAAGATGGTGGACGACGTCATGAAGATGGTCGAGCTTGCCGGGGGCATTCCGATTCCGGCCGGCGCGAAAGTCGAGCTCAAGCCCGGCTCGCTCCATGTCATGTTCCTGGAATTGAAGGCTCCGGTGAAGGAGGGAGAAACCATTGCCGGCACGCTCATCTTCGAGAAGGCGGGCACAATCGAGGTGGAGTTCGAGGTCGGCGCACCCAATGCCGGCATGAACTGAGTAGACGATCCCGGCGCATGAGGCCCTGCATGCTGCACAGCATCCGGAAACCGGCTGTGCCCCTGGCGCCGGGCAAGCCGCCAACAGGAGTAGAATGATGCTGAAACATCTTCGTGCCGCAACCCTCGTGAGCGCCGTCCTTCTGGCGGCGCTCACCGCTTATGCCTGGTTCCAGCGTGATGCCTTGCGCGACACGGTCAGGGAGGCGGTCAGCATCGGCGCGCCCTTCCGGCTGGCTTCGTCACGCGGCGGACATGTCGATTCCGGCGATCTGGCGGGGCAGCCCTACGCCATCTTCTTCGGCTTCACCAATTGCCCGGAAGTGTGCCCGACAACGCTTTACGAGATGAGCAACGTGCTGGAAAAGCTGGGCGATGCCGCCAGGGACTTCCGCGTCTTCTTTGTCACCGTGGACCCCGAGCGCGACACGGTGGAAAAGATGAAGGCGTATATCGCGAGCTTCGATCCGCGCATGGAGGCGCTGGTTCCCACGGCCGATCAGTTGCCGGGCCTCGCATCCGCTTTCCGCGTCTACTATGCGAAGGTACCGACCAGCGATGGCGGCTATACGATGGACCACACCGCAACGGTGTTTCTCATGGGCGCCGATGGCCGCTTCGCCAGCACGATCTCCTATGGCGAAGCACCCGAGATGCGCGAGGCGAAGCTGAGAAAGCTTCTTGGGCAGTGAAGTTCGGGGGCAGTGAAGTTCCGGCAAAAAAATAGCGCCGGTGAAACCACCAGCGCCACACGACGTTCCGGCCGCCCACCACCAGTACATCCGTGGCTCGTGGGCGATCGGTAAGTCTGAACCTGCTCAGTCAGCAGCCTGAAGGCTATCCGCCGACAGCTTGCCACTGCGCTTGTCCGTCACGACTTCGTAAGAGATCTTCTGGCCTTCATTGAGGCTGCCCATGCCGGCGCGTTCGACCGCGCTGATGTGCACGAAAACATCCGTGCCGCCCGAAGTCGGCTGAATGAAGCCAAAGCCCTTCTGGGCGTTGAACCACTTTACAATACCTGTTGCCATGTTCGTTCCTTTCAAGATTCAAATGCATAGCCCCACGCGCAACGTGCGCGCAGCAACCAATCGATGTTCTGGAAGCAAGGGATAGGGCTGATGCACTTGCGTGTTGAAAGCGCGGAGCCAAGCCAACCGGCCGAAACTCGATTGCCGCAATATGAGCCTGAACCGAGGCAATAACAAGGCATGTTCCGCCTCAGGAGAAAATAAACTTTACCGAAGGGCGATTGCATTGCGAAGCCATTTGAGTTCCAGTCCAAAACGGAACGGCAACGCCAGGCCGGTCCGCTCTCAGTTCTCGTCGCTGATCATCATGAGTGCGGCCTTGCGGTCGCCGGGCTTCAACTGCAGGAAGAGCAGGCGGGCCTTCTTGATGTCATGCTCATTCTGACTCACCGCAGCGAGCTGCAGCGCGAGCGTGGCCGGATGCTTCGGACCCGAGATGAAGGCAAGAGCCTTGGCAAGCCGCCCCATGGCGGCAATGTCGATCGCGGTATCGTCCATGGCGGCGTTCCTGAATGATCTGTTGGCCGATGACCGCGCCGGATTGCCCGCCAGCAGCCTGACTTGTTTCGGCGTCGATTGAAAAAACATTGTGTGATTATCTCTGTGTGGACCAAGGCCGGGACCGGGCGAAACCCGTGAACCGGCAGCCATTTGAGTGCGCCTTCCGTCTTCCTGCCCGCCACCTGAGGGAAGCCTCGCGGCAATATTGCCTGCACTCTCAAGACACTGCGTCGCGCGTGTCGACTGTGAACATGGGCCTTCAGGCACAGATCGGCAAGCATTCCTTTGCGCTGCGGGACGGTCCGCTGCGGGCAATCGATTTTGGCGTGGCGATTTTGGCGTGGCGATTTTTGTGTGGCATTGCATGCATCGCGATGACTACATGGGGACATCGAACCGCGTGTGGACACAGCAATGACCGATCACAGCAGCACAGCAATAGAAGGTGGCGCAGGTCGCCAGCCGCCGGAATCGTTTCTCGAGACCGTGGACATTCCGCTGACGGCCTCGCGCACGGCCATCGCCATCAAGAATGCCCGCATGACCGCAACCACCCTCACCTTCACGCTCCAGGAGCGAAAAGGCAACGAGGCCACCTATTCCGCCGTATGCCCGCGGTGCGGCACCGGAGAGATCGTTGCCTTCGCGCGGCTCAATCTTGATGGAAGCTTTGCGGAACATCCCGCCTGCCCCTCGCTTTGCCTGGCCTGTGAAGACCGGCTTGACGCGATCCTCGAACCAGAACCAAGCCTCAAGGACGAGCCTGCGAACCGCGACACGCTGGGCAAGTATCTCCGCGCGATGGAGAAGGGCTGGAAGTAGGAACTGGCGCTTGCCTGCTTCCCGATCGAGGATGCCGCGTCTGCCGCCGCAAATGACGAGTGCCGGATCGAACCGATTGCACGATCATGATCAATGGTTTCGGGTGCTGCAAAGCCTGAGCACGCCGAGATTGCGATGGCAGTGATGGAACGCGAGCGTGTGAGGCGCAAGGATGGACTTGCCCTGCTGTTCACGCCACCTTTCGACAAGTCCCCGCAGGACCCGGGTTGCATCGAGGGTTATCCGCCCGGCATCCGCGAGACCGGTGGGCAATATACCCAACGGCCATCTGGTCGGCGCTGGCGCTGGGCGTTCTCCCTGCCGGTCCCGCCGAAGATGGAGCCTGAAAGCCGTGGCCCGGCGTTCGCGGCATGCGCAGTACTCTGTTCAGTTCTGCGTTCCGGTATCGGCCCGTTGCCCGCCATCCACCTTGAGCTTGGTCATATGAACCTCGAAGTCCAGACCCTTGATCGTGCCGCTCAGCGCAACGGGTAACCAGAAGGTCTGGCCTGATGCGAGCGTCCCGAGAGGCGCAAACGAGATGCCATATGTTCCATCGGGTTCCCGCCTTTCCGCGGACCGCCCGGCAACCGGATGCCAGCGGACCCGGCAATTGCGGACAGGCCCCCGATAGGCTCCGTCCTTTTTCTTCACGCCCGCCCCCGCGTCGCTCAAGGTCAGATCGAACACATCGCGGCCGTCGAAGACCCTCTGCTTGGCATTGCACGGGTTCTCGGCAGTCGTGCCCACCCTGAGGATCGCCGTGATCGGATCGGATACGTCAGGCGTCAACGCGCTCTCGATCCGGGCCCGTACATCGGGCTTCTTGTGTGCCGGCGGGTCTGTCGTGATGGTTCCGCCATCACCCCATTCTATGGTGGTCTTCTTCTTGCGGTCATCACGCTCCCTGGAAAGCGTGAAGAGCGCGGGCTGGATGATTTGGCCATCGAGGCGGCCATCGCCTTCGGCGCGAGCCGTAAACTCAGAGAAGACGGCGCTGATCCCCTTGCTCTTGATCGTCGCCTGCGAGCGCACTGCGTCGCTCGAGAAACTGGATCCAAATCTCACGACCATCATGGTCATGGGCCCCACGTTCACATTGTAGGTCGCCGAAACCTCGCGGATGGCCTCCGCCGAGACAGCCGGCGCCGTTAGCGCGAGAATGCAACTCAGAATGATGGGTGTTCGCAACAGCTGTGCCTTCCGGAGTCTGGTCCTGATCGTTCTTCGTCCTAAGCCCCATCATGCGGCAGAAGTGTGTTGCAAACAGGCGGGCAGTCCGCCGCCATGGCAAAACGTGAAACCCGGTTTGTGAAAGCTTGTCTCCCAGCCAGCAGTAGTCATTGGCCTTAGCACGGCTGTCACCTGACACGGCCCGCCGCAGTTTGCGTGCCACACGGATTTTGCGCGAAGGCACTCAGAAAGATGCGGTGGAGACAAAATTGCGATGGAAACGAATGGTGCCCGGGACCGGAATCGAACCAGTGACACGCGGATTTTCAATTCTCGGGATTGGATGTCCCAATGGATCTGTTGGTCACTCAGCTCATCCTAAGTCTATGAAAACACACCTACCACGTTTCCCATATCACCCCGCGAATACCTGCTGAAGCACATGTGCGCGGTACCACGATGGTACTCCAGCATTGTTAGGTGTCCAGATTGGCTAGTGGAAGATGTTTTCCGATGCACTTGGTGCTTGTTTCAAGCGTTTCACTTTTATCCGAGTGCAGTAGCGCCACGACTACCGCAACATGAACACCAATTTTGGAAGAAGTGTTTGCTTGCTGTAGATTAATCGCAAATGTATCGTTACGACAGCCAGGAACTCAAAAGAATACGGATCTGACCGATGACGGTACATTTTACCGGTCCTGTTGCGCGGATTTTGAGGTCGGATGGTGAGGTCTGCGGGACAGGTTTTCTGGTGGGTGGCCGTCATGTGCTGACCTGCGCGCATGTGATCGACGATGCGCTGAAGCGGAGCCGGGGGACGGCGCAGTGCCCGGCGGAGGAGATCGCCCTTGACCTTCCGTTTCTTGGCAGGACGGGGCTGAAGGGCCGGGTGGTTGCCTGGTATCCGATGCGGGACCCCGCCACGCTGATTGCCGACCCGTTGGCCGACATCGCGGTCCTGGAACTGGCGGCAGAGGCAGATGTTTCGGGGGTCAGTGTTCCTGCGAAGGTGGACCGGCGGAGGCAGGCTGCCGGAGCCTCGTTCGTGAGCTACGGCTTTCCGGTGGGTTTGGACAATGGCACTGTGGCTGATGGCGAGGTCCTGATCGAGGATCCCGGCGGCTGGCTGCAGGTGCGCGGCATCGGGGACCACGGTTACTTCATCGAGCGGGGCTTCAGCGGTGCGCCGGTTTTCTCGCCGGGCGGCAATCGGCTGATCGGCATGGCCACCCAGGCCGATCGGGACGAGGCCCGCAGGCTGGCCTTTGTTCTTCCGGCGCAACTTCTGTGCAGGGCCTGGCCGGCGCTGGCCCAGCCCTATCGGGGTCTCGCCGCCTTCAAGGAAGAAGACGCCGACCTGCTGTGCGGCCGGGCAGACTTCGTCAAGGAACTGCGCGCCAAGCTCGACCGGTACCCCTTCACGGTGGTGGTCGGTCCTTCGGGGTCCGGCAAGTCTTCGGTGGTGATGGCCGGGCTTGCGCCGCAGCTCCGCCGGGAAGGCTGGCGGATCGCCACCTGCCGGCCGGGCCGCGATGCGATCTACGACCTGGCTTACGGCCTGGCACCCCTGCTTGGCGCAGGCAGCGACGACTTCGCAGCCCGCAACGCGCGGGCGGAGGAATGGGCCAAACGGCTGCGGGAAGACCCTGGCCGCATCCTCGAGCTTGCTTCAGGCATTGCCCGGTCCCACGGCGAGGACTCCGGTTACACGCTTCTGATCATCGACCAGTTCGAGCAGCTGTTCACCGATGATGTGACGGCGCCTGACGGGGCGGTGGCGAAGCCTGATGAAGTGACGCCCGACCATGGCTCGCCGCGGCAGAAGGCCTTCCTGAAGGTGCTCGAGACGATCGGCAGCCAGGACGCAAGCCGGCCTCTGGCAATCCGTGCGGTGGCGACGCTGCGGGCGGACTTCATGAGCCCGGCGCTGAAGATCGGTGCCTTGGTAAAGCTGCTGCGCGACGCGGATGTGAAGCTCGGACCGATGGGGGCCTCGGAGCTGACCGCGGCAATCCGCGAGCCGGCAAAGCTCTTCGGGGTCGGCTTCGAGGATGGTCTGGTCGAGGAGATCGTTGCCAGCATGAAGGGACGGCCCGGCGGCCTGCCGCTGCTGCAGTTTGCCCTCGACCGGTTGTGGCGGCGGCAGAAGGACCGCCTCTTGACCTGGCAGGCGTATCGCGGCCCGAATGGCCGGGGTGGCCTCGAGACGGCTCTTGATGATCATGCCGAGACGGTGCTGGAGAGCCTGCGCCGCAACCGCGACCTGGGCAGTGACATCGAGAAGCGGCTGCGCCGGGTGATGTTGCGGCTGGTGCATGTGGGGGAGAATGCGGAGGCCACTCCCGATGCGCGGGCAGTCGCGCTGCGCAACGACTTCCGGCCGGAAGACTGGACGCTGGTGCAGCGCCTTGCTGACGAGCGTCTGGTGATGATCGGGCAAAGCCCATCGCGCGGCGAGGAGACGGCGGAGGTCGTGCACGAGGCGCTGATCGGGTCCTGGCAGCGGCTGCGCGACTGGATCGCGGAAGACCGGCTGTTCAAGCTGTGGCAGCAGCGCCTGAAGGTCGATCTGGAGCGCTGGTCGGACAAACCGGAGGACGCCTTGCTGCAGGGCCGGGTGCTGGCGGAGGCGGCGGGCTGGCTTTCCAGCCATCGCGACGAACTCAATGCCCGTGAGGTGGCCTTCATCGAAGCCAGCCGCGACAATGCCACCTGCGAAGCTGAAGAAGAAGTCCGAAAGGCAAAAGAACGCGAAGAACTGGCAAACAAACTCGCAGAAGAAAGCCAAAAGCTGGCAGAGGAAAGGCAAAGGGCTTTTGATCTGTCAAGTTTAGCTCAGACTGGGTTGCGGTTGCGGAACCGTTTGCTGATGGCAGCACTTGGCGTGGTCTTTCTGGCACTAGCAGCGGCTGGTTATGGCTACTTCGAGAGCACCCGTCAGGCTCGTGTGGCAACGATCAACGAGTCACATGCGTTGGCTGCCGCAGCGGATGCGATGCTTCTGAACCACAGGCCCGTTCAGGCACTGAAGCTGGCGTTGGCGTCATGGCCGAGGAACGAGGCGGATTCGCGTCCAAGGCTCCCCGGCGCTCTCACCACCATCTCCAGGACGATCTCATCCGAGCGACTGCCTGCACGATTGCTGCGCTATGACAATTGGGTCAACGGTGCCCTCGCGATGCCGGATGGCCGCATCCTGTCATGGACGGAAGATCAGACTCTGCGGCTGTGGGATGTGAACACCGGGCTGCAGAGCGGTCCCGCCATGGAACATGACGACGTGGTCACTGGTGCACTTGTGACACCTGACGACCGCATCTTATCGTGGTCGGACGACCAGACCCTGCGGCTGTGGGATGCAAGTACCGGTCTGCAGATCGGCACGGGCATGAAACATGAAGGCCCAGTCAGTGGTGCGCTCTTGATGCCTGACGGCCGCATCCTGTCAAGGTCAGGCGACCAGACCTTGCGGCTGTGGGATGCAGAGACCGGTCTTCAGAGCGGTCCCGCTATGGAACATGACGACGTGGTCACTGGTGCATTGGTGCTGCCTGACGGCCGCATCCTGTCATGGTCAATGGACGACACCCTGCGGCTTTGGGACTCTGGGAACGGTCTGCAGAGCGTCCCCACCATGAAACATGCCAGTTCTGTTCACGGTGCCCTCGTGATGCCTGACGGTCGCATCCTGTCATGGTCGGACGACCAGACCCTGCGGCTGTGGGATGCAAGTACCGGACTACAGATCGGTACGGCCATGAAACATGAAGGCCCCGTCAGTGGTGTGCTCTTGATGCCTGACAGCCGCATCCTGTCATGGTCGGAAGACCAGACTCTGCGGCTGTGGGATTCTACGACCGGGCTGGAGAGCCGCCCCGCTATGAAACATGACGACGTAGTCACTGGTGCATTGGTGACGCCTGATGGCCGCATCTTGTCATGGTCAGATGACCAGACGTTACGATTGTGGGATCCGACGACCAGTCTTCAGAGCGGCGCCCCCATGAAACATGACGGTCCGGTCTATGATGCGCTGGTGATGCCTGACGGCCGCATCCTGTCATCGTCGCACGATCAGACCTTGCGGCTGTGGGACGCAACAACCGGGCTGCAGAGTGGCCCCACCATGAAACATGACAGCTTGGTTCAGGGCGCTCTAGAAATGCCGGACAGCCGTATCCTGTTCACGTTGGCTGACGCTACCATGCGATTGTGGGATGCAACGACCGGGCTGCAGAGTGGCCCCGCGATGAAACATGACAGCTCTATTCAGGGCGCTCTAAAAATGCCTGACGGCCGCATCCTGTCGTGGTCGGATGACCAAACCTTGCGATTGTGGGATGCGGAGACCGGGCTCCAGAGCGTCAATGCCATGAGACATGACAGCTTTGTTCGTGGCGCTTTATACCAATCCGCATTGATCAGTACGCGTGAGCCCAGTCCCTGAGGCCGATGGACATGATGCGCCATGGTTGGGCGATGAGCTTGTTCCAAGCGAAACAGCAATGGTCGAGAATGTCTTCGTAGGACTTGAAGATCCTGTTG
>NZ_JBGSOZ010000133.1:0-4128 GCF_041738905.1 Aestuariivirga sp.
CTTGCGGGCGGCTCCGGGGCGCCTTGCAGCGGCACCACCCGCGCGCTCGATCGCGGCTTCAACCATGATCTCGACGTCGATGCCGGGTGCCGCGAGCTTGGCTTCGACGGTGGCGCGTGCCGGCGTCTGGCCGGGAACCACCCAGGCATCCCATTCCGAATTCATCTCGGCAAAGGTCTTGATGTCGGTCAGCCAGATATTGGCCTTGAGAATCTGCGTCTTGTCGGTGCCTGCTTCCTTCAGCGTGGCGTCGATCTGCTGCAGCACGTCCTTGGTCTGCTCGGCGACCGACTTGCCGAGAGCGGCGTCGGGCGTGAACCCTGCGAGATAGACCTTGTTGCCGTGGATGACGGCAGCGCTCATGCGGTTGCCGGGCTCGATGCGTTTCAGTGGCATATTTTCCTCCTGGATGACGGGACGTTCTTAGCGGCGATTCATGACGGCTTCAATGACCGAGAGCAGCACGCGCGGCAAAGTTTCGAAGGCATAGGGCGCATGCAGCCGTTCGAGCCAATGATGATAGTCTCTGCCCCACGGCCCGATATTGATGCACGGAAATCCGGCACTCTCGGGCATGGTGAAGCCGGTGCCCCAGACCGGCGTATTTGCTGCCGCCGCTGAAAGATCGCCAGAACTCTCGCCAAAGAAGCTCATGTCGGAGATGCCGGGGAAATAGCGGACGGAAGACAGGCCATGCGGCCTCACCGCAGCTTTGATCGCGTCTTCGAGGCCGGCATCGGTCAACGACACTGCTGGATAGGGGATGGAGCCGAAGCCCATCACCACCGCAGGACCGGAAAGCCCCGACTTCGCCCACACATGCGCCGTGAGGAGCTTGTTGCGCTCAGGAAGGTCGAGCGCGGTGAGAGCGGCCAGTTCATCCGCCTTCGCCTTGATCTCGTCTGGCGCAACCCGCGCGGCAAGCTCGGCATAAGTCATCACCGGAATGTCGCGGGCCACCTTGCGCGCCGCCCGCGCCATGGCGCGCCTCGCCAGCATCAGGGCGATGTCGAAAACATCACTGGCTGAACGGCGATGCTGCAGCGTGTTCCAGTAGAGCCAGCTCTGCGCCGGGGTCGTCACGTTGTAACCGGATTTCATATCCTTGGCATGGAGGGCGGTTGGTGGGGCTGCGATTTCATTGCCGCTCACCTCGGCCAGTTCGTCCGCCAGCTCGAATTCGGTCAGAAGTTCCGCACCCAGATAGGCCGCATTGACGCCATCCTGCGGGTAGCAGGCATGGGCCTCCTTGCCCACCACGAAGGCCGTCAAAAGCTGCTTTCCGATCGAGCCCAGCGCCACCACGCGGCCCACCGTGCCGTCGCCCTGGTCCGAAATCGCATCAAGATTGATGACGAGTTCGATGTCGAGACCATGCTCGCGCGCAATCACCGGAAGCAGCGGTACCGCGGCGCGAGCCCCTGCCGAGCGGTCCTCTTCATCCGATACGCCGAGGAACAGCAAATTCGCCTCGCCCGCATAGGTTTCCATCGCCGCAATTCCGGCGGCAAGACCCGCCTTCATGTCGAGGAGGCCTCTGCCGGGCAGGTAGTCACCGCTCTCGAAGTCCGCGAGCGCCAACGGATTCTCGCCCGTCCGCCTCAGCCGCGCGACGATCTCCGGAAGCAAAGATTCCGGCGTGAAGGCAAGCGGCTTCAGGTCTCCGTAGTCATCGACCGGCACCACGTCGAAATGCCCGGTCAGTACGATGGTGCGCCGTCCCCGCCCGCGCTTCAGCCAGAACACATTGCGGCGCGGATCGTTGGGAATGGGCAGCGTCGATGTCGAAGCCATTGGCCCGAGGCAGTAAACGAGCCTCTCGACCGCAGCCTCTTCCGCACTCCCCGTCACCGAGGGCCAGGAGGTGAGCGCGAGCGCGATCTCGCGCGCCCGGCTCGCGATGTCATTCCTCACGCCAGCGTCCGGTCACAGGCGAGAACAGCGTTGAGCAGGACTTGGGCACCAGCGCCGCATTCCTCCAGCGTCGTGGACTCAGCCTCGTTGTGCGAAATGCCGCCAAGACACGGAACGAAGATCATCGTGGTCGGCGTCACCCGCGCGATATAGGCGGCGTCATGGCCAGCCCCCGATGCCATTTCACGCATGGTATAGCCCGCCTGCTTCACCCCCTCGCGCACGCAGTCGATCAGGGGAGCCGCGAACTTCACCGCCGGCGAATTCCAGATGCGCTTTTCCTCAAGCTCAAGTCCAAGCTCTGCTGCGATCTTCGGCAATGCAGCCTGATACTCCGCTTCCATCCGGTCGAGAACTTTCTCCTCCGGGTGCCGCAAATCCACCGAGAAGAACACTTCGCCCGGCACCACGTTGCGGCTGTTGGGCTTGTTTTCGAGAAGCCCCACCGAGGCCACGCCCGGAAGATGCGCCATGCCCACCTGATGGATCGCCTCGATCATCCGCGCGGCACCAAGCAGCGCGTTCTTGCGGAGCCCCATGGGTGTCGCACCGGTATGTGACTCCTGCCCCCTGACAGTCACCTCATACCAGCGCATGCCCTGAACGCCGTTCACGACGCCGATCATCTTGTTCTCGGCTTCGAGGATCGGACCTTGCTCGATATGAAGTTCGAACATCGCCTGGAACTTGATGTCGCCGGCCTTCGCCTTGCCCTTGTAACCGATCCGCTCCAGTTCATCGCCAAGCTTGATGCCCTGCCGGTCCTCGCGCGAATAGGCATAGTCCGTGGTGAACACGCCCGCATAGACGCCCGAGCACAGCATGGCGGGCGCGAAGCGCGAGCCCTCTTCATTCGTCCAGTTGACGATCATGACGGGCGCAGTTGTCTCATAGCCCATGTCGACCAGCGTACGCATGGCTTCGAGCGCACCGAGCACGCCGAGAACGCCATCGAACTTGCCGCCCGTCGGCTGCGTGTCGAGATGCGAGCCCATGGCGATGGGCGCGATGTCATTGCGCTTGCCGGGGCGGGTGGCGAACATGTTGCCCACCTCATCCACCTCGACGGTGCAGCCCAGTTTCTCGCACTCCGCCTTGAACCAGTCGCGCACCTTCTTGTCTTCGTCAGAGACAGTCAGCCGCTTGATGCCGCCCTTGGGCGTGCCGCCGAACTTGGCAGTCTCCATGAGCGAATCCCAGAGACGCTGCGGATTGATGGTCAGATTGGTTTTCGATGTCATGGCACTCTCTCAGGCGATCTTGATGTCGGTTTGGGAAAAGTCGTTGCCTTTGAACAGCAAAGGCACATCGGAGTCCTTGGCGCACGCGTAGGAGAAGCAATCGCCCATGTTGAGCTTGGCTTTGTGTCCTTGCCCGCGGCCATATCTCTGGAAGGCTTGAATGGCGATGGTTGCGAGCTGTGGCTCAATGCCGATCTCCTTGACCGCATAGATTTTCTTGAACCCCTTCACGAGATCCAATGCATCGGCCACCGTGATCTTCCGCAGGCGTGCAAGTGCGAGCGCAGCTTCAAACTCGGCCAGAGGCGAGATTGTGCGCTTGCGGTGCGCCTTGAGCCTCAACCGCAAGTCCTCGCAGTCCGCCTCACCGGCGATGATTGCCACAAGGGCGGAAGCGTCGATGAACACCTTTAGTCCTCGTAAAGGCTGTCGTAGAAAGCCTTGTCTGCCTTGAGGCCAGTCTCTGGGTAGGACGCGAACCGGTCTTGCAGTTTCTTCAATTGCGCGTCCTCGTTGTCGGCCTCGCTCAGCTCAAGTTCTCGGGCGACAGCGCTCCTGATCGCTTCCGTCAAACTCACCCCGCGAAGCTTGGCAAGCTTCCGGACAGCCTTGTCCGTTTCCGGATCCTTTATGAAAATGCCCATGGTTTCATACCAGTATATACCAATGCCAGAAAATATATATCGAGATCGCTTCAGTGTCGATGGCGATTGGCCTTTGCCTCACGCCTGACGCAGAAGCAGCTCGCGTCACCAGATCGGCTTGCTCCGCGCCACGTGCGGCGCGTGCAGCGCCATGTCGGCGGGTCCCAGCCGGTTGGCGGCAGACGCGCACTGGTGCCAGTAGGGATAGTCGAGCGGCTGGAGGCTCGCGTCCTCGAGCGCCGCAAGTTCTTCGGACGACAGCGCCAGGGCGCCAGCGGCCAGGTTGTCCTTGAGCTGCGCCTCGGTGCGCGCGCCGACGATGATGTTGG
>NZ_JBGSOZ010000144.1:0-49663 GCF_041738905.1 Aestuariivirga sp.
TGGCGTTCCTGCGCGTGGAAGGGCCAGGCCACTTGCGCCGCCCACCCCGCCGGAAGAGTTCGACGAGGAAGATGTTTTCGAGGATGAGGCGCCGCCGCCGGCACCTCGCCAGCGCGCCAGTGCGCGCGACTACCAGAATGCCTACCGCGAAAACGAAGAGGGATTTGGTGAAGAGCAACGCCGGTCCAGCGGGCCGCTGCTGCTGATGCTGGCTCTCGTGGCTGCGGCACTCCTTGTTGGGGGCGCCATCTGGTACTACGGCGCCAAGATGAAGAACGTTGCTGGCACCGGCACCACGACCTCCGATTCCGTGCCGGTCGTTTCGGCACCCGAGCAACCCGCCAAGACTGCGCCCGAGCAGCCAGCTGATGGCCAGTTGGGCGATGCGCCCGCTGTGAAGAAGAAGCAGATCTACGATCGGATCGTGGGCGAGCAGGAAGTGATTGGCGGCCAGGTCTTGCCGACGGAAGAGGTTCCGGTTCAGCCGGCAACTGCGCAGCCCGCTGCTCCTGCCGACGCGGCCATCGATCCTGCAGCTGCGGCGGACCAGATCCCCTTGCCCGACGTCCCGGCATTGGGAAATCAGATATTGCCAGTTCCCGGTGTCGAGGAGCCGCCGCCGCTTCCGCTACCACCGCCTCCGGGCAGTGACCAGCAAGGGAGCCTCGATCAGCAGGGGATCGGAAATGTCGCGGCCACGGCAGGGCAACCGGAGCAGGGCTCCACCGCCCCTCCGGCGCCAGCCGCCATACCTCAGCCCTCGTCGAGTGACGTCCTTCCCCTGCCGCCCCCGGAAATAGCCACCGACGGGGCGGCAATTGCTTCTGCTGACCCTTCCTCTACGGCGAAAACCGCTGCCGAAGCCGCAGCACCTGCCGCCGCCAAGGTCATTTCCGAGCCTTTGGTGCAGGACGTTGCGCCAGCGCCCGCCAAGAAGGCGACGAAGACCGCCACCAAGAAGAAACCCGCCCCTGCGCCTGCAAAGGATCTGGGCACCGAGCCTGTCGTGCTGGTTCCGCCTGCAGAACCAGCTGCGCCCTCACAGGGTGGGCAAGCCGTTGCAAGCGCACCAGCCGTCGAACAGCCGGCCGTCAGCGCTCCGCCCAAGAAGAAGAAAACGCTCCTCGATATCTTCCGCGGCTCGGATGATGCCGATTCCGCGACGACCCAATCCACCTCGGCCCCGGAAACGCAGGTTGCCGCCGTTCAGCCGCAAGCCAAGGCGAAGGCCGCTCCGGCGCCTGCTCCCGCTCCGGAACAGAAAACGGCTTCCGTCAGTGGCTATCTCATTCAGCTGTCCTCGTTCCGCAGCGAACCCGAAGCGCGGTCCGAATATGGCCGCCTCAGCCAGCTATATCCCACCGTGGTCGGCGGACTGCCGCAGCGGATCAACCAGACCAAGATCGGCGGCAGCACCCGCTACCAGCTGGCACTCGGGCCGCTCAATTCCCGCAGCGAAGCCACCAGAGTGTGCAGCGCGCTGTTCTCGGCAGGCGAGAGCGATTGCATCGTCAGGGGCCCGTGAGCCCCGTAACCATCCGGATTTGACATGACCTCCATCGGTGCCTTCATATCCGGCTGCTCCGGCATGTCGCTCACAGCGGCCGAACGCCAGTTCTTCGCGCGAACCAATCCGTTCGGCCTCATCCTGTTTCGCCGGAACTGCGAAACGCCGGACCAGTTGAAAGCGCTGACCACGGCTTTCCGTGAATCGGTGGGACGCAAGAACGCGCCGGTCTTCATTGACCAGGAAGGGGGCCGCGTACAACGCCTCGGTCCACCTAGCAATGCCTGGAGAAAGTATCCAGCCGCCAAATTATTTGGCGAATGCTATGCCGAAAACCCGCTGGTGGCGCTCCGCAGCGCCCGCAATGTGGGGCGCCTGATGGCCGAGGATTTGATCACCGCCGGCATCACCGCCAATTGCGTGCCGGTACTGGACGTGCCGCAGCCGGGTGCTCACGAGATCATCGGCAGCCGCGCCTACAGCACCCGGATCGACCAGATCATGGCGCTGGCCCGCGCCCATGCAGCGGGTTTCGCCGATGGCGGTGTGCTGCCCGTCATCAAGCACATTCCGGGCCATGGCCGGGCGCAGGCTGACAGCCACATGGAACTTCCCGTCGTCGAGGCGACGAGGGCGGAGTTGGAAGCGATCGACTTTCCGCCTTTCGCTGCCATGGCGGATGCGCCGATGGGGATGACCGCGCATGTGGTCTACACCGCTCTCGACAAGACGGCGCCTGCCACGCTGTCAAGGAAAGTGATCGCCAATATCATCCGCAAGCAGATCGGTTTCCGGGGGCTGCTGATGACCGACGACCTCTCGATGAAGGCGCTTGCCGGT
Organism: Aestuariivirga sp.; assembly: GCF_041738905.1. GTDB lineage: Bacteria > Pseudomonadota > Alphaproteobacteria > Rhizobiales > Aestuariivirgaceae > Aestuariivirga. The sequence goes on from NZ_JBGSOZ010000144.1 coordinate 2,348, forward strand.
TCATATACCGAGAAAACGCGCTCCGCTCTCGATGCGGGCTGCGACCTGGTCCTCCACTGCAATGGCGAGATGGATCAGATGGAGGAGGTGGCCGCGGCGGCGGGTGCTCTCAAGGGCAAGGCGCTGGCACGCGCGCGCGCCGCGCTGAAGGCCGCGCGGAAGCCGCAGGCCTTCGACCGGAAGCAGGCGCTCAAAGACCTGGAATCGCTCGTTTCCCGGTGAATCTGGGGATAAGTTGTGGCATCACGGCGAATCACCCCCAATCCCTTGGTAACAAGGCTTGGACGGAACGAGGACCATCGACCAAGTGAGCGAGCCCGACACCCCATCGATTGCACCCGTGCCAGAGGCGTGGCCTGACGGCGAAGCGCCGCTGCGCGTGGTTCCCCCGGCGCCTGACGACAGCGCCGCCCTGATCATCGACGTCGATGGGTTCGAGGGTCCGCTCGACCTGCTTCTGGAACTCGCCCGGCATCACAAGATCGACCTGAAGCAGATTTCGATCCTCAAGCTGGCCGAGCAATACCTCGCCTTCATCGAGAAGGCGCGCCGCCTGCAGTTGGAGCTTGCCGCCGATTACCTCGTGATGGCGGCCTGGCTCGCCTATCTCAAGTCGCGCCTACTGATCCCGGCGCCACCGGGAACGGAAGAGGCGGAACCGGCCGATCTGGCGGCCCGCCTGGCCTTCCGGCTGCAGCGCCTGCAGGCCATGCGGACCGCGTCGGAAAACCTCATGAGGCGGAGCGTGATGGGCCGCGACGTGTTCGCGCGCGGGGCGCCCGAACCGCTGATCTTCGACACCAAGCGCGAATACGGCGACAATCTCATCGATCTTCTCAAGGCCTATGCCGAGCGCCGCCAGCAGAAGATGCGGCGGCAGACCTATACGCCCAAACGCCATCCCACATGGTCGATCAAGGAGGCCCGCAACGCCCTCGAGAGGCTGGTGGGCGTGATGAACGACTGGGGCACCTTCGATATCTGGCTTGCTGAATACATGACGGAGCCCGGAATGCGGCGGTCGGTAACCGCCTCGAGCTTCACGGCGAGCCTCGAGCTTGCGCGTGAAGGCCTGCTCGAATTGCGGCAGGAGGGGCCTTTCACGCCGATCTTCCTGCGGCGGCGGGCGAATGCGGCCTGAGGGCCAGACGTGGTGAAGGAGTAAACGACGATGCAGCAGAACACAGCAGCGGCCGATGCCGCGCCCGAGCTTGAATCGACGGAGCAGGATCTACCCGTCGGGACGGAGCATGATGCTGAAGCCGATGCTGGGCCGGAGGCGCAAGTCGCGACCGTCACGCGCCATCCGCGCGCTGACCGCAACCAGCATCTCCGCATCGTCGAGGCCGTGCTGTTTGCCACCGCCGATCCCGTCGACGCCGCCCATATCGGCAGCTTCCTGCCCGAGGGCACCGACGTTGCCCCGCTTCTGGCCGACCTGCAGGCGAACTATGCCAACCGCGGCGTGAACCTCGTCGAAGTGGCGGGCAAGTGGCTGTTCCGCACGGCGGATGACCTCGGCTACATCATGCGCCGCGAGACGGTGGAGCAGCGGAAGCTCTCCAAGGCCGCCATGGAGACGCTCGCCATCATCGCCTATCACCAGCCGGTGACGCGCGCCGAGATCGAAGACATCCGCGGCGTCGCCATCTCCAAGGGCACGCTCGACATGCTGCTCGACATCGGCTGGGTGCGCATGCGCGGCCGCCGCAAGACGCCGGGCCGGCCCGTCACCTACGGCTCGACGGATGCCTTCCTCAGCCATTTCGGGCTCAACGAAGTGGGTGATCTTCCGGGCCTTCAGGAACTCAAGGGAGCAGGGCTTCTGGAAGCCAATCTGCCGCCTGGCTTCGACATTCCGATGCCCCGCAGCGGCGAGGAACTGGCGCCCGACGAAGAGCCGCTGGACGGCACCGAACTCGATCAGCCGCCGCTCGAAATGCATCTGCCGGAGCAGTCCGAAGACACCGGCAACGAGCCGCAATAACTTAGGTCGAATTTACCTTAACTCTTGACTCTGGCTGCAATCGCCACGGTGTTTACCAACACTAGTGCTGGCGTTCTGCTGCGCCTTTTCATAAAATTCTAATTGTCATCACAAACTGCTCCGGAGTGCTCCACGCTCACGAGCGGAACCACTGGCGGGACGGTGCGGCCTGCACCGCTGCATCGTCCCACTGCACCACATTCACAACAGCAAACGAACCGTTTGCCCCACGCTTCAGGTCTGCCGCATCTCCTGAGACGGGGGGTTCGCCGGCCCGGGCTGGACCATGGGTGGCCTCCCCATGTCCAGTTCCGGGCCGGCACTCGTTTGTGTGAACGGCGGCGGCAACCGCCAGGCCTTCACCTCAAAGCTGGATATAGGTGTTCTTCACCTGGCAATACTTGTCCATGGCGTGGAGCGACTTGTCGCGGCCGATGCCGGACTGCTTGTAGCCGCCGAACGGGTTGGTGATGTCAGAGCCCCAGACATTGTTGACGACGACGGTTCCGGCCTTGAGCTGGCGCGACAGCTTGTGGGCGCGGGAGACATCGCGGGTCCAGAGATTTGCCTGCAGGCCGTAGATCGAATCGCTCGCCAGCCGCACGGCTTCCGCCTCATCCTTGAAGCTGACCGCCACGACGACGGGGCCGAAGATTTCTTCCTGCGCGATCTTCATGGAGTTCGTCACGTCGGAGAAAACAGTGGGCTCTATATAAGCGCCGCCGGTGTCCTTGCGAACCTGCGATCCGCCCGCCGCCACCGTTGCGCCCTCGTTGCGGCCTGCCTCGATATAGCCCAACACGCGGCTCATCTGGTCGGCATCGACCACGGCACCCATGGCGGTGTTGGGGTCCAGCGGATCGGCGGGAACCCAGGGCTTGGCGTGCTTCGCCACCAGTGCGATGAATTCATCCCTGATCGTGTCCTGCACGAGGATACGGGTGGGGGCGTTGCAGCTTTGCCCCGCATTGTAGAACACGCCATCGGCGGAGACCTTGGCGATGCGGTCGAGGTCGCCCGCGTCAGCGAACACGATGTTGGGGGACTTGCCGCCGGTCTCGAGCGAAACATGCTTCATGTTGCTCTCGCCCGCATAGCGCAGGAAATACTTGCCCACCTGCGTCGAGCCCGTGAAGGCGATCATGTCGACGTCCATGTGGCGGCCCAGCGCCTGACCCGCCGTCTCGCCAAAGCCGGGGAGAACCTGCAGCACGCCATCGGGGATGCCGGCCTCGGCGGCGAGTTCCGCAATGCGCAGCGCCGTCAGGGGTGACTGCTCGGCGGGCTTCACGATCACCGAGTTGCCGGTGGCAAGTGCTGGTCCCAGCTTCCACGAGGTCATCATCAGGGGATAGTTCCACGGCACCACGGCGGCGACGACACCGATCGGCTCGCGGGTGATGAGGGAAACCGAGTCGGGCCTGTAGGGCGAGATCTCGTCATAGACCTTGTCGGCGGCTTCCGCGTACCACTGGATCGCCTGGATCGAGCCCGGAATGTCGCCGCCCGCCGAGGCCGAGATGGGCTTGCCCATGTCGAGGGTTTCCAGCAGCGCCAGCTCGTCCTTGTGCTTCTGCATCAGGTCCGCGAATTTCAGCATCACCTTCTTGCGCTTGCCCGGGTGGCAGGCCGACCACGAACCCTTCTCGAACACGGCGCGGGCGGCGGCGACAGCCCGGTTCACGTCTTCCGCGTCGCATTCCGCGACGTGAGTCAGCACCTTGCCATCGATGGGCGAGACGCAATCGAAGGTCTTGCCCGAGGCCGCGGCCACGTACTTGCCGTTGATGAAGGCCTGGTTGCGATAGCTCAGGGTGGGGATGAGGCTGCGGAAATCGGCGGGCATGGGGAACTCCGGTGGTGAAGGAATTTCATCGGGCGAAGGGCCAGAAACGCGAAAGGCACCGCGCGGGCGGTGCCTTTTCAATTCGTAGGTGGAAAACCCAAGATTACTTGATCTTGGTTTCCTTGAATTCGACGTGCTTGCGAGCGACGGGGTCGTACTTCTTGAACGACAGCTTGTCGGTCTTGGTGCGCGAGTTCTTCTTGGTAACGTAGAAATATCCGGTGTCGGCAGTCGACGCCAGCTTGATCTTGATCACATTGCCTTTGGCCATAACGGTCTCCAATCGGGATTTGGTGCGGATAGACCCGAAACGGGGCGGAAAGTCAAGCGATAGGGGCATGCCTCGGGTCATGGCGGCACAATCGCGCGTGGCCCACACACATGATGGTTTCGCGAACCCGATGGTGCATTTCCCGGGCCGGATGGTAACGTTCCGGTTCAGACACTGGAGAAGGATGAGGGAATGAACAGGGGCAGGGGCACCGGATTGTTTGCGGCTTTGGTGCTATTGCTCTTGCCGCAACAGGCTTTCGCAATTGATGGCTCAGGCGAGGCCTGGGGTTCCCGCGATCCCGGGAGCTGCACCTCCATCCGGCTCGATGGTCCGCCAGGTCCTGAACAGGTCGCGGACATGCTCCGCTGCAAGCACGATGTCGATGTCCGGGGCGAGCTCTGGCTGATGGAGAACATCGCAGTCACCGTCGCGCCCGGCGTGCCCCTCATCGATCTGTACAATACTTACAACATGGAGAATGGCGACGTCACCGCGACGGTCTACCCCATCTCAGGCTCCTTCACCTGGGCCGTCTGCACGACCCGCAAGGACGCTGCCCTCTACGGCGGCAACCCCGATCTCAACTGCAAGGAACACGACGTGCCCTCCGCGAAAGGCGTCTGCTGGCCGACAGTCCCAGGCGACTGGAAATGCCTATTGACCGGCGGAATGACGGTCACGCGCGGGGGAACCAGACCCCCGCAATAGGAACCCTTGTCCTCATCCGTAAAAGGAGAAGGTGGTGCGATGAAAGTCAAATCTCAGAAACCAATACCAAGCGGCTCCTTGGAGAGTTTCGCATATAACTTTCGCTTCGCCAGTCTCCACATGGCCAAATGTGCGACCAACAGATCTTTGGGGCGTGAACCAATCGAAGGTCTTGGCAGGGTAGTGGCCCCTTGAATTCATCCCGCCATCGCAGAACTGAACATCAGGCTTCTTATGCCCGTCACCAAGTCAACGTCTTGCCGTTGTCTTGAAAAAGTGCTTCGCCTGTCTTCTCTGGGTTTCCAACCTCTGCGCCAGGAAGAAGATCAGCCTCGCTTACACCATAGTGCTTCATGCACATTGGGCAGACGAGAACTGTTCCTCCGGCAGCCTGAAATTCGGCTACCATGGTCTGCTGTTCGGAAAAGGAAGTTGCATTCTTGGTCGAGGCAACCAGAACCCCCTTGTCATTGAAGAAGATGGTTACCTGATGCCCCCTCTTTTGCTGATTGATGCTGAAATTCAGTGCCATTCTCGCCCGATGTGAATCATCTGTCGTCATGTTGACAAATAGCGGATCGGTTGCGCCAGCCAATGCTGGGCTTGCTAACATAATCGTTGCTCCGATCATGCCAATGGACGTGAGAATAGACCTGCGATTCATTTTAAAACCCTCTCGTAAAACGTCGACAAAGAACTGAAACGTTGCCTCGCCGCCTGTGTTTAATTTGAAAGCTTTTCTTGCTGAAAATCCTTGATTTGCATCAACAGACGCATCGTTGCCCAGCTTCACTAAAGGCCCGCTACTTTTGGTGGCTGGAAAAATCGAAAACAATTCCGGCTTAACTGCCTTGCTCGCAGGCCATTCTACTGCCTGCAATAGAACAGTCCTCATCCGCCCTTCGGGCACCTTCTTCCATCCTGCGGACGGGAGAAGGGGAGAGTTATGAAATCTCATCCTCCACCCAAGTCTTGCCCCGATAGTACTGAAAGCTCGCGGGGCAGTCGTGGGCGGGGAGGTGGCCTTGGTCGAGGAAGGGCTTCAGGCGTTTGAGCGCGTCAATCGTGATGAGCGGCAGGTCGAGGCCGGCGATGTCGTCCAGCGTCAGCCACGACAGCGTCAGGAGTTCGCCGCCGCCGTCGTGGTGGGGAGCGTCGAGGTTGGTCAGTCCTTCGGCGTCGGCCACGAAGAAGCGGCTGTCGTAGCGCCTTGTGCGGCCCGGTGGCGTGATGGCGCGCATGAAGAGGGTGAGGCCGGAAAGGTCGGGTGCGTCCTCAGGGCGGCTGCGGCCGAAGACGAGGCCGGTTTCCTCCCAGGTCTCGCGCACGGCCGCCTGAGCGAGGCCGCGGGCGCGGGTGGACGTGGGCCGCCCGCGCATCCGGGCCATGAGTTTCGCAAGCGTAGCCGGATGCAGGTCTTTGGCAGGCTTCACCCGGCAGTCGGCGGCATCGAGCCGGCCGCCGGGGAAAACGTATTTGTTGGGCATGAAGGCATGGCCGCCTGCGCGCTGGCCCATGAGGATGCGCGGCACCGCCGCATCGCGCCGCACGAGAATCAGCGTGGCGGAGTCCTTCGGTTTCAGAACCTTCGGGTGAACCTTCGATCCGGCAAATTCCGGATGGTCGTAGCTCATTCAGCCTCTTGTCGGGCCGCGTAGTCGAATCCGTGCATGCGGAGCGCCCATTGGAGGCCGACGATGGCACCCTTGATGCCGGGCATCAAGGCAAAGGTCAGGGCGAGCGTCACCACCGTCCACAGCGTGAAATGGAACAGCAGCGGCGGCGCCCAGAGCTTTTCGACAACCAACACCAGCGGCACCACGATGTGGCCGACGACGAACATGGTGAAATAGGGCGGCGCGTCATCGGAGCGGTGGTGATGCAGTTCCTCGCCGCAGTGGCCGCAGGTGTCGGCCACCTTCAGGAACTTGCCGAACATGCGGCCTTCGCCGCAGGCTGGACAAGTGCAGCGAAACCCCCGCCACATGGCCTGTTTCCAGGAGCGGGTTTCGGAGTGATCGGGTGAGCCGGTTTCGATGGTCAAGGTCATGGCTGCGGAACATGAGGGCGGGACACGACAAAGAGAAGATCACCGTCCGCCGCGCGACTGTCTGCCGCAAGGCGAGCATGTGCTGGCGCCAGTCAGCGGCGGCGGCCCTTGAACTTCGTGGGCGGTCGGCCGGTCTTCACGCTCCGGCGAGGTGCGGGCTTTCCCTCGCGCGCTTCGGAGACGACCTCGAAGCGCATGCCGCCTGAAACGGGCGTCGCTTCCACCAGCTTCACCTCAAGCCGGTCGCCCAACTGATAGGTGTCGCCACTGCGCTCTCCGACCAAGGAATGGCGGGTCTTGTCGTAGACGAAGTAGTCGCGGCCCAGCGTGGTGACAGGCACGAAGCCATCGGCGCCTGAATCGTCGAGCTTCACAAAAAGGCCGGCACTCACGACGCCGCCGATGCGGCCTTTGAAGATGGCGCCGGTCTGCTTCGAGAGATGGGCGGCGATCAACCGGTCCAACGTCTCGCGTTCCGCCGCCATGGCGCGGCGCTCGGCATCCGAGATCATCTCTGCCGTATCCGAGAGCTTGGCGATGTCGTCGGTCGATAGACCATCGTCACCGAAGCCACAGGCGGTGATGAGGGCGCGGTGGACGATCAGGTCGGCATAGCGGCGGATGGGCGAGGTGAAATGCGCATAGCGCCTCAATGACAGGCCGAAGTGACCCTTGTTGTCCGGGCTGTAGATGGCCTGCGCCTGCGTGCGGAGAACCACCTCGTTGACCAGATGCTGATAATCCTTGCCCTGAACTTCAATCAGCAACTTGTTGAAATGCTTGGGCCTCATGACCTGGCCCAGTGGCAGGTTCATGCCCACGGTGCGGAGGAATTCAGCGAGCGCGCGGACTTTCTCCTCGGATGGCTGGTCGTGGACGCGGAAGAGGAGCGGCGTCTTGCGGTTCTCCAGTTCCTCGGCTGCGGCCACATTGGCCTGGATCATGAATTCTTCCACCAGCTTGTGAGCATCGAGGCGATCAGGCGTTACCACCCGCTCGATCAGGCCATGGGCATCGAGGATCAGCTTGCGTTCGGGCAAGTCGAGTTCCAAGGGCTCGCGGGCGTCGCGGCCCTTGCGGAGAATGGCGTAGGCTTTCCACAGCGGCTTCAGCACGCCCTCCAGCAGCGTGGAGGTTCTGTCATTGGGCTTGCCGTCGATGGCGGCCTGCGCCTCCTCATAGGCTAGCTTAGCGGCGGAGCGCATCACCACGCGCTCGAAACGATGCCTGGTCTTGCGGCCCTGCTTGTCGAAGGACATGAAGCAGGCGAGTGCGGGGCGCTCCTCCTTCTCACGCAGCGAACAGAGATCGTTCGATATGCGCTCCGGCAGCATGGGGACGACACGGTCGGGGAAATAGACCGAGTTGCCCCTGATACGCGCCTCGCGGTCCAGCGCCGTGCCGGGCCTCACGTAGGCAGCCACATCCGCAATGGCGACGATGATGTTGGTTCCGCCCGTCTGCTCGTCGATCTCCGCCCAGACAGCATCATCGTGGTCGCGCGCGTCACGCGGGTCGATGGTAATCAGGGGCACGTCGCGGAGGTCGCTGCGGTTGGCACGGTCGAAGGGCTTCAGTGACTCACTCTCCCGCAAGACCCGTTCGGGAAACTGGTTGGGAATGCCATGGTGATGGATGGCGATCAGTGAAATATTGCGCTGGTCGGTGAGATCTCCAAGCCTCTCGCGGACGCGGGCCGAAGGCAGGCCCCGCCCTCGGTCCTTGATGATTTCCGCTTCGACGAGTTCGCCGTTCAGCGCGCCATTCTCGTCGCCCTTCATTACCTGAAGTTCGTTACGCGCCTTCTTGTCCACCGGGATAAGGCGGGCGCCAAGGCCGGGAAGCACGCGGTAGACACCCAGCACCTTGTTCGAGGTTTCTGAAAGCGCCTTGATGACCCGCGCGCGGAACTTGTATCGGCCATCGCGGGAGGATTGAATCTTGGCCAGCACCCGGTCGCCCTTGCGCGGCGTGGCGTCCCCGCCCTCGATGACGACTCGCGGCGGCTTGCCGGCGACTCTCTCGTCCCACTCCACGGGCTCAGCATAGGCCTCGCCATCCTTGTCGGTGCCCATGATTTCCAGGACGGTGACGGGGGGCAGCGACGCGCGGTCGATCAGCTTCCGCTGACGCTTGGCCAGCAGGCCCTTGTCCTCCATGTCACGGAGCAGGGCCTTGAGCGCGATCTTGTCTCCGCCCGTCAGACCGAAATGTCGCGAAATCTCGCGCTTTCCCACGATCGAGGGCGAGGATTGTATGAAATCCAGAACATCCGCCTCCGTGGGGAGTTGCGGTTTCTGCGGGATCCTTTTTGCCATGCATCAAGGCATAGCCGGAAGGCAGGTACCGAATCCAGCGGATTGCAGGTTTGCTTCGTAGCCGATTCCTTTTGCTTCTTCCGCAGAGTCAGGCCGCGAGTTGCCCAATTGACAGTCTGATGCACCGATTTCAGTGACCATTTCTTTGGCGCATGCAGTTCTTTGGCGCATGCAGTGCCGGTTCAATCTCCGGGTGAAAACTCGAACCGAACATTAACCAAAGTATTGACATGCTGTTTCAACTATTGAGACATCACTCCTCGGAGTCGCTTTGCGTGTTGTGGGCTGGTGCAGTCGAAATGCCGGGAACGAAAAAACAGTATGGGGCTCTGGCCTGGCGCTACACGGTTGCTGGGCGCGAAATCCTGTTGATCTCGTCGCGCGATACTGGCCGGTGGGTCATTCCCAAAGGCTGGCCCATCGCGGGGCTTTCGCCGTCGCAGGCGGCCGCGCGCGAAGCCTTCGAAGAGGCGGGACTGGGCGGACAAATCAGCAAGAAGCCGATCGGCAACTTTGAATACAGCAAACGGCTGGACAACGGCAGCGTCTTGCCATGCAAGGTCGATGTGTATTCTCTCGAACAGATGATCCAGCACCAGACATGGCCGGAGCAGGGCCAGCGGAGGATGCAGTGGTTCCCGGTGGCGGAGGCCGCGAATGCGGTTCAGGAACCTGAACTCAAGGCCATCATCCGGAAGCTGGCCTGACCCTCAGGGGGCGGAAGCTCCCTCGCCGATGACTGGTTCTGATACCGGGTCAGGCGGCCTTTGGCTTCTTAGCCTTCACGGTTTTCTTCGCCGACTTCTTCGCGGCAGCCTTCTTCGCTGGAGCTTTTTTCGCGGTAGCACCGGAGACGGGCGCTTTCTTTGCAGCGGCCTTCTTCGATGGCGCCTTCTTTTTCTTTGTTGTCGGCTCCTTGCCGGCGCGTGCTGCGATGAGGGCGAGGGCCTCCTCCACGGTCAGCGCCTGCGGGTCGGTTCCCTTTGGCAGGGTGGCATTGACCTTGCCATGCTTCACGTAGGCGCCGTAGCGGCCGGCCATAACCTGGATATTGCCGCCGCCATCCGGGTGAGGGCCCAGATCTTTCAGCGCACCAGGTTTTGGCCGTGAGAAGCCCTTGGCCTTCTTCTCGGCCAGAATGTCCACCGCGCGGTTGATGCCGACGGTGAAGACGTCTTCCGGCGTCTCGAGATTCGCATAGGTGCCGTCATGCAGGATGAAAGGCCCGAAGCGGCCGAAGTTGGCGACGATGGGCTTGTTGGTTTCGGGGTGGATGCCGACCTCGCGGGGCAGCGAGAGGAGGCGCAAGGCCTCTTCCAGCGTGATCTCCTCGGGCTTCTTGCCCTTGGGGATTGAGGCGCGCTGCGGCTTCTCGCCTTCCGCGGCTTCGCCCAATTGCAGGTAAGGCCCGAAGCGGCCCAGACGGCGTGTGATCTTTTCTCCGGTTTCCGGGTCCACACCCAGCAGCACGCCCTCGGCGGGTACGGCCTCGGGGCCATCGGCCCCTGGTGACATGGGGCGCGTGAACTTGCACTCAGGGTAATTCGAGCAGCCGATGAAGGAGCCGAACTTGCCGAGCTTCAAAGACAATTGCCCGTTGCCGCAGGACGGGCAGCCGCGCGCATCGCCGCCGTCTTCGCGGGGCGGGAAGATGTGGGGGGCGAGAATGTCGTTCAGCGCGTCCAAGACATTGGTGACGCGGAGTTCCTTGATGTCTTCGAGTGCGGCCGTGAAATCCTTCCAGAAGTCGCGCAGCACGTCCTTCCAGTTGATCTCGCCGGCAGACACCTTGTCGAGCTGCTCTTCCAGGTTCGCAGTGAAGTCGTACTCGACGTAGCGGCGGAAGAAGCTTTCGAGGAAGGCGGTGACGACGCGGCCCTTGTCCTCGGGGATCAGGCGCTTCTTGTCGATGCGGATATAGCCGCGAATCTTGAGGGTCTCGAGGATCGAGACATAGGTCGAGGGGCGGCCGATGCCGAGTTCTTCCAGCTTCTTGATGAGGGAGGCTTCCGAATAGCGCGGTGGCGGCTCGGTGAAATGCTGAACACCTTCGAGCTTCCTGACCCCGATCGAATCTCCCCGCGCCATGGCGGGCAGCCTGCGGGAATCCTCGTCCTCGCCATCGTCGAGGCTCTCGGAATAGACCTTGAGAAATCCGTCGAACTTGACGACCGAACCCGTTGCACGGAAAGCATAATGTTTCCCGTCGCGGCCTTCCGTGCCGATGTCGGCGGTGGTGCGCTCGAGCTCGGCACTCTCCATCTGGCTGGCGATGGTGCGCTTCCAGATCAGCTCGTAGAGGGCGAACTGGTCCTGGTCGAGCGTCTTGCGGACGGCCATGGGGTGGCGCGACATTTCTGTCGGACGGATCGCCTCGTGGGCTTCCTGCGCGTTCTTGGCCTTGGTGGTGTAGTGGCGCGGCACCGAGGGGAGATAGGGCTCGCCGAAGTTCTTCAGGATGGCGTTGCGGGTGGCGGCAATGGCTTCCGGCGCCATGTCCACGCCATCGGTTCGCATGTAGGTGATGAGGCCCACGGTCTCGCCGCCGATGTCGACGCCCTCATAGAGGCGCTGGGCGATCTGCATGGTGCGCGACGAGGAGAAGCCAAGCTTGCGGGAGGCTTCCTGCTGCAGGGTGGAGGTTCGGAAGGGCGGGTAGGGGTGGCGCTTGGCGGGCTTCGAGTCGATCGTGTCGACCTTGAAGGGCTGGCCCTTCACCGCCTGCTCGATGGCGCGCGCCGAGGCTTCGTCCTTGATGTCGAGCTTGGCCAGCTTCTTGCCGGCGATGGAGTTCAGCGAGGCCTGAAACTCCGCGCCCTGCGGCGTGGTGAAGGTTCCGTCGATGCTCCAGTATTCCTGTGCACGGAAGGCCTCGATCTCGAGTTCGCGGTCGCAGATGATCCGGAGCGCCACCGACTGGACGCGGCCCGCCGAACGCGAGCCCGGCAGCTTGCGCCAGAGAACGGGCGAGAGCGAGAAGCCCACCAGATAATCGAGGGCGCGGCGGGCGAGATAGGCATCGACCAGATCGGCATCGACCTGGCGCGGGTGCTGCATCGCCTCCAGCACCGAGGATTTGGTGATGGCGTTGAAGACGACGCGATGGACTTCCTTGCCCTTCAGTGCGCCCTTCTTCTTCAGCACTTCCAGCACATGCCATGAAATGGCCTCGCCCTCGCGGTCGGGGTCGGTTGCGAGGATGAGCCGGTCGTCGGATTTCAGCGCTGCGGCAATGTCGGACAGCCGCTTGGCCGACTTGCCGTCGACCTCCCAGTCCATGCCGAAGTCCTCGTCGGGGCGAACCGAACCATCCTTGGCGGGCAGGTCGCGGACATGACCATACGAGGCCAGGACGGTGAAATCCTTGCCGAGATACTTGTTGATGGTCTTGGCCTTTGCCGGTGATTCAACGACGACGACGGTCATTCACAGTCCTGATCAAGTTTCGAGGCGTCATATAGGCATCGCCCCGCCGCTGCAAGGCACGGCAATTTTGCTGGTCCTAGCAACGTCATGCAATCTGTAGGTGCTTTCATTTCCGAAAAACCCGTGTAGGGTGTAGTTACGCTAAGTCATTCAACTCATCGGAGCGCCCATGAACTTCAACGCTCACTCTGGCACGGCAAGATCTTCCCGCAAGACACGTACTATCGGATATTCTTCTACCGAAGATGGTTCTCTCGATGAGCCCGGCCGCCAGCGGGAGACGGCGCAGTATCTCGCAGACATGATTCTCGAACTGCGCAACCTTGCCAGGTCGGCCAAGCTGTACCAGGTGATGGTGCCGCTCGAGTATTCCTATTACGAGGCCTTTGCCGTGGCCAACAAGGTGCAGGTTTCGCAGGAAGAGGTGGACCACCTCAACGAACTCGCAAGGGCCAGCCATGAGTTTGAGGCGGTGCCGGAAGAATACTGAGACTGAGGCGGCTTCCGTAATCGGGGTCGCCGCCCATCTCCATCACAAGACGAAATCGTCGGCACTGTAATCCAGTCCGGTGCCGAACTGGCTGACGGTGATGCCATTGAGCAGGATGCTGTCCTTGCCCGCGAAGATCATTGCGAAGCCGGTGGCGCTGTCGGTCTTCAGGTGATTGGCCACCAGATCGGCGAAATCGACAATTGCGGTGATCCCGGACAGGTCGATCTTCTCGTTGTTGTTGCGTGAGAAGTCCTGGATTCTGTCGGCGCCGAAGCCTTTGGCGAAGTAGAAGTAGTCGAAACCGGATGACCCGGTGAGAATGTCCTTGCCGGCTCCGCCGATCAGCATGTCGTTGCCGGCACCCGCATCCAGACGGTCATTGCCCGCAAGGCCATCCAGGACGTCGTCTCCCAGCAGGCCCAAAACCTTGTTGTTGCCAGCCGATCCCTTGAGAATATCCCAGTGATTGCTGCCTTCGAGATCCTCGACGTTCTTGATCGTATCGAAACCCTGCCAAGTGTCCTGCCGTCCAATGATGTCGAGCGAGACCTTCACATCAACCAGTGAGGACGCATAGCTGACGCGATCGACGCCGGCCCCACCATCGATCCGGTTGTCACCCAGTCCGCCGTCGAGCTTGTCCTGGCCCGTCCCGCCGATCAGGATGTCGTTGCCGCCCTTGCCGAACAGCTTGTCGTTGTTGTCGCCGCCGCGGATCGTATCGATGAAGTCGCTGCCGGTGAGGCGGTCATTGCCGCGCTTGCCGTCGATGACAGCATAGTCAGCACCCACAAATCCGGCGACGGTGGTGACATCGATCACGTCGTTGACGGTGGCACCTCCGGCATCGCCCTGGACATGCACGTTCTGGGTCAGTTCCAGCAGCCGGGACAAGGCCTCAAAATGTGCGCCGCCGCCAGTCAACCAGTATTCAGTATCCTGAGCTGAATCAGCGATGGCGTTGTAAACAGAGTCTACGTTCAGGTTGTGGAATCCTTCCGGCTTGACGTTGCCGAAGTAGGTTCCGGCAGGAAGGTAAAAGTATCGCTCCAACAGCAACGCGGCATAGAAATCGGAAATCTTGGTTTCGGCACCAAGGTATTCGAGAATGGTACTCACTTCAGCCCAGGCAGGCACACTATAAATCTCAAATACGCCAGCAGGCTCCGTTGCAGAAAGCGGTATGATTGCGACCTTGTAGTTGTAAATCCTATTATCAAAATTTGAAGCTGCTGTCTCTTCTCTCGCTACGACCTCGAGCGTGAATGCCTCGTCGTAGAACTCATAGAGGTCAGGCTGCATTGCGTTGAACGCAGTCATTGCACTTTGTAGTTCCGCCTTGCCCTCGGCTGCGAAGGCACCCTCCTGCAACTCATCGATGATCAGTTCGCGTACCGCGCTGGCGGCGATCAGGATCGGAAGCAGCACGGTTGGCGAGACCGGCGCAGTCGTCGTGTATGAAATGATGCCGGAGAGGGCCGTTATGGATTTCTGAATGGCGAGGTCACGATAGACCGCCTCGCCGGTGGCGCGGTAGAAGTTGAGATTGGTGAGGCTGTCGGAGATGTTGGAACTGTAGTTCGCCAGTTGGCCCGCAACGACAGTCTCATGGACCTTTTCGGTCGCGCTCAGAATTTCCTTGGAGATCGTGATCAGCTCATCGAGCTTCTGATTCACCTCTGCCATCGGGTTTGGCCCGAAGAGATTCTTGAGGCTCGAGGCGATGCTCAATGCAGATCCCAAGGCTTGCAAAGGGTTCATACTTTTTCCGATCGTCGGTTGAAATGGCTTTGGATAGTCATCAAGAGAATGGCTGACTCAAACGAAGTGACTGTCTGGCAATCTGGAATTGATTGCAAGTTTTAATCCAAATGAGCTGCGACCGGGCGTTGCCTGGCCCGGGGGTGATTTCCCCGCGCGCCTTACAGGGCGTGCTTCCTGTGGCCCAACGGCTCGGCATGGGCGATGACCCTGCGGATGTCGGGGTAGCGCTCTTTCAGGCCCGCTTCCACACGGTCAATGTCGTCGTGGATCTTCTCCACCGTCTCACCGGGCAAGCAACGGCAATGGTAGTGCAGGAAGAGGCCTTCCTCGTTGCGCCTCAGCCTGATGTTGTGGATCTCGGTGAGGCGAGCGAAAGGCGCCGTCAATTCCATGAGGCTTGCGGTCACTTCGGCGGCGAGGGCTGGCGCCGCATCATGGCCTTCCAGCATGCGCTCGGGCTGGGGCTCGATGTGGCTCTCCACTTCCGCGTCACTGCCGAGTTCGCTGCGGATCGCATCTTCAAGAATTGTCGCCGTCTCGTGGGCCTCGCCCAGCGGCATCGATCCTTCCACCTCGAGGTCGAAGCTCACCGCGAGCTTGCCATCGAGTTGCTGCACCGTCAGGTGATGGATGGCGAGGTTGCGGCGCGATGCGATGAGCATGACCTTCTGGAACACCGATTCATTGTCGAGCGTCACCGGGTTGGCCGTGACGGTGATGTCGGCGTTGGGGAAGCGCTCCTGAACCCGGTCCTGAATGGCGTCCTTCACGCGCACAATCTCGTCGATGGGCATGGTGCGGGCGACCTCCACCACGATCGAGGCGAACATGGTGGCACCCGACGGGCGGAGACGGATGGATTTTATGGTGAGCACACCATGCGTATCTAAGACGATGTCCCTCACGATGCTGGTGGCACCGGCCGGCGCTGCGTCGAGCAGGGTGTTCATGGTGCGCGCGCCCAATTGCCAGCCGGCGCGCGCAACGAAGCCGGAGACCACCAGTGCGGCGATCGAGTCGGCAGCCGGGATGCCGGCCCAGACGGCGCCAAGGCCGCCCAGAACCACGATGGAACTCCACATGTCCGACGAAAAGTGCAGCGCGTCGGCTTCAAGCGCCTCGCTTGAGGTCTTTTCCGCGACCCGCTTCAGCGCCCGCGCCCGATTGTAGTCGATGATGATTGAGCCGGCGATGATGGCGACGGCCCACCAAGTGACTTCGACATTGTGCTGCTCGCCGCCATAGAGGCGGCTCAATGCTTCCCATACGATCCAGGCGGTGGTGAGGAAGAGCAGGGCGGTTTCTACCAGCGCCGCCACGCTTTCGATCTTTGCGTGGCCATAGTGGTGCTCGTCGTCGGCCGGCTGGTCGGACCAGCGGATGGCGAAATAGGTGACGATGGTGGCACCGAAGTCGATAAGGCTGTGGATCGCCTCCGACAATATGCCCAGCGAACCCGTGAACATGGCTGCCAGAAACTTCGAGCCGGCCAGAACCGCGCTGGCGGCCATAGAGACAAGTGCGACGCTCTGTTTTTCGGACGTGGACATGGTGGCTCCTTAGTCGGGCCCGCTCATCGGCTCAAGCCATTCATCATTAGCATGTGGCCCGGCGCTTTGCGCAGTTGCCAGCGGCATTGGAAAGGCTTTCGCTGGGGACCAGCAACCATGCCGTCCGATTCCACAGCAGCCATACTGCCCCAACCGCGCCGCGCCGGGGCCTATACGTTCGCGGCCATCTTCGCGGTCGAATCCTTTGTGCGCGCGCTCAACTCCACCGTCGTGTCGCTGCAGGCCTACGACATCCTCGGCTCGGCCCAGAAGGTGAGCGTGCTGTCGACGTCGGTATCGATCACGGTCCTCGCCGTCACGCTGATGCTGCCGCATGTGCTGGGGCGGCTCAGGCGGCGCTGGGCCTATACGTTCGGCGTGGTCCTGCTGATGGCGGCGAGCCTCGCGCTTGCGAGCCATGTGCTGGCGGGGCAGGCCGCCGGGATGCTGATGCGGAACGTGGGTGCTGCCATCGCCAACATCACGCTCTCGCTCTATATCCTCGACCATATCCGGCGGAACGACCTTGCGCGGGCAGAACCGTTGCGCCTCAGCCTCTCGACCTTCTCCTGGATGATGGGACCGGCGACGGGCGTCTGGCTCTATGTCAGTCTCGGGCCCTGGGGGCCGCAACTCGCGGCCATCGCTTCCGCAGGCGTGCTGCTCGTCATCTTCTGGTACCTGCGGCTTTCCGAGAATGTGAGCGCTCCACGGCCCGTCAACCTCAAGAGGTTCGATGCGATCAGCAACCTGAGGCGCTTCACGAGCCAGCCGCGCCTGAGGCTGGCCTGGCTCATCGCCTTCGGGCGCTCATGCTTCTGGACCACGTTCTTCATCTACGGGCCGTTGCTCATCGTCGAGTCGGGCCTCGGCAAGACGCTGGGCGGACTGATGATCTCCGCCAGCCAGGCCGTGCTGCTCACGGCCTGGGTGTCGGGCCGGATCGCCCGGACGCATGGTGTGCGGAAAGTCATCGCCGGTGCATTCATGCTGTGCTGCGTGACGTCGCTCGGGGCGGGACTGGCAGGCACATCGGCGCCCTATGTGGCGATGGGCTGCCTGCTCATGGGGTCGGTGGCGGCCTCGGCACTTGACGGCGTGGGCGGCATTCCGTTCCTGCGCGCGGTGCGCCATCGCGAGCGCCAGGAGATGACGGCGGTCTACCGCACCTATATCGATTGCTCGGAACTGATCCCGGCCTCCGTCTTCGCCTTCGCGCTGCTCTGGCTTCCCATCGGCATGGTCTTTGTCATCCTTGCGGTGGGCCTTGCAGGCATCGGTTTTATTGCGTGGAGATACCTACCAAAGTCGCTGTAGCAGCAATTTGGCGGCCAGTTTAGGAAGCAATTGCAACCTTGGGAAAGCAAGGCGTGTCCGGATGCACTTTAATTTTCATTGCACTTGACGTAAGACGCGCGCCGCGCGCAACTGACTGCCAAGCAACCAGATACACGTGGAGGGGGCCTTGCCACAGAAAATTACCGTTGGGCACAAGCAGCTCATGGCGGAGGCGGAGGCACAAGTCTCCCACGTCGATACCACCGAAGCGATTGCCATGGTGCAGAATCCGGATGTGGTCATCGTCGACATCCGCGACATCCGCGAAATCCAGCGCGAGGGCCGCATCCCCGGATCGTTCCATGCGCCGCGTGGCATGCTGGAATTCTGGGTCGATCCCGACAGTCCGTATCACAAGCCCGTCTTCGCCGAGGACAAGACCTTCGTCATTCATTGCGCCTCTGGCTGGCGCTCGCTGCTTGCCACTGAAGTATTGCAGCGCATGGGCCTCAAGCCCGTGCTGAACCTCAAGGGCGGTTTCGGTGCGTGGAAGGACGCGGGCGGTCCGATCGAGAAGGTCGAACCCAAGTGAGCGTGCTGCATCTCATCATCGGCAACAAGAACTACTCGTCGTGGTCCTTGAGGCCGTGGATGGCGCTGAGCATGGCGGGCATTCCCTTCCGCGAGACGGTGATCCCGCTCGATACGGCCGATACCGCGAGGCTCATCGCGGAGCATTCGCGCGCCGGGCGCGTTCCGGTGCTGCGGCATGGCCGCGCCACCATCTGGGAGTCGCTCGCCATCATGGAATACCTGGCGGAGCTGTTCCCGGAGAAGAACCTCTGGCCCAAGGCGGCATCGGCCCGGGCCATGGCTCGTTGCGTTTCGAACGAGATGCATGCCGGGTTCAGCGCGCTGCAAAACGCATGCCCGATGAATTTGCGCCGCCCAAGGAAGCCGGTTCCGTTTAGTGACGCTGTGATGAAGGACGTGGGCCGCATCGAGGAAATCTGGCACGAGTGCCGGGTCAGGCACGGCAAGGGCGGCAAGTTTCTGTTCGGCAAGTTCTCGATTGCGGACGCCATGTTCGCGCCGGTGGTCACCCGTTTCGACACGTTCATGGTGCCGGTGGCCAGCGAAACGCGGGCTTACATGGACACGGTCATGAACACCGAGGTTTTCCGCTCCTGGCGGGAGGCGGCGCTCAAGGAAGAGTGGATCGTTCCGGCAGACGAGGTGGACTAGAAGATAGCCCGCGAGAGCTCGAAACCGGCGATTGAACAGATCAGCAGGCCTACGGCGATCATCAGTGGTTTGCGGGGTGCGACCTTGAGAAGCCATCCGGCGAAGAAGGCTGCCGGCAGGCCTCCCAGGATGAGGCCCATGATGGCGGTGAAATGATCCATGATGCCATTGGATTCCGCCCACACGCCCAGGAAGATGGTAGCTGCGAAGGCCGAAACGACGGCGCAGGTCACCACGAACTCAGCCGCGTTTACGGTGCCCACGACGAAGCGGGGTGAGGCACCGGCACCGATCAGGCTTGAGGTGACCACCGGTCCCCAGCCGCCACCGCCGATCGCGTCCAGAAATCCGCCCGCCGCACCGAGCGGAGCGATGTATTTGCCAGGGACGGTCTTGCTGGAAGGGAACATCAGGCCCCGCCAGATGATGACCAGCCCCATGATCCCGAGGTAGCCGAACACGAAAGGCCTGATTGCACCCGCGGCCACGTTCACGAGAACCATGGCGCCAAGGATGCCGCCGATGGACCCCGCGATGCAGAGAATGATCAGGATGCGCTTGTCGACGTTGCCGTGAAGGATGTGAGACGTGCCGGAGGCGGCGGTGGTGAAGAGTTTTGCCGCATGCACGCTGGCGGACGTATGGGCCGGGGGAACACCCGTGGCGAGAAGCACTGTTGCCGATATGACGCCGTAGCCCATGCCAAGCGCGCCGTCGATCAACTGCGCGAAGAAGCCTACTCCAGCGAACACGATAAAGTCATAGACCCACGAATCCATCGCACTTCCCCCTGGTGAACACTTCGACAAGGAAAGTCATGCCGTAGATAATCTATCAATTCAATAGGCATTGTAGATTAATAGGATTTTGTCTCGCGTCGTTGGCTCAATGGGCCGCCGATGAGGGACCTGCGATATCCTGACCATTGTGGGTCCAGTGGATGCCGCATTCGGACTTGTTGCTCCCGGCCCAGCGGCCGGCACGCGGGTCGGACGAGCTTCCGCCAGCCTGCGTGCAGGGCTCGCAGCCGATCGAGAAGTAGCCGATCTCGGTCAGGGGATGGGTCGGCAGATTATGCGACCTCATGTAGGCGCCGATGTCGAGCGCGGAGAAGCCGGCGAGAGGCTCCACCTTCAGGCGTTCATCGGTGATCGACAGGAAGTCGAGCGTCGCACGCGCCGCGCCGTGATAGCGCTTGCGGCCCGAGATGGTGACGTCGAAGCCTTCAAGCGCCCTCTGCAGCGGCAGGGTCTTGCGGACGTGGCAGCAGCGGTCGGCATGGGATTGGTGCAGCGTGCCGTCCGGGTCGGCGGCCGCCAGGTCGGCTTCGTCAGGCGTGATGATGCGGACGCCCGTAAGGCCCAGCCTGTCCACCAGCTTCGAGCGATATGACAGCGTCTCCCAGAAGTGCTTGCCGGTATCGAGGAAGATCACCGGCGTCGCCTTGTCGACCTCAGCCACCATGTGCAAGAGCACGGCGGATTCAGCGCCGAAGGACGAGACGACAGCCGCGCGGCCCGGGAAGTCGCGGAGGATGGGCTCCAGCAATTGCTGGCCCTCCAGACCGGCATAGGTCTCGAAGATGCGCTTGTCCAAGACGTTCATCCCGCGTGCGGCTGTTCAAGCCAGGGCTCAGCGTCCGTGTGGCGCTCAGTCCAGATTTCGGCCTCGGAACCGCGACGGAAGAGGCCGCGCTGATAGGCCAGCGACATCTGCTTCGAGGCCTGCTGCCAGACGTTGAGCGGGAAGCGCTCGCCGATCTCGAACGTGTCGAAGCCCACCTGCAGCATGAACTGCAACTGGTCGGGCAGCACGTTGCCGGTGGCGCGGAGTTCTCCGCGATAGCCCAGTTGTCGGAACTGACGGGCCAGCGAATAGGCGCGGCCATCGTTGAAGGCGGGGAATGGCAGAACGATCACCGACAGCTTTGGCAGGAAGGTCGTGAGCGCTTCGGCGCGGTCGGCATTGCCGAGCTTCACGCCAAGCTTGCCGGTGCGCTGCGAGAGCTGCTCCCAATCCTTCAGGAGCCGCGCGTAGGGGACGATGACGTCACCCGCATTCGGAAGCTCGCCCTCGGCCTCGGCATGAATCCATGTATCGGAGATCAGCGTGTTGTTCTTAAGCAACGGCATAGAGAGCCTCCTTGAAGGGCTTGGGGCCAACGCGGCGATAGGCGGCGAGGAATTCCTCGCCCGGCTCACGGAGCTTCAGATAGGTATCGAGAATGGTTTCGATGGCATCCGCTACCTCATGGCCAGCGAAGCCCGGCCCGAGGATGGTACCGATCGAGGCGTTCTCGGCAGACGAGCCGCCGAGCGTGATCTGGTAGAATTCCTCGCCCTTTTTGTCGAGCCCGAGAATGCCGATGTGGCCCACATGATGGTGGCCGCAGGCGTTGATGCAGCCCGAGATATTGATCTTCAGCTTGCCGATCTCGTCCTGCTTCTTCGAGTCCTCGAACTTCCGCGAAATCGACTGTGCAATCGGGATCGAGCGGGCGGTGGCGAGCGCGCAATAGTCGAGACCGGGGCAGGCGATGATGTCGCCCGCAAGGCCATAGTTCGCGGCACCGAGGCCCGCTGATTCAAGCTGCTGCCAGACGGCGAAGACATCGTCCTTCTTCACATGCGGCAGCACGACGTTCTGGGCGTGGCTGATGCGCAGTTCATCGAAGCTGTAGCGCTCGGACAGATCGGCCATGAGGCGCATCTGGCCGGACGTGGCATCTCCCGGAATGCCGCCATCGGGCTTCAGGGAGATGTTGACGATGGCATAGCCATCGGCGCGATGGGGCCCCAGGTTATTCTTTGCCCAGCGGGCAAAGGCGGGGTGGCTGAGCTTCGCTTCCTCGAAGCCAGGCGACCAGCGCGGCAGCTTTTCAAGCTGGGGCGGGGCGAAATAGGCTTCGATCCGTTTCAGCTCGCGCTCTTCCACTTCAGTCGATGCGTGTGGCCGTTTCGCATACTCCGCCTCGACTTCAGACTTGAACTTGTCGGCGCCGATCTCGTGCACAAGGATCTTTATGCGGGCCTTGTACTTGTTGTCGCGGCGTCCATAGAGATTGTAGACGCGCATGATGGCTTCAAGATAGGCGACGAGCTCATGCTCCGGCAGGAAGTCGCGCACGGTGACGCCGATCATCGGCGTGCGGCCGAGGCCACCTCCCACGATCACTTCCCAACCGGTTTCGTTCCTGTCGTTCTTGTGCAGGCGAAGGCCGATGTCGTGAACCTTGACGGCGGCGCGGTCGTTGGGCGCACCCGTCACCGCGATCTTGAACTTGCGGGGCAGGAACGAGAATTCAGGATGGAGCGAAGACCATTGGCGCAGCAGCTCGCCCACGGGACGCGGGTCGGCGATCTCGTCGGCGGCGGCGCCGGCCCAATGATCGGTTGTAACATTGCGGATGCAGTTGCCGGACGTCTGGATGGCGTGCATCTCGACTTCCGCCAGCGCGTCGAGGATGTCAGCTGTTTCCTCGAGCTTGATCCAGTTGTACTGGATGTTCTGGCGGGTGGTGAAGTGACCGTAGCCCTTGTCCCACTTATCTGCGATGAAGGCGAGCTGGCGCATCTGCCGGCTCGACAGCGTGCCATAGGGGATGGCGACACGCAGCATGTAGGCGTGGAGCTGGAGATAAAGTCCATTCATCAGGCGGAGCGGGCGGAACTCTTCTTCCGTCAGATCGCCCTTCAGGCGGCGATCAGCCTGGTTGCGGAACTGATTGGTCCGTTCACGGACGAACTGATGGTCGAACTCGTCATAGCGGTACATGGATCAAACTCCTTCAGGCGCGCCGAAGCCTGCGCCCTTGCCCTCGGCCTGCTTGCCGAGGTCCAGCCTCACGGTGGGGCCAAGTGCCCGCATGCGCTCGCGGATATGCGCGGCGCGGACGCGGCCCCCGAGGCGCTCCGCATCGATCAGGTATGCGCCCGTCACCAGCGTTGCCTTCTCATCGTCCCTGGCGCGCGCTTCCAGTGCTGCGGCCGCCTGCGGCTCAAGTGCCAGTGCAGCGTCGTCGATGATCTCGCTCCATTGGCCGGAGCGGGTGAGGAACACGGCGATGCCGTCCCTCAGGCGGTTGGCGGTGACAAGCTGTCCCTTTTCAGGCATGGTCATGATGCGGCTCTCAAAATTGCGTCGCGGATGTCGTCGTGCGCGGGGAAGGGAATGATGTCGGTCGGTTTCGACTGTGCCGGCGGCGGTACGTTTTCGAAGGCGAGGCCCTCGGCGGCGACCGAGATGGTTTCCTCGAGCGAGGCGTCCTTCACCGATAGCCGCACCACCAGTTTTCCGGCGCGGGCTTCGGCGATGAGAATGTCGGTCGCACCATCGTAGAGTTCGCCCTTCACCGGCAAGCGCACGGCATCGCGGCGGGCCATTTCCAGAACGGCGGGGGCAACGGCTTGGTCATGCACGATCACGTCGGCCTCGTGCAGCTTGCGCAGCGCCTTGAGGGTGAGCAGCTCAGGATCGTCCGTCACGAGGCTGACGAAGGACACGCGGCCCTTCGGCGGCTGTGCCTCGCTGGCGAACAGGCCTTCTACGCCTGCAAGGTAGTTGCAGGATTCGCCCGCGATGAAGGCATCGCGCACGTCGCCGAAGAAGAAGCGATGCCAGAAGCCGCGGCGGCGGTTGCCGGCGGGAATGGTGGCGGCCACACGCTCGCGGAGGGACGCGGCGGATTTTGCCAGGTCACCCAGGGCCACCGGTAGCATCGCATCGATGCGGGCGCGAAGGCCCTGGCCGAGGATGGGTGCGGTGCCTTCGGTGCCGATGGCAACCACCACAGGATCGCGATCCACTATGGAAGGAACGATGAATGTCGAGATATCGGGGTTGTCCACGGCATTGACCGGAATGCCCTGCGCCTGCGCATCCGCCGCGACGCGCTCGTTGAGGGCCGCATCGGCCGAATAGACCAGGGCCGCACCGTCGAGGAGGCCCGTATGATAATGGCGGGAGATCCAGTTGACGCGTGGATTCGCGGCCAATTCATCGTGAAGAGACGGGGCAATGACATTGATCACTGCGTCCGTCTTCAGCAGAAGCCGGACCTTGCGCAAAGCTTCCTCGCCGCCGCCGACGATGGTGACAGGGCGGTTCTTCAAGTCGTAGAAGATGGGAAAATAGCGCATGCCAATGGTTCCCTCGAGTTGCGTTCGCTCTTTCAAACGTTCGGTCTTCCGTACAGGTCCCCTCTCTGCTTCACGATTTCGTTTGATCCGTGAAACGAAAACGCGCTATCAGAAGGACATACAGAACACCGGGCGCCGGTGTCGTTCGTTTTAACGAACACCAGTTCTAAATACAGGACGGCGAAATGTCAACGCGTCGCGGCAAGAAAAACCCCGAGTTACAAGACTTTGATCCAACACCATCGCTCGGCAAGACCATCCAGAGGTTGCGCAAGGCCTACAATATGTCCCTTGGCGACCTGTCGGAACAATCGGGCGTTGCGAAGTCGATCATTTCCCAGATCGAGCGGAATGAAACAAACCCTACGCTTTCAACGGTCTACCGGCTGTCGCGGGCGCTCGATACCACGATCGACGAAGTATTGCGCACCGACGACCAGCACGTTTTCCTCGAGCACCAGCTGAAATCCGGCATTCCGATGCTGGAAAGCCAGGATGGACTGTGCCGGCTCGCCATCGCCGGGCCACTGAACCTGGTTGAACAGGTTCAGTGGTATGATTTCAAGGCGCGTCCCAAGGGCGTGCTGGAATCCGATCCGCATCCGGCGGGCACGGTCGAACACCTCTACATGCTCAGTGGTGAGGTCGAAGTGACGACCGGCGATCAGATGAAGCGGATCAAGTCTGGCGAAGCGCTGCGCTTCCGCGGCGATCTTCCTCACAAGATCGTCAATGTCGGCGAGGGAGAGGCCCACGCCACCATGATTCTGGTTTTGCGCCAACTGGGCCTCGGCGAGGCTCAGGCAGGCTGAGGCAGGACATCCGATGCGGGGAAAGCTGGTTCTCAGTCCTGAACTGGTTGCCTGTGTCGAGCGGAAGATCCCGCAGGACCATCTGCCGCCAGACCCGAACCGGATTCCGATGACCGATGAGGATTTCGCTGCCACGGTGGCCGACATCCTGGCGTCTCGTGGAGGCTGTCCGGTCTTCGTCTTCGGTTATGGCTCATTGCTTTGGAACCCCGGTTTCACATTCGACGAACGGCGCCCGGCGCGGCTGAGGGGCTGGCATCGGGCCTTCTGCATGCAGCTATCGCGTTTCCGCGGCTCTCCCGAGCAGCCGGGGCTGATGCTGGCGCTCGATCACGGCGGATCGTGCAAGGGTGAAGTGTTCCGCATTGCGGAGTCCGGCGCTGCCCGCCAGCTTGACACACTTGTGCGGCGGGAAATTCCATACCGCCGGCTTACCCGCGCGTGGCGCTGGGTCGATATCGATGTCGACGGCAAGCGCGAAAGGGCGCTCACCTTTTATGCCGGAATGCGGCGCGACATGTTCTATGTGAATCTTCCAATGCACGCCCAGGCCCATATGCTCGCCCGCGCCGCGGGGCACGGCGGCTCTGGTGCCGAATACCTTCACCAGACGGTCATGAAACTGGAAGAACTCGGCATCCACGATACCTATCTCTGGGAATTGCAGATGCTGGTGGCAGCCGAGATCCGAGCGATGTTTCCTGACCTCACGCCAGCGAGACCGCTCCATTCGCCAGCCTGACGATCTTTCCGGCAAGCGACAATTCGAGGAGGAGAGCGGTCACCGCCCCAGGGTCGAGGCCGCTCTCGCGAATGAGATCGTCGGTGTCGATGGGTGTGGGCGAGAGAAGCTCCATGAAGCGGGAGCGTTCGCCGTCATCGAGGCTGCGGTCTTCGAGCATTGGGTCTGATGGTTCGAAAAAATTCATCTGGCGGTGGCCGCGTTCATTGGCCAGCGTCTCGATCACGTCCCGGGGTGACATGAGAATGGTGGCACCGTCGCGGATCAGCTTGTTGGCGCCTTCACAGCGCGGATCGAGCGGCGAGCCCGGAACCGCGAAGACCTCCCGGCCCTGTTCCCCGGCATAACGCGCCGTGATGAGCGATCCCGATCGCACGGCGGCCTCAACCACGATCAGCGCGCGGGCAATCCCTGAAATCACACGATTGCGGCGGGGAAACAGTTTTTCACTGGGCGCGGTTCCCAGCGTCATCTCGGACAGGACCACGCCACGCTCTCCGATGGCCGCGTGGAGTGCGTGGTTCTCCGGCGGATAGACGACATCGATGCCGCCAGCCATCACGGCGATGGTGCCGGTATCGAGCGAGGCCTCATGGGCGGCGGTGTCGATGCCGCGCGCGAGGCCCGAGACGATGACATGGCCTTCGCCGCCAATCTCGGACGCGAGTTGACGGGCGAACTTGCGGCCGATGGCCGAAGCATTGCGGGCACCGACGATGCCAACGGCGCTCTTCGTCAGGAGACTTGCGTCCCCCTTGATGCATAGGAGCGGCGGGGCACCATCGGTTTGCCGCAGCAGTGGCGGGTAGTCCGGCTCCGGCATCGCAACGAAACGGGCACCCAGGGCCGCGGCCCTGTCGAGATCGCGCTGGGCCGCCTCGGTGCCATAGAGTTTGGGTGAGCGGCCAAGGCCTCCCTGATGGGCCAGTTCCGGAATGGCGCGGAGTGCCTCGCCAGCGGAGCCGTAGCGTTTCATCAGTGTGCGGAATGTGGCTGGCCCGACGTTTTCGCTCATCGAAAGGCGAAGCCAGTCGCGGCGTTCGTCCTCGCTGAGCGAACGTCCCGTCATGCTGACCTTGACTTGCCGAGCCGCGGCTCCTCGCCCTTGAGGATGCGGGCGATGTTGGTGCGGTGGGTGAGGAACACGGCAACGCCCATGATGGCGGCGGGTAGGATCAGGTCGCTCCGTCCCACCAAGAAGGCGGCAACCGGCGACAGGAAACTGGCGGTGAGAGCGGATAGCGAGGAGGTGCGGAACAACACAGCCATCGCAATCCATACCGCGATGAAGATAAGGCCCAACGGCCAAAAGAGCCCGAAGAGCACGCCAATGGTGGTGGCAACACCCTTGCCGCCCTTGAAGCCCAGCCAGAGCGGAAACAGGTGGCCGAAGAACGCGGCGAGGCCCGCGAGTACCGCTGCTTGCGGACCAAAGAGCCAGCCCATGAGCAGGGCCGGAAGCGTGCCCTTCAGGGCATCGAGGACAAGGGTGAGGGCGGCGACCTTCTTGTTGCCGGTGCGGAGCACATTGGTGGCGCCGATATTGCCGGAACCAATGGAACGGATATCGCCCAGACCCGCCGACTTGGTGAGGATCAGCCCGAACGGAATCGTCCCGCACAGATAGCCGAAGGCGAGCGACACGATCATTTCGAGGGCAGACAGGCCCATCATTCCCCCTGAGGTCAACTAGCCTCGAACGTATGCGTAAACGCTCTGGCCTGCAACGATGGTCTCGACGCAGCGGCCTTCGAGTGTCCGATGCTCGAAGGGCGAGTTCTTGGCGCGCGAGCGCAGCACGTCTTCCTCGATGGTCCAGGACAGGTGCGGATCGACCAGAGCGAAATCTGCCGGGGCTCCCGGTGCAAGGCGGCCTGTCTCAAGACCAAGGATCTCGGCTGGCTTTGAAGACATCGCTTCAACGAGACGACTCAAGCTGATGTTATCGTTGTGATAAAGACTCAACGCGGCGGACAGCATGGTTTCCAGCCCGATGGCGCCGAAAGCGGCTTCCGCGAAGGGCAGGCGCTTGGTGTCGGCGCTTTGCGGATCATGGCCTGAGACGATGACGTCGATGGTGCCATCGCCCACCGCCTCGACCAGCGCCCGGCGGTCATCCTCGGAGCGCAAGGGCGGAGACAGCTTGAAGAAGGTGCGGTAGGCGCCGATGTCATTCTCGTTCAACGTGAGGTGATGGACCGAGACCCCGCAGGTGACGGGCAGGCCGCGGGCCTTGGCGGCGCGGATGACCTCCACCGACTGCTGGCTCGATATCTGCGAGGCATGGTAGCGGGCACCGGTCATCTCGACCAGCCGCAGGTCGCGCTCCAACATGATGACCTCGCTCATGGCGGGGTTGCCGGAGAGACCCAGACGGCTTGCGGTCTCGCCCGCATTCATCACGCCGGACGAGAGGGAGGGCTCTTCCACATGCTGCACCACAAGCATGTCGAAGTCCTTGGCGTAGGTGAGGGCGCGGCGGAACACGTTGGCATTGGCGAGGGACTTTGTGCCCTCGGTGATGGCGACGGCGCCAGCCTCCTTGAGGCCGCCGATCTCGGTCATCAGCTCGCCTGCCAGCCCCTTTGTAATGGCCGCCATGGGAGCCACGCGGACAGTCGCGGTATCGCGCGCGCGCCGCATGATGAAGTCCACAATTGCAGCGTCGTCGATGACGGGCTGGGTGTTGGGCATGACGATCATGGTGGTGACGCCGCCCGCGGCCGCTGCCTCGGACGCGCTCGCCAGTGTTTCGCGGTATTCAGTTCCGGGTTCGCCCGTGAAGACCCGCATGTCGATGAGGCCAGGAATGAGCGTGAGGCCGGAGCAGTTTATAACCGCCGTGCCGCTGCCCGCAGACTCGCGTGTCACTTTTGGGCCGACGGCGAGTATCCAGCCGTCCTCGATGAGGATTCCACCCTTGCCATCGAGGCCCTGTGCGGGTGCCACGATGTTGGCGTTGACATAGGCCCTGCGGCTGGCGCTCTGCTTCATGGGCGTCATCATGCGTTGCCCCCGCCCGGCATGTTGCGCGAAAGGGCATCGAGCACGGCCATACGCACGGCGACCCCCATCTCCACCTGTTCGCGGATGACCGACTGAACGCCGTCCGCCACGTCCGAGTCGATCTCGATGCCGCGGTTCATGGGGCCCGGGTGCATGACCATCGCATCGGGCTTCGCGAGTTTGAGTTTCTCGGCATTGAGGCCGAAGAACCGGTAGTATTCGCGGATCGACGGCACGAAGGCCCCCGTCATGCGCTCAAGCTGAAGCCTGAGCATCATGATGACGTCGGCATTGCGCAGACCGTTTTCCATGGTGCGGTGAACCTCGACACCAAAATTGGCAATGCCGGAGGGCAGGAGCGTGGAGGGTGCCACGACGCGCACATGGGCGCCCAGCTTGTTCAGCAGGTGGATGTTGGAGCGGGCCACGCGCGAGTGGAGCACATCGCCGCAGATGGCCACGATGAGGCCCTCGAAACGTCCCTTGTGACGGCGGATGGTGAGGGCGTCGAGCAGCGCCTGCGTGGGGTGCTCGTGCTGGCCATCGCCCGCGTTGATGACCGCGCAGGAGACCTTCTGGGCGAGAAGCTCGACCGCACCTGACGACTGGTGGCGGACCACCAGGAAATCGGGCTGCATGGCATTGATGGTCATGGCGGTATCGAGCAGTGTCTCGCCCTTGGACACGGCGGAATTGGCCACCGCCATGTTCATGACGTCGGCGCCCAGGCGCTTGCCGGCAATTTCGAAGGAGCTTTGAGTCCGGGTGGACGCCTCGAAGAAGAGGTTCACCTGGGTGCGCCCCTGAAGCACTGGCTGCCGCTTGTCGATCTGGCGGCTCACCTCGACGTAGCGCTCGGCCAGGTCGAGAATACGGGTGGCTTCAAGGGAGGAGATATCGTCCATGGCCAGCAAGTGCTGGCATTTGAGAAGCGGGGAACGGGGTTCTCGGGTCATTAAAGCCGGGTGTGTAGAAGCGAATCCCTTTGGCCGCAAGCGGCATCTTGGCACTGTGGAAACTGAATGTTGGGGGCGTCGATTCCAGCGTGGCCGCCCCAATCACAAATTGATCTCATTTCCAGAGCATGCGTGCCTG
Organism: Aestuariivirga sp.; assembly: GCF_041738905.1. Taxonomy (GTDB): domain Bacteria; phylum Pseudomonadota; class Alphaproteobacteria; order Rhizobiales; family Aestuariivirgaceae; genus Aestuariivirga. Next base: position 32,080 of record NZ_JBGSOZ010000144.1, read on the forward strand.
AATTGATTGAGCGGGAACACCCATGACTGTCGACATCATCTCGAATTCCATGCAGGTCTTGTCCGGCGCCTTTCTGGCCCGAGCCGTCTATGGCGGGGAGTATATTTCACCTGCTTTCGATATCGACGGTGATGACGACGCCGAGAAGGCGGACGACTACCGGGGCTATCTTGCCAGCCAGGGTTTCGAATTGCTGGACAATACCGACCTGCCGACCTTCAACGGTCAGAATGGCGATGCCAAGTTCACGACGGGCGGCCTCTACAATGCGAAGGTGACGACGCTCACGACGAACAGTTTCGATGCCCAGGGCCTTCTGGCCATCTCGGGCGGTGACACGCTGGTCCTCAGCTTTCGCGGCACCGACGCCAAGGACCCCGCCTTCGGAAGCGGTCAGGCGTATACGGGGCAGGGCCTCGCGGCGAACTACAAGGCCTTCAAGCCGCTGATCAACGCGGCCCATGACTATCTCGCGGACCATCCCGAAATCACGGATGTCGTCGTCTCCGGGCACAGCCTCGGCGGCGCGCTGGCCGATGTCTTCACGCTGGTCGATGCCGACCGGTTCCGCGAGTTGCGGCCGGATCATCTCACCATCGTCTCACTTGGTTCATCCGGTATCCCGCCCGATCTGCCGGAATACCTCAGCGGCATCGACGCCGGGACCGCGACGATCGTCAAGAACACGATCGAGATCCTTCCCGGAATCGAGTTCACCACGAAGGAGATCAAGGCGATCTTCCGTCCGGACGACTACATCTCGATTTCCAACGCGGAAGACCGTGTTCATTTTCCCAAAAGGTTTCCGGACGTTCCCGAGGATCCGGGCCTGCTCCCCATCCAGGCGCTGCGGGACAATCTGCAGTTTGGCGGCAACCTGCTGTTCGACATGCCCAACATCGACAACGTCGATGTCGAGTATGGCGCGACGGTTGCATTTCCGTTCGAGTACAGGGGCTTTGGCGCCGAGCACAATGTGGCATTGCTCTGGGCCAATCTTCAGGGCCTCGTGAATGACGATCTGTTCTCGTTCTACAAGGGACAGAAGCTGACAGCAGGGATCACCGATTACAACGCCGTCCCGGACTTCAACGGCACGCCGATTGCGCTGTTCGAGGGCTACATCGAACTGGCCAACCCCACGATTATGAATGACAGCGGCAGCCGCGCGCTGACCGGGTCATCCGTCAACGACTACATTCTGGGCCTCGACGGGAACGACCGCATCGAAGGACGTGCCGGTACCGATCTCCTGTCTGGCGGCAAGGGCAACGACACATTGTTGGGTGGCGCGGGCGTCGATCTTGTCTCGGGCGGCGAAGGTCAGGACACCCTGTCAGGCGGCGGTGGGCGCGACAGGTTCTATTATTCTGACATCGCCCATTCGGCAGCCGGTTCCGGCGACGTCATCCGTGACTTCAGTCTGGCGGATGACCGGATCGGGCTGAAAGAGATCGATGCCGATCCTGTGGCAGCGGGCGATCAGGCTTTCATTTTCATCGGCACGTCGGGCTTCACGGATATCGGGCAAATCCGCGCCATCCAGAGCGGGACCGACACGCTGCTCCGGATCAACGTGACCTCCGACCCCGGTGTTGAAATGGAGATCCTTCTCAAGAACGTATCGGCCTCAGCACTCACAGAGTTGAACTTCATCCTGTAAGTCCGGCGAAGTAGAGCACCGCCGGAATGGTGACGACGGCGGCGATCACCTGAAAGGTCAGGATGTTGGCCACCATGGGAGCGTCTCCGCCCATTTGGCGTGCCAGCACATAGGCGCCCGAACCCGTGGGCACGGCGCCGCACAGAAGCGCCACGGCGAAGGCATCGCCGGTGACGCCCATGAGCATGAGCGATCCCGCCATGACCAGGGGCATGACCATCAGCTTCAGGATCGTCGCCGCGGCGATGGGAGGCCAGTTCGACACGGCGTCTCCGAGGCGCAGACCGGCGCCCACTGTCAGGAGTGCCAGTCCCAGAGCGCCGCGCCCGATCATGTCGAGCACCTGAAGCGCCATCGTGGGCATTTCCAGTCCGCCGAGTTGCCATGCAACGCCGCCGAGCGACGAGAAGACGAAGGGATTGCGGATGATCGAGAGTGCCAGGGCCTTCGTGTCGAGTTCCGCCGGGCGGGCGAAACGCGACATCACGATGACGCAGAGAATGTTGAGAAGCGGCGTCATGGCGGCGGTGCTGACCGCACCCAGCGACAAGGCCTTCGGCCCGAACTGCAGTGGGATGATGGCGAAGGCAATGAACGTGTGCCAGCGCGCGGCTCCCTGAAGCACGCTGGTGAACTGTGGACCGTCGATCCGTAGGGCAGTCATCACCGGGCGGTGGAAGATCACCAGCGCGCCGATCATCACGACCACTGAAAGCACCATCGCCATCGCCATCTGGACCACGGGAACCGACGTGAAATCAGCCGCCGCGATCTCCTTGAAAATGATCACCGGGAACAGCACGAAGTAGCAGAGTTGGTCCAGCGCCAGCCATTGGTCGTCGCGGATGACATGAAATCGCCTGAGAGCGAAGCCGACGAGGATGACGATGAAGACCGGGAGCAGGGCGAGGAAGATCGTGGTCATTGCAGCCTCTGCGCCAGCATGATGATCAGGGGAATGGAAAAGAACGACACGATCGTCTGCGTCATCACGGTAGCGGCAATGAGCGGGGCGTCGCCGCCCATCTGGCGGGCCAGGACATAGGCGCTCATGGCTGTGGGGACCGCGGCGCAAACCATGCAGGCGACGAAGGCCGTTCCCGAAACGCCCGTTACGGAACTCCATAAAATGACGATGAGCGGCGTACCCAGAAGCTTGAGGGCCGTTCCGGTGAGCACTGGCGCTGAAGGCCGGATGGTCTCGCTCGTCGACAATCCGGCCCCAACCATGAGGAGGCCCGAGGCGATCGCCGCACCGCCCAGCATGCTCATGGAGGTCATGACCGGCTCATAGATCGGAATGCCCGCGAGATTGATGAGCAAACCGGCGGCCGTCGCCCAGATGAACGGGTTGCGAAAAACCACATAGGCCGTCTCCCGGAGGGTGAGCTTCTGGCTTCCTGCGTTCTGCGCCACGACCGCGACCGCCATGATGTTGGCCGGGGGCACCAGTGCGCCGATGATGACAGCAACGAGCGCTACGCCCTCGTCGCCATAGAGCTTGGCGAGAATGGGAAGTGCGATGAAGCCGTTCCATCGGGTGGCGCCCTGGAAGAGCGATGAATAGGCCGGGCCATCGAGGACCAGGACATTCATCAGGACGCGGCGCGCAGCAAGGAGGCCCAGCGCCATTGTCGTGAAGGTTCCGACCATGGTGATAGTGATGCCGGAGAGATCGAGGCTGGCGATGTCGGAGCGGATCAGGGTGTCGCCCAGCAGCGCCGGAAAGAACACCCAGTAGCCCAGCAATTCGAGACCGCGCCACATGTCCGCCGGCACAACGTTGCGGGCTCGCAGGACCAAGCCCAGCGCGATGAGCAGGAAGACCGGAAGCAGGGATTCGAAGGTCGAGATCAACGGAGCGAATCCAGTGCCGCCTGCAGGATCCAGGCGGCGGCCAGCTTGTCGATCACCTGGTCGCGCTTGGCGCGGCTGGCATCGGCCTGGATCAGCATGCGTTCCACGGCGGCGGTCGAGAGGCGCTCGTCCCAGAACACGATGGGGATGGGGCTAAGGCGCGCGAAGTTGCGGGCGAAGGCGCGGGTGGACTGGCAGCGCGGGCCTTCGGAGCCATCCATGTTGACGGGAAGGCCCAGCACGATGATGCCGATGTTCTCGGCATTTGCGATGGCGAGGAGGCGTTCGGCGTCCTGGGTGAACTTCTTGCGGGCGATCGTTTCAATGGGCGTGGCGATCATCCGGGTACGGTCGCTCGTCGCCACGCCGATGGTCTTGGTCCCGAGGTCGAGGCCCAGCAGCCGCCGGTCGGAGGGCACGGACGAGATCGCGTCGGCGAGGGAGAGGTCTGGACTTGCCATGGCCTGCACTAGCCGATTTGACGAATGGCGGATAGGTCATCTTGCCTTATGTCCCTTGCCGGGGGATCATGGCGGCAACCCCAAGGAGTCATGGATGAAAATCACCCATCACGGCCATTCGGCCTTTCGCATCGAGACCGGCAAGGCCGTCATTCTCGTCGATCCCTTCTTTACCGGAAACCCCGCCGCCACGGCCACCTGGCAGGAAGCTTCACAGGGCTGTACGCATGTTCTGCTGACGCATGGCCATGGCGACCATACAGGCGACTCGCTTGAAATCCTGAAGGCGACGGGTGCCGTGCTGGTATCCAATTTCGAAATCTGCATGTGGCTCAACGCCAAGGGGGTGGAGAATTACAGCCCCGGCAACCACGGCGGGCGGATCTCCTTCGACGATTTCGACGTGGTCTTCACCAATGCCTGGCACTCATCGTCGGATACGAATGGCGGAATGCCGATCTATCTCGGCAACCCGGCTGGCTTCATAATCGAGCCGAAGCACGAGACCGGAAAGACGCTCTATATTTCTGGCGATACCGGACTATCCTACGACATGAAGCTGATCCATGAACTCTACAAGCCGGTGATCGGCATCCTTCCCATCGGCGACCGCTTCACCATGGGCGGCGACCAGGCGGCCTATGCCTGCCGCAACTTCTTCGACTTCAAGACGATCATTCCGTGCCATTTCAATTCCTTCAAGGGCTTCGTGGCGGATGACGCCTCGCGCTTCCTCGAAGCCATGGGGCCTGACGCCGCGAAGGTGAAGGTGATGGCCTCTGGCGAAACGGTGGTGCTCTGATGGCAAAGAAACCCGATCGTCCTGTGGGTCCGGTGGTCGACCCGCTGCCGCCCGGCTCCAAGCCCGACATGCGGCCATTGCACGGCCAGTGGGTGCTGCTGGAACCTGTACTGGCGGCGAAGCATGCCCGCGCACTCTATGACTCGTTCAAGGACAGCGACCCCGATGGCCATGTTTGGACCTATCTCGCCTACGGCCCGTGGCAGAGCTTCGAACAGTTCGAGAACTGGCTGAAGGAGCGCGAAGCCTCGCGCGACCCGTGGTTCTATGCCTATGTGCGGCGGGACACGGGCAAGGCCGCCGGCATGGGCAGCTTCATGCGCGCGGATGCGCCCAATGGCGTGATCGAGATCGGTCATATCTGGATGTCTCCTGGCCTGCAGCAGACCCGCGAGGCGACGGAAGCGATCTTCCTGATGATCCGGCACTGCTTCGATGACCTGGGTGTGAGGCGGCTTGAATGGAAATGCGATTCACTCAACGCGCCCTCGCGCAAGGCGGCCGAGCGCTTCGGCTTCCACTTCGAGGGGATTTTCCGGCAGCACTTCATCGTCAAGGGCCGCAACCGCGACACCGCCTGGTACGCCATGCTGGACATGGACTGGCCAAAAGTGCGCAAGGGTTTCGAGGCTTGGCTGCGCCCCGAGAACTTCAGGCCTGACGGGCGCCAGATTGCCAAGTTGCAGGTGGGGTGAGCGGGTGCTATTGCGCGCCCACGGATTTCTTCAGGGAATGAACAGATGTCGGTCGATCAGGCTACCGTGAAACGGGTGGCGAGGCTTGCGCGCCTCAAGGTGAAGGACGAGGAACTGCCGAAGCTGGCAGGCGAACTCAATTCCATCCTGGGCTGGATCGAGCAACTGAACGAGGTCGATGTGTCGGCGGTCGAGCCGCTGACCTCGGTCGTTTCCGTGAAGATGAAGATGCGCAAGGACGAGGTGACCGACGGTCATTACCCGGCAAAGATAACCGCCAATGCGCCCGCGCAGGAAGATTCGTTCTTCATGGTGCCGAAGGTGGTGGAATGACCTCGCTCACCTCGCTTACGATTGCCGCCGCCCGCGACGCGCTGAAGAAGAAGCAGTTCTCGGCGCTTGAACTGACCGACGCCTACCTGGCCGCCATGGAAAAGGCCCGCGTGCTCAATGCCTATATCGTGGAGACGCCGGAACAGGCGCGGGCCATGGCAAAGGCGTCCGACGCGCGGCTTGCCAGCGGCGAAGCCGGTGCGCTGGAAGGCATTCCGCTCGGCATCAAGGACCTGTTCGCCACCGAAGGGGTTCATACCCAGGCCTGCAGCCATGTGCTCGACGGCTTCAAACCGCAGTATGAATCAACCGTGACGGCCAATCTCTGGCGCGACGGCGCGGTGATGCTGGGCAAGCTCAACATGGACGAGTTCGCCATGGGCTCATCCAACGAGACGAGCTACTACGGCAACGTCATCAACCCGTGGAAGCGCAAGAATTCCAATGCGGCGCTGGTGCCCGGCGGATCCTCGGGCGGTTCGGCCTCGGCCGTCGCCGCCCATATTTGTGCTGCCGCAACGGCCACCGATACCGGCGGCTCGATCCGCCAGCCTGCCGCTTTCACCGGAACGGTCGGCATCAAGCCGACCTATGGCCGCTGTTCGCGCTGGGGCGTCGTGGCCTTCGCCTCATCCCTCGACCAGGCCGGTCCCATCGCCCGCAATGTGCGCGATGCGGCGATCATGCTGAAGTCGATGGCGAGCGTTGACCCCAAGGACACGACCTCTGTCGACCTTCCGGTGCCGGACTATGAGGCGGCGATTGGCCGGCCCATCAAGGGCCTCCGCGTCGGCATTCCGAAGGAGTATCGGGTCGATGGCATGCCCGCCGAGATCGATGCGCTGTGGGAGCAGGGTGCCAGGTGGCTGAAGGAGCAGGGCGCCGAGATCGTAGAGATTTCGCTGCCCCACACGAAATATGCGCTTCCCGCCTATTACATCGTGGCGCCGGCTGAAGCTTCATCCAACCTCGCCCGCTATGATGGCGTGCGCTATGGGCTCCGCGTGCGCGGCGACGACATTGTCGACATGTACGAGAACAGCCGCGCCGCGGGCTTCGGCCGCGAGGTGCAGCGCCGTATCCTGATCGGCACCTATGTGCTCTCGGCTGGCTACTACGACGCCTATTATGTCCGCGCCCAGAAGGTCCGCACACTGATCAAGCGCGACTTCGACGAGGCCTGGAACAAGGTGGATGTGGTGCTTACGCCGGCAACGCCCAGCCCCGCCTTTGCGCCGGGCGAGATCACCGATCCGGTGCAGATGTACCTGAACGACATCTTCACGGTGACGGTGAACATGGCAGGCCTTCCCGGCATCGCGGTGCCCGCGGGATTGTCATCTGACGGCCTGCCGCTTGGGCTTCAGCTGATCGGCAAGCCGTTCGACGAGGAAACGCTGTTCCAGACGGCGGCGGCCATCGAGCAGGCGGCGGGCGGGTACAGGGCTCCGACCTGGTGGTAAAAGGGAAACCCCGGCGCACCGGGGTTTCCGCAAACTTGTTGTCAGCTGCCGGACCAGATGTTCCAGTTGCCGCAGGTTTCGCTGCTTCCGGTAGCGATGCAGGTGAACGTATAGGTTCCGCTCGTATAGGTGCGAGTCACCTCAGCAGCGTTGACTGTTGCAGAACTGACGGCGACCGCCCCGAGGATGGCCAGAAAAGACAGCACGAACTTCATGGTCATGTCTCCTGTTGCCTGACGTTGACGATGCGGGGTGGACTGTCCAACCAGCACCAGCGGCAAGTCTTGCACTGGATTGTGGCAAGAAAAAACCCCGGCTCTTTGAGGGCCGGGGTCCAAGTCACAGGGAGAACTCGTCAGGCGTCACTTCGGCTGCGGAACCATGCGCAGATAGGGCTTCAGGGTCTTCCAGCCGCCGGGGAACTTCTCCTTGGCGGCGTCATCCGAGACGGAGGCCAGAATGATCACGTCCTCGCCCTGCTTCCAGTTCGCGGGAGTTGCCACGGATTTCGTGGCAGTCAACTGAAGCGAGTCGATGACGCGCAGGATCTCGTCGAAGTTCCGGCCTGTGCTCATCGGATAGGCCATGACCATCTTGATCTTCTTGTCCGGGCCGATGACCATGACATTCCGCACAGTCGCATTGTCGGCTGCTGTGCGGCTTGCGGCGTTGCCCGAGGCGTTCGGGTGGATCATGCCATAGAGCTTGGCCACCTGCAGGTCCTCGTCGCCGATCATGGGGTAATTCACCTGGGCGCCGGTCACGTCCTTGATGTCTGTCTTCCAGCGGTGGTGCGTGTCGACCGTATCGATCGAGATGCCGATGAGCTTCACGCCGCGCTTGTCGAACTCGTGCTTCATCTTCGCCATGGAGCCGAGTTCCGTGGTGCAGACGGGGGTGAAGTCCTTGGGGTGCGAGAAGAACACCACCCAGGAACCCTCGATGTAGTCGTGGAACTTCAGGTGACCTTCCGTGGTCTCGGCCTCGAAGTCCGGTGCAATATCGCCAATCTGCAGTGCCATGTTGGCCTCCTCGTTTGATTGATCGGAATATATCCGGTTGAACGTTCGTTTTAAAGAACAAATCGTCCCGTGATCCATGCAATCCGGCTTTGCGGGAATCGCACGGCAAGGGCATCTATGGGACGCCTCAGGAGTTCAGAGCCATGAATTATATCATGTCCGTCCCCATTCTTGCATTTGTCGTCGCAGCCTATGTGGTTTTGGGCTTCGGCGGTGGCCTGATGCTCGATGGCGACGCCTACTCCATGACATTGGCGTCGGGGGCGATGCTCACGCTGCGCGCCGGTGACTTTTTCACGCTGGCGGGGCTCGGCGCGCTGTTTCTCGAAATGCTGAAGGCGGCGCGGGCAGGGCGCGGAACCATTCTCGACCATATGCTATCGACCGCGGTCTTCGTTGGCGCGCTCCTGCTGCTTCTGCTTTGGGAGCCCGCAGGCACCGCCAGTTTCCTGCTTCTCACCGTGATGACGCTGATCGACGTGGTGGCGGGATTCTCGATTTCAATCTTCTCAACCAGGCGCGATCTGAACGTCGATCACGATCGCTGAGCACCGCCCGGCGAGGCGCGGTAAAGCACCCGTTAAAGGTGAACGCAACATTAGAACTGTCGAAACACGGTTTACAAAACGTAACGGAAAGTTGTCCTTTCCCAGAACTCTGCCGCTGATCTTCTTTGTCAGAGTATTCCATTAAACAACTGATATATAATATAAAGTGTCTTTCCTTCTGAGAAAATCCGGCTGACGGACATCTCCCGAAGACGCGCACCCTCGGCGTGCAGTTCATACAGATTCAGCCCTCGCATTAAACCAACTTTGAGGTTTGTGCGGTTGATTGGCGAGTGTGGATCGAAGCGTGTTTTCGTCACCCTGGCAGCGGCACAAGCCCAGGGACGAAGTTCCTTTCGATCAGACTGAAGAATTTCGAGAGCCAGACTTAGTCGTAACCCCAGAGAGCCGAGGACCGCGATATGCCCGTCAATACACCAACCATTACTTCCAACGGCGGTGGCGCCACCGCATCGATCGACCTGAACGAAGGAATCACCGCGGTCACGACCGTTGTGGGCAACGATGCCGATGGCGACGCCCTGAACTATGCGATCGTCGGCGGCGCGGACAGGTTCAAGTTCGATATCGACAAGACGACAGGTGTCCTGACGTTCAAGGCAACGCCCGACTTCGAAGCCCCCACCGACACCGACGAGAACGGATCTGATCCGGGTGGCAGGAACACCTACACGGTTACCGTGCGTGTCTATGACGGCGTGTCGAGTGCAGGTGATACGCTGTTCACCGACCAGACCATCACGGTCAACATCCTTGATGTCGAAGCCGTAACGATCACCGGCTCCTCGGGCGCCGACGACATCAGCCCGACATCCGCAACGGTTGCCTTCCGTACGACGGTCGAAGACGACATCATCAATGGCGGCGACGGCGCCGACACAATCGATGGCGGCCTCGGCGCCGACACGATGACCGGTGGCAACGGCAACGACACCTACTATGTCGACAACGTGGGCGACGTGGTCATCGAAACCCTGGCCGTCGGCTCGGGCAACAACGACCAGGTCTTCTCCAGCGTGTCGTTCTCCATGGGTGACGCAACGAGCGGCCTCGACAACCTGACGCTCACCGGCACCGCGAACATCAACGGCACCGGCAACACGCTGGACAACGTCATCAGCGGCAACAATGGCGCCAACATCCTGAATGGCGGCACCGGCTCCGACACGCTGATCGGCGGCCTCGGTAACGACGTCTATGTCACCGACGGCGGAGACACGATCGTCGAAGGCACGGGTCAAGGCACGGACCGTGTTGAAAGCTCGGTCACGAACACGCTCGGTGCCAACCTCGAAAACCTGACGCTGACCGGCACCGGCAACATCGAAGGCACGGGCAACGAACTCAAGAACCTCATCGTCGGCAACTCGGGCAACAACATTCTCAACGGACTTGGCGGCGATGACGAACTGAATGGCGGCGTTGGCGCCGACGTACTGGTCGGCGGCCTGGGCAATGACACCTACGTCGTCGACAATACCGGCGACACAGTCATCGAAGTGAATGGCGAAGGCACGGATATCGTCGAGGCGAGCGTCACCTACACGCTTACCACGGGCATTGAGAACATGCTTCTCACCGGCACCACAGCCATCAACGGCACCGGTAACGGCCAGAACAACAAGCTCACAGGCAACGCGGCCGCCAACACGCTCGATGGCAAGGCTGGTGACGACATCCTCGACGGCAAGGCCGGCAACGACACGATGAAGGGCGGTGCCGGCAACGACACCTACTACATCGACTCGCTCTCCGACTCTGTGTCGGAACTCGATAACCTTGGGTTCGATGCGGGTGGCAAGGATACTGTCATTTCGGCCGTCTCTGGCTACACGCTGGGCGCCTTCGTCGAGAACCTCACCCTCGGCGGCAGTGCCGCTGTCGGCACCGGCAACTCGCTGAACAACACCCTCAAGGGCAACAGCGCAGCCAACACGCTGAATGGCGGCGATGGCAACGACACGCTCGATGGTCTGGGCGGCGTCGACACCATGGTAGGCGGCAACGGCAACGACACCTACATCGTGGGGTCGGCCGGTGAAACCATCACCGAAGCCGCGACTGTTGGCGCAGGCGACAGCGATCTCGTAAAGGCTTCGGTCACCATCGATGCTCTCGCGGCCAACGTCGAGAACCTCACGCTGACCGGCCTCGGTGTCATCAACGGTACCGGCAACTCGCTTGACAACCTCCTCAACGGCAATGCCCGTGACAACACGCTCACTGGCCTCGCCGGCAACGACACGATGAAGGGCAAGAGCGGCAACGACACGATGGTCGGGGGCGACGGCGACGACACCTACTACGTCGAGCAGGCCGGTGACGTTGTGACCGAAGCCTCGACAGTGGGTTCCGGCACCGACACCGTCATCTCCAAGCTGGCGACCTACACGCTGGCTGCCAATGTCGAAACCCTCGTCCTTGCCGGCAGGAACGATATCGCGGGCACCGGCAACGGCGACGCGAACACCATCACCGGCAACGCGGGCTGGAACAAGCTCGATGGCGGCGCGGGTGACGACGTGATCAATGGCCTTGCCGGCAAGGACACCATCACCGGTGGCCTCGGCAAGGACACGATGACGGGCGGCGCCGACATCGACACCTTCGACTTCAACCTGAAGACGGAGAGCGGCAGCACCTCGACGACTGCTGACATCATCCTCGACTTCGCTACGGGTGAAAAGATCGACGTTTCCGGCATCGATGCCCGCGAAGGCACCGGCACCGGTCTTACCGGCGACCAGGCCTTCACTGTCATCCAGGGCTCGACCGCCATCGGCAACATCGACTGGACGATCTCGGGCGGTGTCGCGACGCTGAGGTTCTACACCGACAGCATCGCCGGCGTCGACATGATGCTCAAGGTGACGCTGGACAGCGGCCAGACGACAATGTCGATCGCCGACTTCGTTCTCTAAGCCTCGACCAACGACCCCTGCAAAGCGAAACCCCGCCGGAGCGATCCGGCGGGGTTTCTGCCATTGTGAAATGTCGAAGCGATCAGGCCTTAATGCGCTCGCCCTTGGGATCATAGAAGCTCTGGAACTGGACTTTCGCCGCATAGCGCTTCCAGGCGAGTTCCACTTCCCACGTGCCGCTATCGAGCCAGTCTTTTGTGACGCCCGCATCGTTCTTCACGTAGCCAAGTCCGAGCGACAGGTTCACGCGGTGGCCCCATGCACCCGACGTGGTGGAACCGACGATCACGCCGTTCCGGTAGATCGGCTCCTCGTGGTAGATCATCGGTGCACTGATCGAATTGTCCTCCAGCGCCAGGCACACGAAGCGCTTGGGCTGGACGGGCAGGGACTTCTGTTTCAGCAGCGCCTCCTTGCCGATGAAGCCGCCGGGCTTGTCCCACGAGACCGCGAAGCCGAGGCCCGCTTCAAGCGGCGTGTCTTCATCCGCGATGTCGTGGCCCCAGTGGCGGTAGGCCTTCTCGGTGCGGCAGTTGTTCATGGTGTGCATGCCGGCGGGTGTCAGGCCATATTCCATGCCCGCAGCCCACAGCGTCTCGAACACGTGGGCGGTGAATTCGGCGGGGATGTAAAGCTCCCAGCCCAGTTCGCCAACATAGGTGATGCGGCTGGTGCGGACTCTCGCATAGCCGATCTCGATCTCCTGCGAGGTGCCGAACGGGAATGCGGCATTCGAGAGATCGGCGCCTGAAACCTTCTCCAGCAGGGCGCGGGACTTCGGACCCATGATGGCGATCATCGGCAGGCCCGACGTGATGTCGGTCGCCACGCAATGCGAGTCTGACGGTGTGTGCGTCTTCAACCAGGCCATGTCGCGGGTTTGAGGAGCGGCACCGGTGACGACGAGGAACCTGTCTTTCGCGAGGCGCGTCACGGTGAGATCGGCCTCGATGCCGCCGCGCTCGTTCAGCCATTGGGTGTAGACGATCTTGCCCGGCTCGACATCGATGTTGGCCGCCGAGACGCGGTTCAACACCTTAAGGGCGTCGCGGCCTTCGACCGAATACTTGGCGAAGCTCGACTGGTCGAAGAAGGCGCAGTTGGTCATCAACTGCTTTGCCTCATGATCAGCGCAGGGGAACCAGTTCTGACGGCCGTAGGAGTATTCGTATTCGGGCTTCACACCGTCGCGCGCGTACCAGTTGGGGCGCTCCCAGCCATTCACTTCGCCGAACACGGCACCGAGGTCCTTCTCGTAGTTGAACAGGGGGGACCGCCTCACGCCACGCGCCGTCTCTGCCTGGCGGTAAGGCCAGTGCATGGCGTAGAGAAGGCCAAGGCTCTCCGAGGCGCGCTCACGCGCATAGGACTTCACCGACTGGAAGGGATGGATGCGGCGGATGTCGATGCCACTAACATCCATCGGCGGATGGCCGTCCTTGATCCACTTCGACAGCACGAGGCCCGCGCCGCCGGAAGACTGGATGCCGATGGAATTGAATCCCGTCGCCACATAGACGTTCTTCACCTCCGGCGCTTCGCCAAGATAATAACGCACGTCGGGCGTGAAGCTTTCGGGGCCGTTGAAGAAAAGCTGGATGCCGGCGGTTTCAAGCAGCGGCACGCGGTTGATGGCGCTGGTGAGGATCGGCTCGAAGTGATCCATGTCTTCGGGCAGCGTCACGAAGGCGTGTTCCTCGTCGATGCCGCCGCCACCCCACGGCTTTGCCTTGGGCTCGAAGGCGCCGACCATCAGCTTGCCCGCGTCTTCCTTGTAGTATGTGCATTCATCGGGCACGCGGACGACCGGCATGTTGCGGGGCAGTTCGGCAATGGGCTCTGACACGATATAGAAATGCTCGCACGCATGGAGCGGAATGTTGACGCCGATGGAGCGCCCGAGGTCGCGCGACCACATGCCGGAGGCCACCACAACTTTGTCCGCGAGGATGGTGCCGTCTGTTGTCTCGACGCCATAGGCGGAACCGTCCTTCACAAGCACGCGGGTGACCTTGGTGTTCTCGAAGACCTTGGCACCGCGTGAACGTGCACCGGCGGCCAGCGCTTGCGTCACGTCGATGGGGTTCACCTGTCCGTCCTTCGGGAGGAAGACACCGCCCTTCACATTCTCGATGTTGTAGTGCGGCAGGCGCTCCTTGATTTCAGCCGTCGAGACGACCTGAACGTCGAGGCCGAAGCTCTTTGCCATCGAGGCGCCGCGCAGCAATTCCTCGTGGCGGCCATCATTGAGGGCAATCGAGAAGGAGCCGTTCTGCTTGAAGCCGGTCGCCTGACCGGTCTCCTTCTCCAGGCCCTCGAACAGCATGGTGGTGTATTTCGCCAGTTCAGTCAGGTTGCGCGTGGCGCGCAGCTGCCCGACGAGGCCCGCCGCGTGCCAGGTCGTGCCGGACGTCAGTTGCTTCCGCTCCAGCACCACGACATTGGTGATGCCGTCCCGGGTAAGGTGATAGGCAATCGAGCAGCCGACAATGCCGCCGCCGATAATGACGACATCGGCGCGGGCGGGCAGGGACTTTGACATGGTGAAAGACTCCGGAGGTGAGGTGGTGAATTCATCTAACAGGTGAGCAAGGCCCACCGGAAGCGCCAGACTGTCTCACGGGCCGGGGCCAGCCGTTCACCTTCCGCCTAAAAAGGAGTATTATCCATGCCTGCCGGGGTAACGCCGTACAACGGGAGGTCAGCATGACTGCTTACAATGCCGTGCGTTTCAGGGTGAAGCCGGGAATGGAAATGGCGTTCGAGGACGCTCACCGGATCGAACCGGAATTCAAGGGTTTCAAGGGCGGGGCACTCGTGAAGACGGGAGACCGCAGCTATTGCTTCATCGGGAGCTGGGACAGTGCCGATACGCTGGCCGCGGGACGGCCCAAGATGCTGCCCCTTCTGGACAGCATGCGGCACATGCTGGAGGATCTGGGCGACGGTCTGGGCGTGACTGATCCCGTGTCTGGCACAGCGGTGGTCGAGTTCCCGGCCAGCCGGGCCTAGACCATCGGGCCAGAGGGCATTTCCGTTTGCGGGACGATTCCGTTTGGACTATTCCTCTGTTCGAAATAACGAACGGGTCGTTCCATGCATCAGGGTGATATTTCTCCGGCCGAAGCCTACCAGCGGCTCCAGAACAATCCTTCCGCCGTCCTGATCGATGTGCGGACACAGCCGGAATGGGTGTTCGTCGGCGTTCCCGCGGTCGAGCGGCTCGTCCGACTGTCGTGGCAGGTGTTTCCCTCGATGCAGGTGAACGGCACCTTCGTGAACGAAATCGAGCAGATGGGGCTGCCGAAGGACACTGAAATCCTGTGCATCTGCCGATCCGGTGCGCGGTCTGCCTCGGCTGCCTCGGCGCTGACCGATGCCGGCTATTCCAATGCCTGGAACGTGGCGCAAGGGTTTGAAGGCGACAAGGACGGTTCGGGCCATCGCGGCACTCTTGGCGGCTGGAAGGCCGCGGGGCTGCCGTGGGTGCAGAGCTGAAGGGGTTTCGAGATGAAGAAGCACAAATCGGACCCCAAGGGCTGGGGCGATGCCACCAAGCTCGTCCGCGGTGGGCTCGACCGTTCGCCCCATGGTGAGACCTCCGAGGCGCTCTTCCTCAATTCGGGCTTCGTTTATGACGAGCCGGAGACGGCGGAGAAGCGTTTTGCAGGCGAGGACGACGGCTATGTCTATGGCCGTTATGGCAACCCCACCGTCACCATGTTCGAAGAACGCCTCGCGCTGCTCGAAGGGGCTGAATCCTGCTATGCGCTGGCCTCCGGCATGGCGTCCGTGTTCGGTGCTCTGGCCTGCCAGTTGAAGGCGGGCGATCATCTGGTCTCGTCCAAGGCGCTGTTCGGTTCGTGTTATCAGGTGGTGACATCGATCCTGCCGCGCTTTGGCATCAGGACGACACTGGTCGACGGCGGTGACCTGAAGGCCTGGAAAGAGGCCATCACCACGGACACCAAATGCGTGTTCCTTGAAACGCCATCGAACCCCACGCTGGACGTGATCGATCTCGAAGCCGTGTGCGGCATTGCCAAGGCGGCGGGTGCGAATGTCGTGGTCGACAATATCTTTGCCACGCCCATCCTGCAGCGGCCGCTGACCTATGGCGCCGATGTCATCGTCTATTCCGGCACCAAGCACATGGACGGGCAGGGCCGGGTTCTCGGCGGTGCCATCGTGTCCACCCGCAAGTTCAAGGAAGAGCTGCTGAAGCCGTTCCTTCGCCACACCGGACCGTCGATTTCGCCCTTCAATGCATGGATCCTGCTGAAGGGGCTTGAGACGCTGAAACTCCGGGTGGAAGCGCAATCACATGCCGCGCATCGGATCGCAACCGAACTGTCGGGCGTCAAAGGTGTGTCGCGCGTGCTCTATCCGCACCTCGACTCGCATCCCCAGGCTGTTCTGTCGCGCAAGCAGATGAAGCTGGGCGGCACCATGGTGACGTTCGAAGTTGAAGGCGGAAAGAAGAAGGCCTTCGACGTTCTCCGCCACCTGGGCATCATCGACATTTCCAACAACCTCGGCGATGCGAAGTCGCTGATGACTCATCCGGCCTCGACCACACACCGCAACATCGGTGCGGAGGCGCGCGCCATGATGGGGATTACCGATGGCATGCTGCGTCTGTCAGTGGGGCTTGAAGATGCCGATGACCTGGTTGGCGACCTCAAGCAGGCGCTCTCCGCCTGAGGCCTACTTGTGGCCCCACTTGATGTGGGCCCAGCCGCGTTCGTGAAAGTAATAGAGCACGATCTTGGTGACCACTTCGGTCGAAGCGATTGATCCTGCAATGGCGATGCTTCCGGTGAAGATGTAACCCAGAAGCATGGTGTCGAGAGAGCCCAGAACCCGCCAGCTGATCGTCTTGGCCAGTGAACGCCGGCGCGAGGCGACGGGCGCTGATGTGATCACATGTTCTGCTGTGGTCTCTGGCATGCTGGCATGTCCTTTCGGGGTATCAATGACTCGTCGGCAACTTCCATAGCCGACAGCAATCGGCAGGCCTATGCCTGTTTTGCGGCGCGGCCCGACAGCAGCAAATGAAGCAATGCCAAAGCCGCGGCCGCACCGCCCGCGAGACCCAGTATCTTCAGGCCTTGCCAATCGAGCAGCCGGCCCCCGATGGCTGAACCGATGGCGATGCCGACGTAGATCATCGCGGCGTTGAGCGCGAGGGCGAGAGTCTGGGCCTGTGGCGCGATGGCGACGAGGCGCGACTGCTGCGGGGCCATGAAGGACCAGCCAAAGGCGCTCCACAAGCCGACCAGCGCGGCGAATGCAATCGGGTTCAGTGGAATGACCGAGAAGGGCGGCATGAGCAGCATCTGGGCGACGCAGATGATGATCAGCGTCCGCTTCGGGCCGATCCTGTCGGTCAGGTATCCGCCCATGTAGTTTCCGGCGACCGCGCCGATGCCGTAAAGCACGAGGAAGAAGGTCCGCGTCTCGGGGTTGCTGCCGATCGAGGCTTCGATCAAGGGGCCAAAGAATGTGAAGACGATATAGACCGATACCATGATCGTTGCGGTGAAGGTGACCGCCAGCATCAGGCGTCCATTTGTGAGCGCGGCCAGAATGTTGCCGACTGACGTCGCCTGGAAGTTCACATCGCGCGGAACGAAGCGCAGCAGCACCGCCGCGGAGAACGCCGCTATGCTTGCGACAACCCAGAAGGCCGAGTGCCAGCCGAAGCGATAGGCGAGCCAGGCGCCCAGCGGCACGCCCACGACCTGGGCCAGTGATATGCCGCCGAAGACCCGCGCCAGGGCACGGCCGCGCTGTTC